>MHDQ01000023.1 GCA_001803565.1 Nitrospinae bacterium RIFCSPLOWO2_12_FULL_45_22 | reverse complement strand
AAACTGTATAACAAAAATTCAAAACCATTTCGCTGGACTTATACGGGAGATCCTCTCACGATATAAGTATATTAATTAATGTTACAGACTACTAGTTTAAAAAATAAAGTACTTGGGCAACATTTTGATGAGAAGGTTAAGTTTTGTAAAAATAAATTAAATAAAATTTCTTCAGATGAAGCAGATCTAATACTAATAGCTCATAGCTACAGAAATGAACTCTATCATTCTGGAATTAAATATGACGAAATAATATATCCGTTAGCTTGGATTTACCATGATCTTGCCATAATTTTGTTTGAAAGATCGCAAGGATTAATGGAGGGATGGTCATTCAGCGAAGAATATTCTGAAGCAGTAACTCAGCACGCCGGCAATATTGACGTGGAAGAACTCGATTTTGATGAATTTTTGGTTAGTTCAGCAAAGTCGTTGCGAGATACAAAACCTAAACTAGAAAGGCCTCTTAATGAAAGTATATCTGAATTTGCTGTTAAACTAATTGAGGGTATCGAAGATAATATTGAATTTTTAGTCAGCAACAATCCTGAAGATATGAAAGAAATAGAATTAATAGAGCATATACAATTTAATGATTATATTTATGACGGAAATTCAGAATACATAAAAGATATTGAAAAGTGTGAAAATTTTAATCAAGTTCAAGGAATAATTGCCAAAGCAAGGAAAGATTGGAAGCCGAAATTCAATTGTAATCCTACTTGCAAATGGAAAACAAGAGCAAAAGAATTAGAGCTTATCCGTAAATAACTTGTAGATTTAAAATAGGAATGCTATACTCCGCAGACAAAAACGAATGCGGAGGGGGTATGGCAAAAACACTGTCCTGGGAAGTATCGGATGCATTTTGGGAGAAGGCGGAATCTCTAATTCCACCACCCACTAAAAGAGACGAGAAGAAGGAGTATAAACGTAAGCCCGGAGGTGGCCGCAGACAAAAACCTCCGCGTACTATTTTTGAAGGAATTGTGTATGTGTTGCGAACAGGATGCCAGTGGAAGGCACTGCCCAAGGAACGCTTTGGCAGTTCAAGCTCAATACATGCCTATTTCATATACTGGTTAAAGGAAGGCTTTTTTCTCAGGTTGTGGCAGGCAGGTCTTGCTGAATATGACGAGATGGAGGGGATAGCCTGGGAATGGCAAAGTATTGATGGAGCAATGGTAAAAGCTCCCTTAGCTCAGATAGCTGTTGGCCCCAATCCAACGGACAGGGGAAAAAAATGGAAGCAAGCGTCATATCCTTGTGGACGGAATTGGCGTCCCTCTATCGATTATCGTAACAGGAGCAAACCGGCATGATGTATCGCAGCTTGCAGCAGTTTTGGATGGTCGTGTAGTTTCGCCGCCGGAAGGAACGGTTCAAAACCTTTGCGCTGATAAAGGGTATACGGGAGAGCCGGCAAAGGAAATAATGAAAGAACGGGGTTATGTTCCACATGTAAAGCAACGAGGAAAGGAAATAGAGGCCAAGAAGAATGTGCCGGGCTATAAAGCCAGAAGATGGGTTGTTGAGGTAGCTCATTCCTGGTTCAACAGATTCAGAAAGATTTTAGTCCGTTATGAAAAGCGGGATGATACTTATGAAGCCCTTCTGCACTTGGCAGCTTCTATTATAGCTTTTAGAAAGGTGGGAGTTATTTACGGATAAGCTCTTAGTTAAAGAAAATAATTGTTCAAAATTAATGGTCAAATTTGATGGACTCAAAAGGGATACCGCTTATTTTGAAAAAGTAACTAATGAGGCTGCAGACCAACTAGAAAAGTGGATAAGGCAAAATCTGGATAGTATGCAAGGAAAATAGTTATACATATAAGTATTGTATTATCCGCTAACAATTCGTTCTACACCGCCCGGCATTCGCTGGCGCTCATTGCCGGCGGGTAAACTCTACCGTTATATCATTTTAATTAAGAAAGCCTTACGATATAATAATTAAATGCCAAAAGTTTTTAATTGGAAAGGACATAGGTTTCTTTTCTTTTCAAATGAGGGTTATCCATTGGAACCAATCCATATTCATGTCCGAAAAGGTCCGAATAGAGCTAAATTTTGGATTAAACCATTTGTCAGCCTTGAATATAATTATGGATTTTCAAGTAAGGAATTGAATGAATTCAGAAAAGTGGTAGAAGATAAAAGTCAATTAATAGAGGAGAAATGGAATGAGCACTTTAACATTTGAAGCAAATGCAACAAGAATTTGGTTTGATAAAGAAAATATGTGGGTTGCTTTAACGGATGGAAGGCAACTTTCCATTCCTTTAGTTTATTTTCCACGTTTGTTAAATGCTACTTCTGAACAGAGAAATAATTATGAGTTAAGCGGAGGTGGCACAGGAATTCATTGGGAAGAAATAGATGAAGATATTAGCGTTCCGGGTTTAATATTGGGGAACAAAGATTTAACGTATTATAAAAAAATGATCTAACAAGCCCATCCAGCCGACCATAAAAAGCGTGGCGGCTGATTTTTTCGTTAGACAACAACCACAAGTGTAGAGCAAGGAGCATGAAAGTATATATGAAACCACCATTGGCCGTCCTTATTTAAAATAAGGAGATGGATCATGTTTAATTATCTTGGGCAGTTGATTACATTCTTTGCAGCACTTGTGGCTATAAAAGGTGGAACATGGAACAAGAGTAAAACTGGTATAAAGAAACTTACAGTAACTGGTTATATCACTATGTTCTTAGCTCTATTAGGTTTTGTTACATCACTTGTAATTACCTATCAATCAAATCAAGAATCAAAAATTAAGTCAATTCAACTAACTGAGGCGGTGAATAATACACAAGAAGCCAAAGAAAGAGCAAAAGCATTAGAGCAGCAATTATCCACTATGGAAGTACAACTTGAGGCTTATAAGACCATACTTGCGACAGTTCGGTCAGAGTCTGAACGACAGCCACAGCAAGTGATGTCTCAGTACGTACCACTTGAGCCTGGACAAATTTGGAGGGCACCAAATCTAATCTACTCCGGTTCTATAATAAAATTTTATGGTTTTACATCTGATTTGATTTTACGCTATGGGAATCATAGGCAAATTATACCAGCAGGTGAAGGAGGATCGCATCCCATTGAAATAGCAATAATTGGACATAGCGGAGAAGGAATGTACTGGAGTGTTGAAAATGAAACGAGAGAATTTTGTCATGGGAAGATATTTGTAGAATCAACTCCCCGGATCCGATCAATTGATTGGAGTTGGCTTGAGGAAAGAATCAAACCCGATGGAACGTTGAAGAAAACTGAATCTATCAAAAAATAACTTTTTGTTGTCTAACAAATCATCACAGAAAACACGAATTGCACGAACGTACCAATAACCCGAATGAAGAGGTAGCCGCAGGGCCTTACCCTGCTAAAGGTCTATAGCACCGTAAGACGGGCTGCTACAGGCTCTGTGTCCTCTGTGGTTATTTGTATCATCCGTATTATCGTGTAATTCGTGGTTAAGGGAGATGTTGCATTATGATACCACGCATTTCGGGCATTATTTCAGTATTATTAGTAGTCATTCTCATAGCAACTATAGGCTGTGGGTACAGGCTGGTAGGGAGCGGACAAGGCCTTCCGGGCAATATTAAGCAGGTATTTATCCCTATCTTTGTCAATAAGACCGGTGAACCGCAGATCGAAAGAGAAATTACCCGGACTGTCAGGCAAGAATTCCTGACCGATGGTAGAGTAAAGATTGGTGCCCGTAATAGGGCCGATGCTATCTTAACCGGCGAGATTCATTCTTATGTGCTTACACCTCTGGCTTTTGATCCTCAAGACAATGTTACCGAATATCGGCTAAATATGGCTATCCTCATTACCCTTCGGGATATTAAGAAAAAGAAAATCATTTTTCAACAAACCCTGGATACTTACCGAGAATATCGGGTAAGTGAATCTATCTCCAGTAGCGAAGCCGGTAAACAAGAGGCATTACAGAGGGCTTCTAAAGACTTTGCCCTGGAATTGTTAGACCTGCTTACCGCCAGTTTCTAACTTGAAAGTATAGGAGTTTTCGTTTTCTCAATCTCAACCAACGACCTTATGAGATTGTTATCCCCTGGCAAGATAATGCCTCCTTATTTTGATAATCTCTGCCATGATGCTTATGGCAATCTCCTCAGGCGTCTCAGCTTTTATATCTAATCCGATAGGGGCATGGACCCGGGAAAGCTGCTCCTCTGTTATTTCTTTGCGCATGAGGTTGTCATAGGTATACCTGACCTTGCGCTTGCTGCCAATCATACCTATATAAGCGGCTTCAGTCTTCAGGGCCTTCTCTAATACTAGCTCATCATGCAAGTGACCCCGAGTAACGATAACAATATAAGCCCTGGGGGATAATTCAAACTGTTCAAAAAAATTTTCGAATTCGAGGGGATATATTTCATCTGCCTCTGGAAATCTATCCTTGTTGGCATATAGTTCCCGATCATCTATCACTGCTACCTTGAACCCAACTATTTTAGCAATTCGGGCAAGGGGTAAAGAGATGTGCCCTCCACCAAATATAAATAGGATGGGAGTGGGCAAGATGGGTTCCAGATAGATCTCGCATTCCTTATTCTGAGAATTTTTTATGGTTACCAGGACGGGCTCTTCTTTTCCTATCATTTCTCTGGTATGGGTTATAATCGAGTTATCTAAAAGCTTGTCTCCTAAACTTCCTAAGGTAGACCCTTCTTGTCTTATTAAAATCTTTTCTTGCCCCTTAGATGCCTCTCTTTTTATAGCCGTTGCCAGAAAAGCCCTCCCTTCCCTGGATAGAATATGGGTAATTTCTTCAAATATATCACCTTCCTCAGAGGCATAATCCATCCATAAAGGCTCCAGATAAACTTCTATCCTACCACCGCATATAAGTCCACTCTCTACCGCTTCTTTTTCGGTAAGATGAAAGCCAATAACCTTGCTTTCCCCTGTCTGCATGACTTGCATGGCTTCCTGCCAGGTTTCAGCCTCCACACACCCGCCAGAAATAGAGCCTATGGAGCTTCCATCTTCTCTTACTAACAGCTTAGCCCCTTTTTCCCTGGGCGCGGAACCCAATTTAGTTATAACAGTGGCCAAAACAGCTTTTTCCCTATCTGTTCTTAATCGCTTAATCTCTCGATAAATATCTTCCATGGACTAATCTCTTCAAAATAAGGTTATTCCTTTCCGAAAGGGCATGCCGGAAAATGGCAGTTACCACAATGGAGACAAAGACCGCCGTGTCCCAGAGTAATTATGTCATCTTTAGTAATATCTTCCTCAGCTAATACTTTAGGAAGGATTATATCAAGGGCAGTAGCTTTATGATAGATAGCACAGGCTGGTACGCCTAAGATAGGAGTACTACCTAATACGGCATATAGCAGCATTGAACCTGGTAATATAGGTATACCATAGAAAATAATACTGGCTTTAGCTTCTTTTACTCCTTCTAATGTTACATCATCGGGATCTACTGACATCCCTCCAGTCACTAAGATCATCTCACTTCCACTTTCTCGTAAGAGGCGAATAGCCTGGGCAATCTCAATAGGGTCATCCGGAACAATGATCCTTCTAGTCACGTGAGAACCATAAGACTCAAGCTTCCCTTGCATGATATCACCTGAGCTATCTTTTATCATCCCATGATAAATCTCATTGCCAGTAATAACTATCCCCACTTTTTTACTCTTTAGCTGCTGCAGGCTAATGACTTTATCTTGTTCCCGACATAGCTTCTCTATCGCCTCAAGCCATTTTTTTTCTATAGCTAGTGGTATGATCCTGGTAGCAGCTACTACCATTTCTGGTCGGCATAAGGTACCACTGTGTAAAGTAGCAAGGATTATTCCCGCCAGCGAATTTATCTGGCACAGGAGGTCTTTATCCACTTTGAGTAAACCCATCGTACGGCTCTTTATATTGGCCTTCCCTTCACAAGGCTCAGTGATAAAAAAATCATTGGTAGTTACTGCCTCAGCTATTTGTATAGCTGCTTCGTCTTCGTGTATTTCTTCAGGAGACAATTCTAATATATAAATGCTTTCCTTACCTATGGCCTTGAGTTGACCAATATCTTCTTTCTGTATAATATGTCCCCGTTTGAAGGCTGCTCCTTTAAACTCACCAGGAATGATCCGAGTAAGATCATGGGCTAAAGGTAAACCAATAGCTTCTTCTATTCTAATCTTTTTACTATTCATCTGGAGTAATTTTTTGCTGGAAGCGTTCAGCTATCAGCCGTCAGCTTTCAGCTAAAACAGGCTATGGGCAAGAGGCTAGAGGTCAGGAGCTAGATTTTTTTGCCTATCGCCTATTGCCTTATTTTGCTGACCGCTGATTGCTGAGGGCTGAACGCTTACATTGTGCTTAAGGGCCCAGTAGAGTTTTTCAGCCGTGATAGGTAAATCCTTTACCCTGACTCCTACTGCAGAATATATAGCATTAGCAATAGCTGGGGCGGTAGGTGCAGCACCGGGCTCGCCCACTCCTTTGGCACCAAAAGGACCAGTCAAAGACCGCTCTTGCACTATTAAAGCCTCTATCTGGGGTGCATCCAGGGCAGTAGGGAGCTTATAATCAGCTAACTTAGGGTTAATAATCTTGCCCTGGTCAAATATTATCTCCTCTGACAATGCATATCCACCACCCATCACTACCCCTCCTTCAATCTGCCCCTCAACCGCCATAGGGTTAATAGCAAAGCCTACATCATGGGCAGCCGTAATCTTCAGGAGCTCTACCTGACCAGTCTCAGGGTCTATTTTTAGATCCGCTATCTGGGTAGCAAAAGTAGGTGCTGGTGTAGAAGGGAAAAAACCTCCTTTGATACTCTGGGTATTAAAAGGTGGCTCTTCGGCAAGATAAGACCCTTTAGCTAGTATCGGACCACCTTTCAGCATATGGCAAGCCATAGCTAGATCTGATAAAGGTATACCTCTTTCTGGAGCACCTCTGACTATTATTTTACCGTCTTGCAATTCTATATCGTCGGGATTGGCCTCGAGCAGCATAGCACCTATCTGGAACAATTGGGCCTTCATATCTCTAACAGCGACCAGTACGGCATTACCCATACTGAAAGTTACCCTATCGGCACCAGTACCCATATCGTAAGGTGCTATATCGGTATCTCCGATAGCTGTATTAACTGCTTCTACCGGGACGCCTAGGCCTTCGGCTGCTATCTGCCTAAGGATAGTAGTAGAGCCCTGTCCTATTTCTATAGTCCCTATGATCAAAGCAAAAGTTCCATCTTCATTCAACCTTATGCAGCAACTGGAACCCAAAGTACCGGTCTCATACTGCAAGCATCCTATTCCTTTACCTTGATAGATATCCGGTTTATGTGGTACCCAGGGAGCTTTCTGGCTCGCTAGCCTTAGAGTTCCTTTGAATCCTACCCCATGTAAAACCTGTCCTGTGGAAGACATATCCCCTTCTTCTACACCATTTTTTAAGCGCAATTCTAGGGGATCTATGCCGAGCTTGGTAGCAATAATATCCATCTGCGATTCCGAGGCAAAAGTAGCTTGGGGACTACCAGCTCCACGGCAGAGATTAGCCGGTGTTTTATTGGTATAGACACAGTAGCTATTGATCATTATATGGGGTATCCGGTAAGGTCCTGTAATAAATTTAGCACCATTGCAACTGACTATTGGGCCCATACCAGCAAATGCCCCGGTATCATAAATCAAAGTAGCTGCTCGAGCAACTAATGTCCCATCCTTTTTTACTCCAGTACGGAGCTTCATGATAGTAGGATGCCGTGGGTTAGCCGTAGTAAACTCCTCTTTTCGAGTCATGACTATCTTTACGGGCCGATTACTTTTCTTAGCCAATAAGGCACAGATCGGCTCTAGCAGGATACCGAATTTACCACCAAAACCTCCTCCAACATTAAGGGGTATAACTTTGATCTTACTTATGGGCATTAATAATGTCTCAGCCAGCTCACTCCTGACAAAGAAGGGGGACTGGGTACTGGTCCAAATAGTAAGATTACCTGAATGATTTACATCACATACTGCTACATGGGGCTCTAGATAACATTGATGTACCATCTGGGTAGTAAAACAATCTTCAAAGACCTCATCTGAACCGCTGAAGCCTGTCTCGATATCACCTTGCTGGATAACAGTATGGGAACAGACATTGTTTTTGCGGATAATTTCTCCCATAGCAGTATAACTGTGCAGCTCCTCATGGATAAGGGTCGCCCCTACAGCCATAGCTTCTTCAGGATGAAATATGGCAGGCAATTCTTGACATTCTATTTGGATAAGCTCCAGGGCCTCATCAGCAGTCTCTTCATCAATAGCAGCCACGGCAGCTATCGGTTCACCAATATACCTTACTTTTTCGTGAGCCAGTATTGTGCGGTCTTTCAATATGAAGCCCCAGCGCACATCTGGTATGTCATCTGCTGTAATGACTGCTTTTACTCCTGCTAAGCGCTTAGCTCTACTGGCATCGATCTTAAGGATTTTAGCATGCGGGAACATACTCCCTAGTATCCGGCCAGAAAGCATCCTAGGGAGTTTTATGTCCAAGGAATACTTAGCACGGCCCGTAACCTTATCCTGTGCATCTACCCTAGGAAGATTCTGTCCTATGACTTTATATTCTGCCATAATGTTAAATATCCTATCTAGAAGCTACTGCCATAATAGCCTTTACAATCTTGGTATAGCCCGTACAGCGGCAGATGTTTCCTGCAATAGCCCTTCGGATCATCGGTTCAGTAGGATTGGGGTTATTATCGAGCAGGGCTTTAGCCGTGAGGATCATACCAGGGGTGCAGAACCCACACTGTACTGCTCCGTGATCAATAAAGGCCTGCTGGAGGGGATGGAGGGTCTCACCCTGGGCTAGTCCTTCAATGGTAACTATCTCTTTACCTCTGGCTTCTACTGCTAAGACCAAACAGGCATTAACAGGTCTGTTATCAAGTAGCACGGTACAGGCACCACAATCTCCAGTACCACAGCCCATTTTTGTCCCGGTCAAATCTAAATCTTCCCGTAAGAGTTCTAAAAGGGTCTTATTAGCCTTTACCATTAATTCATAGTGCTCACCATTTATTATTAATTCTATTTGGTGGGTCATGTTCGTTAACCCCTAACTCTTTTTAATTCTTCCCAGGCACTCTTTATCCCTCTCTTAAGCAATACTCTAACCATCTCCCGTCTATATTCTGCCGATGCCCGTAAATCTGTGATAGGACTTACTTCAGTAGCCGC
>MHDQ01000022.1 GCA_001803565.1 Nitrospinae bacterium RIFCSPLOWO2_12_FULL_45_22 | reverse complement strand
TCAGTAAGAGTTTCAAGGGGGTTATAAAGATGTTCGAATACATGGTTAAACATAATAACGTCAAAAAAGGAGTCGTCAAAGGAAGCGGAAAAAATATCTGAATTTATCACATTTTTTAACCCAAAGGTCTTGATAGAGTAATCAACCATATCTTTCGAGGTTTCTACACCATAGACATCGTAGCCATGTTTACCGGCATGGAAAAGAAATTCTCCATTCCCTGACCCTACATCAAGCAACCTTCCGCCAGGTTCCAGGAGTTTTCTTAATGTCCTTAATTCGAAATATATAATGATATCCTTGTAATAACCTTCAATTCCGGTTTCCCTTTTTATCCAATAGCCTTCAGGATAAAATGCCTTCATTTCTGCCGGTTCGGGAGTCGGATTAAGGAATACAAGACCACATCTTCTGCATTTGGAGAGAGAGAAAACCTGATCGGTAATCCCAAGGGTATCCTTAGCCTGAAGAAAAGGCTCTGAATCACCCGTCTCGCAAATAAAGCACTTAGTTTTGATCATCATTTATTGCCATTCCTCATTTTGTTCGAATTCATAGATGCGATAATCTTCCGACTCTTGAAGCAACTTAAAAATGCCGGGGTTATCCTCTATCCAAGCCAGTTCTGGCGGAGGCGGCATAATGACAAATATCATGTCAACCTTTGCTTCTCGAATACGATTAATCCATATCGATGCCTCGACTCTTTTAAACGAGTCTAAGCCTGGGGCGTACGAAGGAAGTTCTCCCAATTGGGCAGGAGAAATATAGGCCACATGGTTCTGGAGTCGCCGTCCCATGAGGGGGTATAAATACCAGTTGAGGCCGTATCTTGCCCATCCTGCAGTAACAGCTATTGTTATTGGTCTGGAAGGATTATCTACAAGTTTCCAGACGGGAACAGCGTCCTTTGGAATGCGAAAATCAATGGTATCAATAAACCGGAGGTGGCGTGTCTTATCACGATAGAGTTGTATAAAAGACAAGGATATGGCTAAAATAATGACTGTTACGATGGAAAATGCCCATGGCTTTACTGTTTTACTACGGGAAATAGAGTAGAGGAGAGTGAGTACGAGGAAAACGGTAGCAGTGAGAAAATAATGCTCGCCATTTAGATATATAAATGAGGTAAAGATGTTATTAGTAGTAATTGCCAAGAGATCCATAATGACAAAACAGGCAAGGATGATTACCACTAATTGTTTCCATCTCGGTATTTTTACCAGGATAAACATTCCCGATATTACCATCAAGGCAAAAAAGAGCATCAAGAATCTTTGAGAGGCATCCACCCATGTCAATCTCACCGCCTTCATCCCTTTGCTCATGAACTGGGCAAATTCAGAGCAGCAAATGATACCAATAATCGACCATTGTATCCGGTTGCGGCTCCTGAAACCCAATATTAACCCTATGATTCCGCCAATTACCGTCGGCACAAATTTTGGGCCAAAGTTTGCTGGAACTCTACCAGGGAAGTCGAAAACTTTTAACCAATACCAAAGTGATTCATAAATTCCATGCCTAAGTTTTGTTTCAAGGGATAAAAGACTAACGTTCTGGAATTGAGAACCAGGAAAAACCTCCATACCATTGATGGAAAGAGGGAAAGGATAGAGAGGGGAACCGGTCTCTATCCAGTTTCGCACATACCAGGGAGCTGCTGCCGCACCGGTTACAATAAGAATGCCAATAACCATTGTCAACCACCTCTTGCTACCTATACGTTTCCTCGAAGATATATACAAGGTTATGAGACTGGAGAGTAATAGTAACTGAAGAAAAATGACTTTGGTTCCTGCTGCTAAACTGAGGGCTGCAAAAGCCATGATACCATCGCGTGGTTGACTGCTCCGGCTATACTTGATGAGGAAGAACACGCCACAAAGCCCTTCCGCAAAACTCTGAATGTCAACGTATTGAGTGGCAACGTAAGCAAACAGGGGTGGTGAAAAGCTTACCCATGCCGATGCCAGTAAAGACTCTTCCCTATCAATGCCTAATCCCCTCGCTAATCCGTAAACCGCCAAAGCACCGAGTATAAGAAAAGGGAAATTGCCAAGACCTGTAAGCAAATCACTTCGGAATGGGACCATCAACCAACTAAAGAAGACCTCGCCATTGTTGGGGAAATGGCTAAAACTATCAAATGCATCGGGTATCAGGAGACGTGTATAGCCACCATTTTGAACCCATAGGCCAGCCAGTGTCATATGATAGATGAGACAATCCCCTCTAACCGGAGGCATCATAATTCCACGGGTTGCTTGTAAAAGCACGATAAAAAATACTGCCAGGAAAAGCACGGCGCTTCGTCCCCTGATATAGGGGAGAATAAATGCATGCGCCTCAGTAAGCTCCTGGCGAAGCGAGGAATGCTTTCCCCAGAAAAGCCACGCAAGACCCGCAATACCTATAGACGAGATAGTCACACCTGGAATCGTAAATACATGGGTAAAGATGAGTGCTACAGACAGGATGATAACCAGCCACGCACTAACCAGGCCGAAGGCAACCCACCGGACGGACGCTGGTTCATCTTTAAAAAACCGGGATGCAACCAAATGTCCGGTATACAGTAACGACGCATTTGAAATCATCGCTACGATGCTTCCAAAAAAAGTCGAAATAAGAACGCTTACCATCTGGGTTGTTCTATCAAGTTATTTCCCTTGTATTTGACTGGTTAATACAAGATTATACATTATTTTTTGCGGTTTATTTACGAGTTTTCTGATTGCCGCAGAGATGTCTTCTTTTTCCTCTTTCACCAATAATAACAGAGTGGATGAGTCGAATACAATCATAATTACACAAATGTTGCGCATAATATAGCATAAAAGTATGTTCAATCAATAAATTCAAGGGATTTATGGTGAACACGACTGAAAGAGCCTGAGAAATAAGGGTTGAGAACAGTTTGAAAAAATGGCATCCTAAGTAAAAGGCCTATTTCTTTAAAATTTACTGAGGAGGTATAGCCATTCATAAACCATTCTCAATCCCCTTTATTTCAAAACTTCTTTTTCACCATGTATTCCAATCTACTCAAGAAAAACTGATTTCTGTCTACGTATGGACACTGATTACCTGTTGGGGGCATTTCAGCGCAAGTTTAGTTGCTTCCTATCTAAAAAAACATAAATCGAATGTATCAAGACATATGAAGAAAGAATCACTACTCCATGATCTCTGGATAAAAAGAGTTGCCAAAGGGCTTCCATCAAACATAGGAAGCAAGGCCTGGCTCATTATCGATTCCACAATCAAAGGGAAACGTGGGAAAAAACTTCATAATCTGCAAAAATTCAGGACTCCTCATGGATATACCATCGGCCATTGCTTTGTTGCTGCCCTGCTTATCTGCGAAGATGGTTCGCAACACATGGCAGCAGTAAAACCATATCTGACCAAGAAATTCTGTAAAAGAACACACCGGGAATTCAAAACTCAAAATCAAATAGCTGTAGAAATACTCCGGGAACTAGCCCTTCCCCTGGAAACTCATGTAATGGTTGTTGCCGATTCTGCCTTTTTGGCCGACTTCGTTGTCGATGAAATACGTCTTCACCTCAATTGGTCTTTTGTGAGTTCCTTAGACTCCAATCGGAAAATTACCGTCAAGAGATATACCAGTCATGCAATTGACTTTGGAAGAAGGCATTTGCCAGACCTGAAATCCATGTCCATTCTTTGGAATGGACGGAAAACTCTTCTGCGCGTCATGTCAACCACTGCATCCGTGTCCAAAGTAGGCAAAGCAACAGTAGTTGTTTCTCGTCGTGGTTGTCAAACCATCCTCCTTACCAGTGTCGGCAAAAGGCTTTCTTGCAAACAAATCTGCCATGCGTATCTCTTACGATGGAGAATAGAGATACTGTTTAAAGAACTCAAACAGTATCTCCATTTTGGTTCATACCATTTTAAAGAGTTTGAAGCCTATGTCAATCATGTCCTTATGGTCGCCTTGGCGTATAATGTCTTAAAGTCCCTGTATCCAGATCATACTATCGCTGAGGCAAAGAAGATGGTAACCCAATCTTCACAAACAGTGTTCTTACATGAAATCAGACATGATTTGACAAAATTCACTGGAAATACCATCGCCAAAAACAAGATTTCTCAGGCTATTTCATCCACCGCCGCCTCGATTCCCTTGCGTTTGGCTGTCTAACACAAATTTATATCACTTTTTATGCAACATGTGTGTAATTAAATCTTTGTAATGTTGATGTAAACGGAAAGAGAGATATCTTCTAAAATTTCCTTCGCGCACTTTTGCCAATGTTTGAAATAACCTGTTTCTGTATAAATATGGATGTTTTAAATGCTTAACGGACAATGTTTTTTGTATAGACATTTTTTATAACCTCTTTTTTATTCCCGAAGGAAAAGGGGTAAGGTATTAGGTGATGGGCAACGATTGAGAGGCTGGCCAATCTTTTTCTATAGTAAACGTCCGAAATAAGTTGACATGAATCCGTCATTGCGAGCGACAGCGAAGCAATCCCTGCCATGAGATTGCTTCGTCGTTCCTCCTCGCAATGACAACTTTCTTTTAGCGTTTGCTATAGTTCGTTTTTTTTCTCAATAAACAGCCTCTAAATTTTTTAATCCTTCACGATAATCCTCTTCATCCAGATTACTCTTAACACCATAATTTGCCAATATGTCTATCATCTCGCTTATTGACACACCTGCAAGCTTTGCCGTCCTTCCTAATGAGGCAGTTCCACTTTTATACTGCTCTATGGCAAAATGTATCCTTCCTAAATTTATGAGTTCTCTGACTGCCGCTGAGATGTCTTCTTTTTCCTCTATTGCCAGTTTCTTTACAAAATCATAGTCATCTTTGTCTATCCTTATACTCATGGTCGTATACGCCATAACTATTCCTCCTTATAGATTGAGTCCTTCTCGTGCCTCTTTTATCATTGTGTCCTTATATCTGCCGTATTTGGCAAGTACATTAATTTTTTTTCTTGCCGCATCACTTTCTATCACCCCTTTTACAACAAGTCTTACTAGGATAGTCAATGCTGATGCAAACGGGATTTTCAGTATCTTGCACGCCTTAATAGCATTTTTATCATCCACTGCAAGCAGTAAAGCCTTTTTTTCAAGAAACAATACCAATGCCTCTGCCTCTCCCATGTCAATGGAGAAATCCTTTATGAATCTCTCGCATAACTCAGTATTGTGTATCCTTGCTGTCTTTATCCTTTTTTCTTCTATCCTTTTCCTTATAAGAAGGGCATCAAAACTGTCCTTTTTACTACAGCACTCTTCGTTTACCTCCTGTGGGATTATAACTACCTTTTTATAATCGTCAATAAAGGCATCGAGAAGTTCAGCTTTTGCCAATAATATCAGAGTGGATGAGTCGAATACAATCATGATTACAAATTATTATATATGTATTAAATACGCTAATCAAGATAAATATCAGACACCAAGTCACAAGGAAAACATTAATGTCTTAGCGACTCTGCGGCTATTTTGAAATTTCTTTACATTAAATTACTGTTTGACACACATTCAATATCTTTTTTGCCGTGATTTCCCACGTAAAGGCAATCATTACAAGTTTTCTAACATTTTTCCCCATGGTATCCATTGAAGCTTTATCCGATGTTTCGGCGTGGGAGGACACGCCGAAACCCCCTTGTTGATGGTTCTTGATTCGTGCGTA
>MHDQ01000021.1 GCA_001803565.1 Nitrospinae bacterium RIFCSPLOWO2_12_FULL_45_22 | reverse complement strand
CAATACCGTTCCAAGACCCTACCTTCTATCATCCTTCTGGTCTCATTATTTAGCGGATGGGCAGTATCCACATAAGTACCATCCTTTCGTCTCTTACTAGGCATAGCCACAAAAAGGCCACTATTGCCTTGAATTACCTTGAGATTCCTCACGACAAAACAATCATCAAAAGTAATAGTAGCGTAGGCCTTTAGTCTCTCCTCCTCTACGGGATAAACCCTTACCTCGGTAATATTCATCTCCCTCACCACCCTTTTCCTTATTGCAGATTCAAATACCGAGTTGCTGTTAGAATACCCAGACTAGCCAACGACCGCAAACCCCCTTAGTGGAAACTATTCTGTCTCGCAAGTCACCTCCTCCATGTCCATAATAGTCTCCACCACAAAAACCTGCATCTTTCTCTCGCTATATCGCTGGTACACCTCGGCAGCCTTATGGTGGGTGGGGAATATAGCAAACACCGTCGGGCCACTTCCTGACATCAATGCCCCCAGGGCTCCCTGGTTTAGGAGGTCATTTTTTATTTCTCCTATTATCGGGTAATGGGCGATAATAGTCTCTTCAAAGTCATTAAAAAGATAAGCAGCTATCTGATTATCGAGCCCTTGCTCTATTAATTGGCATATGATTTTAATACTGTCCCTATCCTTTGTCAACGACAAATTTAGGGCCTTATAGGCCCATGAAGTAGGGATGGATAGATATGGTTTAACTAAGAGCATAATCAGCTTTTGTAAAGATGGCAGGGGAGATAATTGGTCACCTCTACCGGTAGCATAGGCCCTTGGCCCGTAGAGGAAAAAAGGGACATCAGCTCCCAGGCCCCTGGCTAAGTCTATCAACTCATCACGCCTTAGGCCCAACTGCCATAGCCTATTGAGCCCTATAAGAGTAGTAGCAGCATTGCTGCTGCCACCCCCAAGGCCAGCCATCACCGGAATCCTCTTATCCAGAATGATCCTCACCCCTGAACCTACCCCACCCTTCTCCCTGATCAACTCGGCTGCCTGATAAACCAGGTTGCTCCTATCTCCCAGCAGGTTTAGTCCCTGGCAAATAAGCTCTATCCCCCCTTCCGTTGGTTCAAAGAGTAAGGCATCGGAAAGGGTTATCATCTGCATGACTGTCTCTATCTCATGATAGCCATCCGGCCTCTTCTTTATTACTTTAAGACCTAAATTGACTTTGGCGGGCGATTTAAACTGGATGCTATCTCTTCTCATAAGGCCAACCATCATCCAAATCTATCACCTCAACCCCTTCCAGTCGAGGCAGCTCAAAGCTCGTGATAGGCACTGCCTGGTTAAGTTTGACCTCGCTATATTTTATCTCCACCGAGATAGCTCTCTGGGGAAGCTTTACCCTGATAGTAAAAGGGGAAAAAAAACCATTGATTTTCTCATATTCTTGGTAGATTACTTCTAGATATGTCTTCCCCGATTTGTCAGCCCAACGGTATTGCCTGGGTAGTAGGTCCATGGCCCCAAGTTTTATCTCCTCATCAGGCCCAAGCCTAAGGGAATAGAGGGTAGTTTCCGGTTCAAAACGGAGTTCTGCCTGGCTGCTATTAGAATTTAAGGGCATATCTCCACAAAGGATGGCTATTATCTCGCTTATCTCTAAAGGGAGACCTGTGAGTTTAAAGATATTATCTAACTGGACAGAGCCCCTAAACAGCTTATTTTCTTGGGGGTTATAGAAAGATAGTTGCTGATCGTTGGCAAAGAGATAGAGCATGGGATAGCCAAAGAAACTCAGGGTCTCTAATCGGAGATAATAGGGCTTTCGGAGGGTAATGGCCTGTTTAGCAGAAAATTTCCTCTCTGGAGATACTAAAGAGATACGGGCTAAGGCCTTTAGGTCTTGAATCCTTCTCTTACGCTCTTCCAGGGCCTGGATAACAACTTGGGCAGAGGTGATAATGGCTTTGGGGTGTAGGGGAGGTTTTTTCACGCACCCATTGTAAGAAAAGATGCTAAGGGAAAATATTAAAATTAAAATGCCACCGCTAGCCTTCAACTGCCGCCACCTTGCCATTATTTCTTCCCAGGGCCCAAAATCCTCTCGATATCGGCCAACTTCTTCTTTACTGCCTCACTTTCGGGTTTTAATTCTAGGGATTCCTTCCATTCCCGCATAGATTCTTTATACATTTTTAGCTCATAATAGACGTCTCCTAAGTGCTCCCGGATAATCGGGTCGTCAGAAACTAGTCGCGCAGCCCGCTGCAGTTCCTTCAATGCCTCTTTTATCTTCCCTTGCTTAAAGAAAGCCCACCCTAAACTATCAATAAAATAGCCATTATCGGGTTCTAATTCCAGGGCTTTCCGAATAGCTACCAGCGATTCTTCTAACCGTATCCCCCTCTCAGCAAACAGATAACCCAAATAGTTGAGGGCCTCGGCATTTTTAGGATTCAGTTCCACAGCCTTTCTCATCTGAACGATGCATTCTTCAAAATAGCCGGCCTTATCATATACCGCCCCTAAATTAAAATAATACTGATCATTCCTGGGTTCCAGCTTGATGGCCTCCTGGAGGCTTTTGATAGCGGCCTGGTATTGTTTATCTTCAGAATAGGCTAAGCCCAGATAAAAATGGACCCGGGCATTCTTCGGTTCATAGGGTAGGGCCTCATTCAGGACGCTAATAGTCTCTTTTATCTCCTTCAACTGTTGGTACAACTGGGCCATATATAGTCTGATCTCTACAGATTTAGGCTTATAGTCTAGGGCCTTTTTTAGCTCCTGCAAGGCTTCTCGATACCTTTTCGTCTCTTCATAAATAGCGGCCATATAATAGTGAATATCGCTATTTTGGGGATTAGCCGCTAAGACCAGTTGAAACTCCTCCAGGGCTCTATGATAATCCTTTTGCTGAAAATAGACGAACCCTAACCGGGTGTGGGTATCAAGGTCTTTAGGGTCTAATCGGCTCAGTTCTTTATACTCCTTTAAGGCCTCGCCAAACCTCTCTTTTTGGAGATAGAGCTGACCTAAACGATACCGTAAGGCAGTATTATGGGGATTTATCTCTAATGCCTTACGATAAAGCTCTATGGCCTGCCGGTACTTTTTCTGAATCTCATATACCTCCGCTAGCTTTACTATGGCATTTTCAAAATAGGGGTCTATTTGAATGGTGGCCCGCAAGTATTCTTCGGATTTTAGATATAAGCCCATATGGGCATAGACCATGCCGATATAATAATTTCCTAATGCTGAGTCCTTCTTAAACTTCAATAGATTAGTAAGTATTTTTATGGCTTCCGGAAAATTGCGTGACTCTGCATAGAGGGAGCCAAGGAAGATGTATGCCTCTTCTTCCAGAGGGTCAATCTTCAGCAC
Organism: Nitrospinae bacterium RIFCSPLOWO2_12_FULL_45_22; assembly: GCA_001803565.1. Classification (GTDB taxonomy): domain Bacteria; phylum 2-12-FULL-45-22; class 2-12-FULL-45-22; order 2-12-FULL-45-22; family 2-12-FULL-45-22; genus 2-12-FULL-45-22. The sequence goes on along the minus strand of MHDQ01000021.1, from coordinate 10,920 downwards.
CTGCATGAATTGCTTAATGGCCTTTTCTGGCTCTTTCATACTGTAATATAGTTTCCCCAACTGAACCCTGGCTGGAACATAGGTCGGATCATTACGAACCGCCTCTTCTCCGTAAAAAATCGCCCCCTTCAAATCCCCTTTCCTTAAACTGACGCTGGCCAGGTTATTAAGGAGATATGCCGAATCAGGATCATACTGGAGGGCGATTTTATACTCCGCAATGCTCTTATCAAAATCGTACTGAAGCTCTGCTAAGGTAGCCATGAGATAGTGATAATAGGCCTCGGGCCCAGGCGCTCTTTCCGAGACCTCCTCGATTGGCGCCTGTAGAGCTGGGGGAGGGGCTTGCCTCTTCAGGAGACCACAGGCAGATAGGGATACCAAAAGCAGCAGGGACACAGTAATTATCAAGTAAATTCTAGAAAATGTCATCTAACCTCTCCTAATTTAAAATGAATTTTATTTATCACCTCCGCCCCCACCTGGTCATTGATCTTGTTCACGATCAAGTCATGATAGCAGGAGAGTTGATGTAACCAGATCGAATCTGTGACTTTAACGAACAGGGTTTTGAATTTGATAGAGTCTGGCTGGGCCACCTGAGCAACAGTCTTCCCGACCGCCTCTTCCCATACTAACCATATCTTTCCTTGATCAATCCCCTTCTCTAGCTGAAGTTCTCGTAAGGTCTCTTTCAAGACCTTACCCACTGGCTGCCAGGAATTAATTGACTGATATTTTCTCTTCATTTTTCTTTTTGGAGTAGTTGGCCGATAGCCTCCATAATCCTTTCAGTAATGAGTGGCGCTGCCTCCTTTGCTGTAGGGCAAGTATAATATGGAGTCAAGTCTAAGGGCGGGCCAAAGATAACCTCTAGCCTGGTGAAGAGGCGAGGGAAGTATTTTCCGCGAGGGAGGGCCTTTTCGGTCCCTTTTACCGCGGTAGGAATCACTACCGGCTTAGACTCATATACCATCTTGCCCACGAACCGGTTACCCTTTTGGAGCTGGCCGTTCATGCTCCGGCTCCCTTCAGGGAAGAGCATTACCTTATTGGACTTGAGCAACTCCATTGTCCTTTTCATAGCCTTGACGTCCCGACCGCTCCTCTGGATAGGGTATATTCCCAGGGAAAATAACAACTGTCTTAATACCGGTATTCGATACAACTCGGCCTTTGCTGGACCATAGATAATCTCTGGGTCCCTAAGGGACATAATTATAGAAGGAATCAATACCGGATCAAAAAAGGATACATGATTACTGGCAATAAGGACTCCCCCTTCTTCAGGTATATGTTCTTTACCTACTACCTTGATGCGATAAAAGCTCCAAAAAAATACCCGGGCTACCAACACGCAAAAGGTAAGCCACCAGCTCTTCAGAAGGCTGTATCTCCTGGTCATCTACACTTATCCTTGTAACTATAACTGACATTCAAGAGGTTTTTATTATAGTTGAAGCAACAGTTTAGCCAAATAAAGTATCCCGAAGATTTGTCACGGATAGACACAGATGAACACGGATCACCTAGCTAACCTTTCCTTGCCACTAAGGCTCAAAGACACCAAGAAACTCAAAGCTTAAAATACAAAGTGTAAAATTAAGGTAATTATTCCTCAGCTTTGCACTTTTAGCTTTGCGTTTTACGTTTCTTTAGTGACTTAGTGTCTTGGTGGCCTAATCTACGTCTATCTGTGTTCATCCGTGGTTAAAATCCTAATTTTGGCTAAACCAGTTACGAATTGAGAATCAAAACCTCTCGAATGTAAGCTATATCATCCTGCCCATCAAATTTTTAATTATAGAGAAATTAGCCCTGCTTTGCAATAATGAGGGAATTTAGTTGACGGCTTATCTAACAATTGGTAGAATATGGTGAAAAATCTATATGATAGAGTTAAAAAGGATGGGTTTTATAGATTAGAAGCGATGCAACCGTTCACTGGATCTCGAGGGGATAAATGGGTGAACGGTTAGGAAGCGATCACGAGGGGATAAGACAATGATAGAGCTTACTGAGGAACAACAGCTTTTGCTAAAGACCGTGAAAAGGCTAGTGGAAGAGCAGATAGCCCCTAGAGCGGCTGAGATTGATGAAAAGGATGAGTTTCCCTGGGATATATTCCGTCTTCTTCACAAGCAGGGATTGGTTACTTTATTAATCCCCGAAGAATGGGGCGGGGGCGGCAGCGATGCATTGACCACTACCCTGGTCATAGAGGAGATAGCTAAGGCATCTGCCGCCGTTTCTGCCTTGATAGCCATTCAAGGGAGTGGCCCTCTCTTCCTTGCCCATGGTAATGAGACCCAGCGGAAAAAGTATCTCCCCCAAATTGCTGAGGGCAAGGTAGTGGCCCTGGCCTTAACAGAGACTGAAGCCGGCTCTGATGCTGCCTCGATTAAATCCAGGGCAGTCCTGGATAGAGACCATTATATTTTGAATGGCCGGAAATGCTTTATTAGTAATGGCAATATCGCAGATATATACTTTGTCTGGGCTATTACCAGCCCGGAAAAGGGCGCCAAAGGTATCTCGGCCTTTATCTTAGAAAAAGATACCCCCGGGTTCTCGGTAGGGAAGATCGAAAAGAAGATGGGTTTTAAAGGCTACCCCACGGCAGAGCTTATCTTTGAAGATGTGAAGATTCCCCAGGGAAATCGGGTAGGCCCTGAGGGAGAAGGGTTTATTATAGTTATGCAGGCCTTTGAGGCCCTAAGGGTCTTTGTAGGGACTATGGCCTTAGGAATAGCAGCGGGGGCTATGGAATATGCGGCTAACTATGCCCGCGAGCGGTATCAGTTCGGACGTCCTATAGCAGAATTTCAGGCCATCAGGTTTATGCTGGCCGATATGGCTATGAAGATTAATGCCGGTAAAGGTCTTATCTATACGGCCGCAAAGAAAGTGGATAGAAAAGAAAAGGATGCCCGGTTTTATGCCTCTATGGCCAAGTGTTACTGTTCTGATATGGCTATGCGGGTAACTACTGATGCTGTGCAAATCCTGGGTGGATATGGCTATATGAAGGACCATCCTGTAGAGAGGATGATGCGGGATGCTAAACTTACTCAGATATTCGAAGGTACCAGCCAGATTCAGCGGATAATAATAGCTGATCATATCCTGGGTGTTAAAGGAGGTCGTTAGAGATGCCTAAATTAGGAGATAAACTGCGGCTAGAATCTGCGCTAGACTTGTTTGAAGGGAGATTAGAGAAGCAGATAAAGTATGGCAAGGAACAGAGTAAGATTATCTTCTCTCAAGCTATGGTTGACTATTTAAGAAATGCCTTGAGGGCCAAAGAAGAGGGCCGGCCCCTGGCCATGATAAGCATCCTCTTCCCACCTGAAATCCTCTTATCTATGGATATTCCGGTCTTTGCCTTTGAGCAATACACTATTCAGATGCTCTCTTTTGGCTTAGGCTATGAGTTTATGGATATCGGGGAGGGGTTTGGCTTCAGTAAAGAGGCCTGCTCCCCTCATAAGGCCTGTATTGGTCTGGCCTTAGAGGATATCTTCCCTAGACCAGACCTGTTGCTCTATACCGGCCAGATACCATGCGACTCCTCGGCTATCATGGCCGAGAATATAGAACACATTTACCATTGCCCCTCGTTTTGGCTTAATCTACCCTTCCGCGAGGACGAGGAAGCTATGAAACACCTCGTAGCGGGGTTGGAAGAGATGATCCTTTTTATCGAGAAACATACTGGCGCTAAATATAGTGAGGCCAAACTGAGAGAATTTCTGGAACGGGATATCATTATCCAGGACTATTTTATTAAGACCCAAGCCCTGCGTGGGGCTATCCCAACGGTTATGGGGGCCAAGGATGCCTTTGCCAATTTTGGTATCCGGATGTGCAGCGAGGGGCTCCCGATAGTAGTAGATTTTATGCGGGCCCAATATGAAGAATGCAAAGAAAATATGGAAGCCGGGATAGGGGTAGTTCCAGAAGAGAGGCACCGGGTGGTCATGAGCGGTGTATACCCCTTCTGGAATATGAAGATACTGGATTGGATGGAGGAGGAGTTTGGTGCCGTAGCCGTAGTTGATTTTTTTAATGCCCTGGTAGGTGTTATTGGTAATATTGATGAGATATCCAGCAACCCTTTGGAAACCTATGCCCGAAAAATCCTGAGTGTGTATCCCTGCCTGGCCCGATTAGGTGGCCCTTCTTATATCTTTGCCGACGACCTGGGTAAGATGGCTGCAGAGTTCCAGTGCGACTCATCAGTATTTTTTGCCCATTTTGGTTGCAAGCAGACCTGTGGCTTCAATCGAATAGTAACCGATGCCATCATGGAAAAGGCAGGTATATCTTCAGTCATTGTAGATATTGATGCCTGCGACCCCAAGATCATGTCTGAAGAACAGATAAAGGGTCAGATCAGAAACTACTTTAATGTGCTAGAAACCAGATAAAACCAATTAGGACACAGATTCTCTTAGATACCTTCAGATAGCAAATAATTCTCGAATCCTCTTCTTATGAAATCTTTGCAATCTTAGCGCCTTTGCGGTTGGGAAATTCCTGGGCTATCAAGGTACTTTTTGAGGACTTTCTTTAGGGTATTAAAAAAAGGGTATTTATCCAGGTTTTGCCAGACATACGCTAAGGTTGGCGCAATATAAGGAAGGTAAGTATCTTTCCCTTTTTCCACTTTCTGGAAGGCAAAGGTACCGAGAGCCTTCAAGTTTCTCTGCACTGCCGTAAAGTCAAAAAGCCGCCTAAATTCCGTCCTGGCTGTTATCTTTTGCCCTTTTAAAATCTCTTTAGTTACCAGGTAATATTCCAGCAATTCCTCCACTAGCCCCTCAGGCAGGGTCACATAAGAGTCCCGCAACAGCGAGGCCAGATCATATTGGCAGAGGCCCAGACGGGCATCCTGAAAATCGAGCACCCACAATCCTTGTTCCCGCACCATGATGTTCCGGCTATGGTAATCCCGGTGGGTGAAATATTTCTTTTCTTGGGCCAATATCTGACAGAGCCGGGAAAATTCCTCCTCCAGAATAGCCTGATCCTGCCGGGCTATCCTCTTGTTTAGGAAACCCTCGATCATATATTGCCTGAAGAAATTCAATTCATACATGAATTTAGCTACATCAAATTCCAACTGGAAGGCCGGACAATTATCTCGCCCCGGACGGCTACCCTGGATCTGCATCTGCAAAAGGATATCTATCGCCTCAAGATAGAGGGCCTTTATCTCTTCCTCACTCATCAAACTATCCTTGACCTTGTTCTCGAGGGTAATCCCCCCCAGGTCTTCTAATAGCACTATCCCGAGCTCGGGTGAGTAACTATAGAGCTCCGGCACTGGTACTCCTATAGCGCAGAGATGTTCCTGTATCTGGATAAAAGGGAGTTCGGGTGGACTGGGCCTCTGGGCCAGTTTCATGAGGACTATAGATTGGGGTCCTGGCCTCTCCCAATTTATTCGGAAATATTGTCGGTCTGAGGCATCACCCGCTAAAGGGGTAATAGTGAAGGGGAGCTCCGGGCAAGGCTTCTTACCCTCTAATACCCTTCCTAACAACTCTTCTGGTATATTCAATGTCTTTTCTTTGTCCTGAAAACAGGATCTTTCATTTCACCGCCGAGCACACAAAAAGCCGTAAGGCGATAACTCCCTCACTCCTCACCCCTTACTCCTCACCCCTCACTATGTATGCCCTGCGCCCCCTGTGATCTTTGTGGTGAATATCCATATTGAAGAGAAAGTTTATCACTACCTGGTAGGCAAAGGAAGGTCTTTTATCTTATTATCTTATAATAGAGCTGGAGGTCAGGGGAAAGATGATCAGTAGATATTTTCGAGAAGGGGTGTTGGAGTTGGATCAATCCCCGATCAGATAAAGCAGAGAGGGCCTTCTCCAGGCGATTTACCTGGAAGTGATGCCCCAGGGCCTTTTTAATGGTCTTGAAGGATATCTTCCCTTCTTTTTCAGGCCCTTCAGATGTAATGAGTAATACAAGGTAGAGCTTTGCAGCCTCTAAGGGTAATGTTAAGAATTCTTCTCGGGAATGGACTTCTTTTAATAACTTCAGCTTCTCTTTATCCATTTCTACTCCCTTCTTTGGCCTGATAACCGATAATAGGATAAATAATTATTATTGTCAACAAAAAAGAATATTTATCCTTAAAATGTTTATCCCGAACTATGTAGGTTTAATTTTTATCAAGCATTATTTATAATTGTAAAGACGCAAAGAATGAAGCAATTAGTTGTAACAGTTAACCGGGTTCAGGAAAAGGGTTTAAATTTTGGTAAGCGTTCAGCCGTCAGTTGTCAGCGGTCAGTAAAACTTATCGTAAGGCCTCAGGGGTAAGGCATGAGGAGAAATTTTTCTTACCCCTTACCCACTTACTCCTTATGCCTCACTATTGATTTAGCTGAAAGCTGACTGTAGGCTGAATGATTTGATGGAATGTTAATGGGAGGAGGAAAACAATGAACTTTGAGCTCAATGAGGAACAGAGGGATATTCAGAATGCGGCCAGGGAGTTTGGCAAAAAGGAATTCGATAAACGGATAGCCTTAGAGTATGATGCTAGCCGGGAGTGGCCTGCCGATTTGATAAAGAAGGCGGGAGATCTGGGTTTTATTGGGGTACATTTTGATAAGGCTTATGGCGGCCAGGGTTTAGGCATCCTGGAAAATGCCTTGATTGTAGAGGAGTTCTGTCGGGCCGATTCTGGGCTTGGGACCTGTATGTTTATTACTAAATTTGCTTCGGAGATCATCCTGCGTTTTGGCATCCAAGAACAAAAGGAGAAGTGGCTCCCTATGGTAGCCAAGGGGATAGCTGTTTCCTCCGGTGCCTTCACTGAGCCTGATCATGGGAGCGATATTACTGCCATGTCAACTACTGCCCGGAGAGTAAGCAATGAATATCTGATTAATGGTAGTAAAACCTTTATCTCCAATGGGACTATTGCCGACTTTGCTATTGTACTTTGCCGGACTGACCCCAATGCTACCCCGAGCTACCGGGGGTTGAGCATTGTCCTGGTAGAATCCAATAGAGAAGGTTTTAGCGCCACAGAAATAGAAGGCAAGATGGGTATAAGGATGACCCGTACGGCTCAATTATCCTTTGATGATGTCCGGGTACCAATAAGTAATATCATTGGGCAAGAAAACCGTGGTTTCTATCAAACCCTGGAGTTCTTTGATGAAAGCCGGATAGAGATCTCAGCCCAGGCATTAGGGATAGCCCAAGGGGCCTTTGACCGTGCTTTAGCGTATAGCATGCAGCGGGAGCAATTTGGCCGAAAGATCGCTGATTTCCAGGTTACTCAACACAAACTGGCCGATATGGCTACTAAGCTAGAAGCGGCACGTTTACTCACCTATAAAGCGGCCTGGAACTTTGACCAGGGGCGGATTGATCCAAAACTTACTTCTATGGCCAAGATGTATGCTGCAAGGATAGCGGTAGAGGTGGCAGAAGAGGCGATCCAAATTCATGGAGGGTATGGTTACATATCAGAATACGAGGTAGAACGCTTCTATCGAGATGCTCGCGTTACTGAAATCTACGAGGGGACCAGAGAAGTACAAAAAAATACCATTGCGTCTGAAATCCTGAAGAAGCTAAAATGATCGTGCTATTACTATAGTTTAGCCAAATAAAACTCATCGGGCTTAACCACGAACCTGCCTGTGCCGCCAGCACGGCAGACAGGTGACACGAATGGACGAATGACACCAATGCAAAAAAGGATTCGAGGATTCAAGGGTTCTAGAATCCTTGACCCCTTGGCCACTGGAACCCTTTTAATTTTGTGTTCCATCTTATTTTGGCTAAACATTTACTTTTTATTTTTATTCTTGGGGATTTTTAGGCAGGGTGATAATTACCCTGGCCCCTTTATCTCTCCCCTCGCTCTGGATCTCTATATCTCCTTGATGCCTTTTTACTGCACTGTAAGAGAGGGACAAACCTAATCCTGTTCCCTTCCCTGCTGGTTTAGTAGTAAAGAATGGGTCCCAAACCTTGTCTAACTCTTCCTTGTTAAGGCCATATCCGTTATCCTCACAAAGCAGCCTTACAGCATGGCCTAAATCTATAGTGGACCATTTTATTCGTCCGTGGAGGCCGACAGCATCTAAAGCATTCTCTGTGAGGTTGAAGATTATCTGCTTAAGCAGATGGATATCACCCTTGATATAAATCTCCTGGGATAATGGTTCTAATATGATCTCTTTATCTTCGTCGAAGGCTCGATATTTGAATAGCCGGATGGTAGATCGGAGCAGTTCATTTATCTCTGTTTCTTCCTGACTCATAGGAGGGGCCTGGCGGGCAAAATTGAGTAAGCTGTTTATTATCGCCTTACAGCGAAATGCCTCTCCATTAATAATATTAAGATATTCCCGGACCTCTCCATCAGATTCTGAGCTAACCTGGCCATTTTCGGCCAGGATATTTAATAGCCCTTCCGTACAGGCGGCAATCGAGCCCAGGGGGCTGTTAAGCTCGTGGGCAATACCGGCAGCCAGAGTTCCTAAACTGGCCAATTTTGCCTGGGCTATGAGTTGTTCTGTCCTCTTGCTAACTTTCTCTTCCAGCTCCTGGGTAAGGTCTTGTAGTTCTTTATTAGTAGCGGTCAGTTCCCGGGTCTTGCCTTGAATGACCCGGTCAGCTTTCTTTACGATCACAAAAAGAATCAGGAATAAAAGAGTCATACCCAGCGAAGAGATAGAAAAGATTCTTATCCGGGCAGCCCTTATTTCTTTAGCCAGGGCCGTGGCATCCTGATAGGTCTCCATGACACCTATTATAGGTCCACTTTCTTTGCCTGTTGGCGCACCCCAACTCTTTATTGGCACGTAGGTTTCCAGTAGGGTAATCTTTTCTGGTTTTTGGGATATGTCTAAGGGATCACCTCGATTTTTAAAAATAGAAGATATCTTTCCCTGGACAGCATCTAAATAGTTAGGGTTATCCTTTATTTTAAACCCGATATGATCCCGGTTTGTGCTGTATATAATGTTGCCCTCCAGGTCAAAAAAATATAGGTTTTTGATCTTTAGCCCGCTGATAGCAAGTTTGACAACCTGATCCAAATCGTCCAGTTGTTTTTTTTCAGAAAGGTCAATATAGCCTTTCTGTTGCATTGTCGGTTGTATGAAACGATAATAGATTTGGTTATATAAATTCTTTATGATCAAAGTCGCATAATCCTGGCCCTCCTTGAGGAAATCCCTTTTGACTCCATGGGTAAACAGGATAGTTAGGAGCAAGGTAACTGAAGCAATAGTAATGAAGCTACTAATAAAGAAATACTCGAGTAGTTTAAATTCTTTGTTATGACTCATAGAGCCGATCTCTTGTTAAATGATCTATCTTAGGGGCCTAATTTCTAAAACCCGATTACCTTTTCCTAAATATCACTGGACCTCAAACGTGATAGTTCTCGGGATAACAATGGTAACTTGTATATTAACCACAGTCAATGATCTTTAGTTTTGTTTTCCAGAGGTATTCTCACGTTATATAGGTACCAATGATGTCCGGGATAGTAAATATATCTATTGTTCTGGAATACTTGCAGTAGATTTAGCTTCCCAATACCAACCTCCTCTCCATTCCGGGATGTGACTAATAGAACTGGTGACATTTGAGGATAAGCCCCCTGCAAGTCTCTTTCCAATTGGGAAAAGTTTCGTACCCTCTTAACCTGATAATAGGGTGCATAATAATCAAAGAGTCTCTTGGTCTCCTGACAGTATATCCTGGTAAAATGTTCAGGAAAACAATCCTTTACATATTGGACCGCCTGGAGTTGAGGAGGAGGTTGGGTATAATGGATTAGGTTTAATCTTATGGCTTCTAGAGCCCAGAACCCTATCAGCGCTACTAAGCAGAAGCTAGGCAAAGGAGCTAACTTTTTCCCTTTGAATTGTGTCCGGCATCTTTGCCATGCCCCGGCTAATAGGATGAAGGTTAAAGATATAGCAGGTAAGACATGCCGGGGATTAGCGAGGTTCTGTCCCAGGAAAACCCAGAGACAATAAGATATCAGACTAATTGGAATAATTTTTTTCTTCTTATCTTTGCTCCAGTAACCTTTATATATCCAGTAGCTAAAATATATCATACTACCAAAAAGGATTGCCGAAGTTAAGAGTCGGTACTCAGGGGTATCAGGCCACCAGCCTCCCAAACCGTTAGCATAGTATCCCCAGAAGAAATCTTTCCCACGCTCCGGCAGATTGGGTTGCGAATAAATACTACCACCCCAGCTATTGAAATGACCCATAATAAAGGCCCTGGCCTCTATCCAGAACTCCTTCTCCCCACCAATACTAATTTGAGGCAAGAGCCAGAAAAGAATTCCTAGAAAAAATCCGCTGTATCCCCGAAAAGAATGGCCCTGCTTGGTATGGTAAGAAGCATAAACCAGAGACACAAAAAAAGGGAAATAATCCAGCCGTACACCCCAACTCAACCCTAGAAACAATCCGCCGACAAACAAATGGTATTTACCAGTTCCGCACGCTGCCCGGGTTAGGAAGTATAGCGCAGTGAAGATGAAGAATAAACCAGTCGGATCAGCTAATGCCTTCCCGGCCTCTAACCAGCAGAAAGGATTGGTCAGGTAAAGCAGCCCGGCCATAAAAGCTACCGTTTCAGAAAAAATGAATTGGGTTAAGGCCATAAGGGGGAGTATAGTCAAGCTACTAAAAATGATATTGGTCAGGATCAAGGCGGAAGGCTCAGAGGATACGAACTGGCACACCAGGTGTCCTAAGGCGATATAGACAGGATAACCAGGGAAATGGGGTTGGTAAGTACTCAGGTCATAATGGCGTAAGGCCAGGGCAAAATCTACCCCATCCCAATCCTCCAGGTAGGGAGCAAAAAAAATCAGTCGGCTCAGGAGACAAAGGCTTACCA
>MHDQ01000020.1 GCA_001803565.1 Nitrospinae bacterium RIFCSPLOWO2_12_FULL_45_22 | reverse complement strand
CGTGAACATGTCCGAAATGACCCCAAAATGACCCCAAAATAAGGCCAATGATACTTTTCACTGTCCTGAAAACCCTTGATAAATAAGGGTATTTGAAATAGCCATTATTAGGTAGAGTTACTGTTAACCACTTGGTCGGGGGTTCGAGTCCCTCCCGTGGAGCCAGTTAATACTATCCACTACACCCAAAGGTGGTTAAGAGGTGCGGTGGGTTTAATGTAAAGTCAAGCTCATACTGTTCTTGAGGGGTGGGTATATACGGCTCTATGAGTGGCATTTTATCCTATGCTATAACATTTTAGACCGGAGCATGCCTCAATAAAGTCAAAATCGCTGTCCTTGTGAAGAAGGGTCAGGTCGTTTTCCATGCATATAGCGGCTATGATAGAATCGACTGTTTTCTTGACGGTCTTGCCCTTTCTTCTGCAGTCTCTGTAGATATGGGCCGCCCTCAGATAGGTCTCTGTGCCCTTCGGTCTATGAATCGGGAATTCCAGTAGGTAAGCCTTCATCCTCCGAAAATCCTTATCTTCCTTGATGCCCTGGAGGATTTCCGTAAGGATTATCTCGGTAATGGATATTTCCTCGTCGTCATCAATGAGCCGATGAAGCATCCGGCGTTCACGAGAGTCTATGCCCTTCAGGAAGTCTACCCAGACGCTGGTGTCAACGAGGATCATATCCTGCTTTTCCTCATCTCAGCGAGGTCGCCTGTCCATTCCACCTTACCCTCAAGCTCAAGGACTTTTTTTCGCTTGATTTTACGCACGAGTTCCTTGAGAGCGTAATTTACGAGCTCCTTCTTGGTGCTCATATGAGTGAGTTTCATGGCCTCATCTATCAGCTTTTCGTCAATTTCGATATTTGTCCTTAACATAAGGACACCCTCCCTCTATATTATACACAAAATATAGCAGATTTATGTGTATAAGGCAAGAACGTTTTCGGGTTTATCATTGAGAGCAGATGAAGAGACCTTCTCCGGCATCCGGCTGAGCTACTTAACCTGCCTCGACAGCTCTGGTATTGCAAGGAGGGGCCTTCTAAAAAAAACCATATTAGCTAAGCCATATTCTAAATAAGGAAGGTACAGATTTCAACTGGTTAATCTTGTTTTTGACCGACTTAATCTCGGGGGCAGACTACAGTAGGGCCAGCCAAAATAGCAAAAGGGCTAAGCCTTTGGTGGCTTTGTCCAGGATATCGCCTTTGCCCCCACTTATTAGCACCCTTATTTTTTTACCCTTCGGTGTTTGTTTGACAAATTTTTGGGGTTTTGTTACTCTAGGACTCAGATTATTCTAGCCACCTGAGAGACATCTTGTAAAAAAAACCACTCACTGAATCTAATAGTATCACGTACATAGTGGCTCTAGTCTTTTGTCTGGCTGATAAGCATAAGGATGGAGGTTTAAAAATATGTGGAGGAGCTGTTTTGGGGTAGTATTGTTTTTGTTCCTGTTCTGCTTGTTTCCTTACTACCTATATGCCCAGGAAGGTACAGACCAGTATCAATTGAAGCTGCCGCCGGAAGTCCTTGAGCCATTGATCCCAGAGGATAATCCTATTACGCCAGCAAAGATTGAGCTGGGCAAGAAGCTCTATTTTGATAAACGGCTTTCCATTGACGATACTGTCTCCTGTGCCACCTGTCATAACCCCAAGTTTGGCTTCAGTGATAGTAAGAAGGTGGCCGAAGGTATCCAGGGTAAGAAAGGGGCACGGAATTCTCCTACGGTCTTGAATGCCACCTTTTACGATGAGCAGTTCTGGGATGGTCGGGCGCCAACCCTGGAAGAACAGGCTAAGGGGCCTCTGGTCAACCCGGTGGAGATGGGCTTCCCATCCCATGATGCGCTGATAGAGAAATTGCGGGCTATACCGGAGTACAGTAATGCCTTCAAAGAGAGCTTTGGGACGGAAGACCTTACTATTGAGCACCTAGCACAAGCTATCGCCTCTTTTGAACGGACCCTTATTACCCTGGAGTCCCCGTTTGATCAATTCATCGCAGGCAAAGAGAATGCTATTAGCCCGGAGGCTAAGAGGGGTTTTGAGCTATTTCAGGGTAAGGCCCGGTGTATAACCTGTCATGAGTTTAATCGGACTTACCCTTTCTTTACTGACAATAAATACCATAATATCGGGGTAGCTATACATGGGAAGAATTTTGCTGAGCTAGCCCGTAAGGCCACTAAAGAGCCCGATATAGCTAAATTAGCCCATGAAGAAGGCGCTTCTGAGCTGGGTCGGTACCTGGTTACCAAACAAACCAAGGATATTGGGGCCTTCAAGACCTCTACCATCCGCAATATAGAGCTAACAGCCCCTTATATGCATGATGGTAGCCTGGCTACTTTAGAGGAGGTGATAGATTTCTATAATAAAGGAGGAGAACCTAATCCTAACCTGGATGGCGGGATTCGCCCCCTGAACCTTACAGCGCAGGAGAAGAAGGATCTGGTGGCCTTTCTGAAAAGTCTTACCAGTAGAGGCGGGGCGAATTTTGATTGGGCAGAATTACAAGAGCTAGCCCCCTAGCCAATGACGTAACAGTTTACGGGGTTTAGTTAACAGGGTTCAGGAAAAGACTTTTATTCACGAAGGCACGAAAGAACACTAAGCACACGAAAAAAAAGTTGCTTTTCGTGTCTTCTGTAGTTTTCGTGATTTCGTGCTAATGGTATTTGGAGATTGAGCGAAGGTTTAATAGCCCGTGAAGGTCTTTGAGGAAAAGCCTTCCTGACAACTGATCCCTGGCCCCCGTGAACTGTTACCCAATGACTAATGACCAATAACTAAGAGGAAGGAGGGATGATCATGAATAAGTGGTTATGGTGGTCAGCTTTGATGATACTGGTAATAGCCGCTGGTGCATATGCCGGTGGAGCGCAATTTCTGGGGACTATGCCCTGTACCGAAAAAATTCCTCCGGTAACCAAAGGGGAGCGGATATTCAAGCTCTGTGATGGCGAGACCAAGGTTTTAATAAGAGTAGCAGGGGCAGTACCGGGTGAAAGGATGCCCCGGCAGCAAGCCCAGCAAGTTGCTAGCCTCCTTTGGGAACAGTACCAAACTATGAAAGAGATTAAAACTAACCAGGAACCAGGATCGAACCTGTATGCCCATGGTGGCACCCCCCATACTAAGCGAGAGATGATGATATGGGAGAAGGAGCTAAAGAGAAACATTGACGAAGGGCATAAGGTTTTTCATGACCCTAACCTGGGTACTAATGGCGTCTCTTGCGATATGTGTCATCCTGATGCCGCTAATACCCACCCTGAGACCTACCCCAAGTTTCAAGTGCAATTAAAGAAAGTGGCCCTACTGCGGGATATGGTCAACTGGTGTATTGAGAATCCCCTGGAGGGTAAGAAACTGGCTGAGGATGATCCGAGGATGAGGGCTATGGAGGCATACATCCTGTTTAATCGGAAAAATAAACCCGTAGAACCCGGCAAACACTAGAGACGATGTCGAGCAAGCCTTCGGCCTCGAAATCTTGCCCTGGGCCTGCCGAAGGGGCCTTGAATTTCCTTGCAGCGCCCAACGGGTACCCGGCTCTGCCACTACAGGTTTAATGGATTTCTGACAGGGAATAGACACACCCAAATCTTTTTCTGAAGATGAAGCCCGGTCTTTTAGGGCCGTTTAAAGAGGAGGTGGATAACATGGAAACAGGATTGACCCGTAGGGGTTTTATAAGGCTCTCTGCTTCTGCTGCCGCTGGGGTTTACTTTAGCGGCCTTTTCAAAATAGTATCTGCCGCTGAGCCCCAGCCGTCCTTTACCTTTGCTTATATCTCTGATACGCATCTGTATGCCCGTAGCCCCGAACATCGCTTCATAAGGAATTTTGAACGGGCGATAGATGATGCGAATAGCCTGGAGCCCCAACCAGATTTTATCCTCTTTGGTGGAGACTTAGCCCAGTTGGGCCAGAAAGAGGAGTTGGAGTTAGGCAAGGAGATACTTTCCCGGCTTAAGGCCAAGACTTACATGATGGTGGGGGAGCATGACTGGTACCTGGATATGGGAGAGAAGTGGCGGGAGCTATTCGGCAAAGACCGATATTCTTTTGACCATAAAGGGATACATTTTGTAGTATTAAACAGTGTGATTGAAGAGGATTTTTGGACGGCCAGGAAGATGAGCCCCATGGAGCGAATGAAGACGGTGGCCGGGCTGGATAATTCCGTACAGGGGCGCTTCATGGTAGGGGAAGAGCAAAGGGCCTGGTTAAAAGATGACCTGGCTAAGGTAAAAAAGGATACCCCCCTAATAGTCTTTTCTCATTCCCCTCTCTATAAGTATTACCGGCCCTGGAATTTCTGGACCGAAGATGCCGATGAAGTCCAGGCTATCCTGACTCCTTATGAAAAAGTTACCGTCATACATGGCCATACTCATCAAGTCCTCACCAACCGAATAAAGAATATTACTTTTCATGGCATGCTATCTACTGCCTGGCCCTGGCCTTATGCACCTGAAGGGCTACCCCAATATACCCAACAGATGGACCGGGCAGACCCATTTAATCGCTTTGATGCCTGTGGTTGGGGGACGGCTGACTTGTTAAAGATTGGTCAGGTAGATAAAAAATATTACCTATGGGATAGGAATCCTATGACTATAACTTATGAGCGAGTGGCCTCGGGGGTGATTCCTCAACCACCAGATAACTTTCATTCTGGGGCGTCATATTAGTTAACCGAGCGGTTACGCGCCGGGTGAAAAAGCACGTTATCCCCGGTAACCCCTTCCCTTTGCCCTTAACCATAAGGGAGGGTTTCGCGCTCTCCTTTGAACTCAGAGGGGGCAACAATACCTTTTTTTGCAAAACCGGGGGTAGGGTGGCATATTTATTGCTCCTTCTTGTCTTACCTTTATTTTTTACTAGAAGGGGCAAAGGGTTGGGGTGTAAAAAAGCAGAATCTTCAGGAAAGGAGGTAAGTGTATATGGCTAAGGATCTGGCAGGTAGTAAGACCTTTGAGAATCTAAAGGCGGCTTTTGCTGGGGAGTCTCAGGCGAATAGGAGATATCTCTATTTTGCCCGAAAAGCTGATATAGAGGGCTACCCGGATATTGCTGGAGTATTCCGGGATACCTCTGAAGGAGAGACCGGACATGCCTTTGGGCACTTGGATTTTCTGGCTCAGATAGGCGACCCTGCCACTGAGCTACCTATTGGTAATACCGAGAAGAACCTCAAGGCGGCTGTTGCTGGTGAGACCTACGAGTATACCCAGATGTATCCAGGATTTGCCAAGACAGCCCGGGAAGAGGGTTTTGTAGAAATAGCGGAGTGGTTTGAGACCCTGGCCAAGGCCGAAAAATCTCATGCCGGGCGTTTTCAGAAGGCATTAGAGGGACTGAAGTGAATCGAATTAAAGCAATTAAGAAGTAATTAAGAATAATCTAACCCTGGCCCTTTGCCCCAGGAGATAGCCAGAGAAAATTAACCATAGAGCCACGGGGGATACAGAGAAAGGTTTGAAAATGCCTGTCAGCCTGGAAGCACCAGATTTTTGGGACCCAATAGCGCTGGATAACGAGTTACGGAGAGTATTTGATATATGTCAGGGGTGTCGGATTTGCTTCAAGCTCTGCCCATCGTTTGAGCGGTTTTTTGCCTATATAGATGAGCAAGATGGTGAGGTGGGGCGCTTAGAACCCGCGCAGATAAACAATATTATAGATCTGTGTTACCAATGCAAGCTTTGTTATCCTATCTGCCCCTATATACCGCCTCACCGTTGGGAGGTTGATTATCCGCGGCTTATGTTGCGGGCAAAGGCCCTGCACATAAAAGAGCATGGCTGGCCTTACCGCCAGAGGATTATCTCTAATCCCGAACTGCTGGGCAAATGGGGGAGCAAGACCGCCCCTCTGTCTAACTGGCTGAACTCTATTGCCTGGAACCGGCAGGTTATGCATGCTGTGATTGGGATCCATCGGGAGAGGATTTTACCTCAGTATCACAGAGAGACCTTTGTGAAATGGTTTAAGAAACGTAAAGGTCTGAAGGTGAAGGGCCGTGGTAATAGAAAGGTAGCCTTATTTTATACCTGCTTTGTCAACTATCATGCGCCCGAGATTGGTCGGGCGGCAGTAGAAGTCCTGGAGCATAACGGGATAGAGGTAAGTTGTCCGGAACAGGTTTGCTGTGGTATGCCCTATTTAGATAGTGGTGCCGTAGGGCCCGCCTTAAAGAATATAAATTTTAACCTAAAATCCTTGACTGGCGCTATCGCCCAGGGGCATGATCTAATAGCATTGGGTCCTACCTGCTGCTATATGCTGAAAAAAGAGTATCCTTTTCTGCTCCCCGGAGAAGATAGCTCCACCGTTTCTGCCCATACCTACGACATCTGTGAGTATCTAATGGTGAAGCTGCAAAAAGAACAACAGCTTAATACCCGTTTCCCTCAAAGCCTGGGCCATATTGCGTATCATTTCCCCTGCCATTTAAAGGTATTGAATATTGGGTATAAATCGCGGGACTTACTTCAACTAGTGCCAGCTACTCAGATAAAGACTATTGAGAGATGTTCGGGTATGGATGGTACCTGGGGCATGAAAAAGGAATACCATCGGCTTTCCTTAGAGATAGCCCAGCCCTTGATAAAGGAAATCAAAGATAGCGCATTTGACCTGGTAGTAACTGACTGCTCCCTATCAGCCTTACAAATTCAACAGCTTATCGGCAGCAAACCTATCCATCCCATCCAAGCCCTGCATAAGGCATATGGCCTCTAATTATTTAGAAGAACCAAGAGGCTTGATTAAATTTACCCTTTAATCTATTATATCCCCTATAATTACTTTGATATTGTCACATTAGACGAGATTGCGTCGTTGCTTATGCTCCTCGTAATGGCAGCTAAAGTATTTTTTTATTGAGAGGTCTATATGAGTATCTGGGAAATGGTAACCCTATGGGGATTAACGGCGTCTATCCTGGGTGTTTTCCTGACCTTTTATGGAATAATAAACAATAAAACCCTCAAGAAAGAGAGCCAGTCAACCAGAGATATACTGGAGAGGATAGAAAAAAGGCAAGAAGAAGGCCGTCAGGAGGCCAGGGCGCTTTTGGAGAGGATAGATAAAGGTCAGGAGGAGAGTCGTCAGGAGTTCAGGAAGACGACGGATGAGATGCAAAAGCGGCATGAGGTGGGTAGTCAGGAGGCCAGGGCGCTTTTGGAGAGGATAGATAAAGGTCAGGAGGAGAGCCGTCAGGAGTTCAGGAAGACAATGGATAGGATGGAAAGCGGGCGGCAAGAAAGCCATAAGGAAACCTTAAAGGTAATGCAAGAAAATCACAAAGAAGCAGTAAAAGTGATAGAGAGAATAACCGAAAAAATCGCTGAGTTAATAGTAGCAGAAGGAGAGAAGACAAGGGATTTAATAGTTAAACAATAAAAGGGAGGGGAATACCATGGCCAGGAAGAAAAAGATCGGACTAAAAGATACTAGAACTGTGTGGAAGGATGCTAAAATCCTTAATAAAGTCCAACCCATTGTACCCCATTATGATATTGTACCAGAGAGGAGCGCCCTTATTGTCCTGGATATGAACTATGTCTGTGCTCACCGGGACTATGGTATTGGACCCCGTTTCTCACTAATTGGTCTACCGGCAGATTATTTTTACGATCGGATAGACAATGCAGTGATACCTAACATAAAAAAGTTATTAGACCTATTCAGGCAGAATGATCTGAAGGTGCTTTATACAACTATGGGCTGTGAGAAGGAGGACATGTCAGACCTGCCCGAAACCTGGCGCATAGCCTACCCAAAGATCGGTTATAATAAGAGTCGGCCCGGCACCAAGGAGTTTGAGATTCGGGAGGAGATCAAGCCCCAAAAGGGGGAGCCGGTTATTCTAAAGAAATCTTCCGGGGCTTTTGCTACTTC
Organism: Nitrospinae bacterium RIFCSPLOWO2_12_FULL_45_22; assembly: GCA_001803565.1. Taxonomy (GTDB): domain Bacteria; phylum 2-12-FULL-45-22; class 2-12-FULL-45-22; order 2-12-FULL-45-22; family 2-12-FULL-45-22; genus 2-12-FULL-45-22. Next base: position 1,645 of record MHDQ01000020.1, on the reverse strand, counting down.
TAATATCCATCAGATCCTGCAAGATATGGGCATAGATACCCTCATTATTACCGGGGTAGAGTCCGACTGCTGCCTGTATAACACCGCTATTGAGGCCAATGACCGGGGCTATAAGGTCATAGTGGTTGATGATGCCTCTACCACCTTAACCGAGACCGGGCATAGGATTCTGCTCTATACTTACGGTGCCTTATTCTTCTTTAATGTCAGGACTGCTAAAGAGGTTATAGAAGAGATTGAGAAGGCTCGAGTTCCCGTTGAAGTAGGGTAGTGCGGTAGGAGATGAGTAAACAAAGATTGACGAGTTCCCGCAAGCAATTACAGGTAGCCAGGCAAGTCTGGCCCCTGGCTAAAGATTACTATGCCAAGGCTAGAAAGGCCAGGAAAGAGGGGATAGCGGTAGCCTGGACGGTTCTGATGCCCCCCATAGAACTGCTCCATGCCTTTGAAATAATGCCTATGATGACCGAGCATTTCTCTTCCCTCCTTGCCACTAAACAAGTAGTAGCCCCTTATCTGGACAGGGCCGATCAGCTTGGTTACCCCACCAGTGCATGCTCTTACCATCGGATCATGATAGGTTATGGTGTCTCTGGTGAAGAGTTGATGATCCCAGAACCAGATTTTCTTATCGCGGCAAATATCTGTGATGGTGGTAGTAAGGCCTTCATGCCTATTGTAGACCATTTCCAGATACCTTATTTCTATCTAGATACCCCGCTGGATTTTCATAGTGGCAATTCTGAGGGGGTAGACCCCGAACCTCTGGAGTATTACCGGCATCAACTGGAAGAATTGATACAATTTGTAGAAGAAATTACCCATTCGTCTCTGGAAGAGGAGAGGTTCCAGGAATCTATGGTCCTGGCAAAAGAGGCTACCGATCTCTGGCTGGAAATTAGTGAGTTAAGGAAAAATATACCCTGCCCTATGGGCGTAGTGGATGAAGCTGGGACTATGTACCCATTGATGCAGCTTTTAGGGACCAAGATGGCTGTGGGCTTCTATCAAGTGCTGTTAAAAGAGGTCGAATCCCGGGTAAAAGACCGGATCGGGGTTATCGAAGAGGAGAGGTATCGTTTACTCTGGCTTGGCCCCATTATCAATTATGATACGGGTGTCCTTAATTATTTCGAAGAGTTTGGTGCGGTGCTGGTAAAATCTGATATTGATGCCTTCTATTTGGCCCATCTGGACCCCCAAAATCCTTTTGAAAGCTTAGCAAGAAAATATATCGGTGCTAATTTCTTTGGTGTTTTAGGGAAACGGCTGGCCTTAACCCGCCAACTTATCCAGGACTACCAGATCAACGGTGTGGTGATGTATTCTCATTTGGGCTGCCGGCAATACTGCGGTGGTCAGAAAGCTGTCCAGGATATGATAAAGAAGGAATTTGGGGTTCCTACCTTGAACCTTACGGGTGATCTGGCCGATTTTCGGGAATATGATGGCCATGAAATGCGGAACCGGATTGACGAATTCCTAGAACTATTAGATTAATGGGCAGGTATAGATAAGGTAGTAACTAATAGACCTATTATGATGATAGCTTTTTCCATAGAAAGCTCCTGAAACTCAAGGCTTTAGCCTTAATCAACCCTAAAGGGTTGAGCTACGGTCTTGGGTAACTCAGGGCTGAAGCCTG
>MHDQ01000019.1:11871-12252 GCA_001803565.1 Nitrospinae bacterium RIFCSPLOWO2_12_FULL_45_22 | reverse complement strand
CAGCCTTAGAATCTATTCGTGATGCCTGGAGAGAAAGAGGTATGTGCCTTGCCCGTCTCTTTCGTGGAAAAGAAGATCGTTTAAGCAACCTTGATATTTCTATCTCACTATCCCTTAGTAGTGTGAAATTACAGCGAGAGAAGGATGGAGCTATCCTTCTCTGGGGGCTCATGGTATTTTTCCCAGAGGGAATGACGGGAGAAGCCTGGCGGTTCTTCCGAAAAAGAACAAAAATTGGCTCTGAGTGTCTTAACCTGCTTATAAGGCTTAATCTCGTGAATTACAGTTATGGGAATCTCCTTATGCTGCCACCTCTGCAAAGATTTGCAGAAGGAAAGGCATTATCAAAAGAAGATGGCTTTGATCTAGATACTTTGATTG
>MHDQ01000019.1:11660-11804 GCA_001803565.1 Nitrospinae bacterium RIFCSPLOWO2_12_FULL_45_22 | reverse complement strand
AGAAACTGACTGCGATCAGTTTCACGTTAAGCAATTTCTATCAATTCCACGCTTTTGCAGGGATGGAAATCTTAGGGCGACTTCTTCTATTGCAAAAGAGAGCTGATCTGAATATTCCTACCGCTCATAGCTTGAACTACCTGG
>MHDQ01000019.1:0-11643 GCA_001803565.1 Nitrospinae bacterium RIFCSPLOWO2_12_FULL_45_22 | reverse complement strand
TTAGGCAAGATTGATGAGGCAGAGGCTCATTACAAAGAAGCCATCGAACTCTACCGTCAGGAGAGGGATAATCTTGGCCTTGCCAATGTTTTTCAGTCACAAGGAGATTTATGGCGACATCATCGGGAATTTACAAGGGCTAAAGAGCTATACAACCGTGCAAAAGAGCTCTACATTGCTGAACATGATAATATGGGATTGGCCTACACATGTTCTGAACTTGCTCGAATATGGCACGCGCTTGGTAATGCTAAAAAATGTGATCAACACTTAGAACAAGCTCTTGTTGCAGCTAAGTATAGTAATTTGCCACCAGTATTAGAGTATGTGAAGGCGGTATATGAAGAACTAAGCCGGCAATCTTAGGGGGACCTATACGTATGTTAAGCGACATCCTGCTCGGCGATTAGAAGGAAACCAAATAAGGTAATGTTAGACCTTGTAGAAGCGTTTGGAATTGCGGCAGGTGAGATTATAAGCCTGGTAGGTGCAGGGGGTAAGACTACCTTGATGTATAATCTGGCTAAGGAACTTACCCGGCAACATAGCTACGTTATTACTACTACTACTACTAAAATCAGGCGTCCTAACTCCACAGAAAGCCCCCATGTTCTCTTACTTTCTCCGGAAGAAAGAATACCCTCTAGCTTATCAAAGGCCCTGGAAAACTATAGACATATTACTTTAGCCGCTAACTCGTTGCCAGGTGGCAAATTGAAAGGGCTAAAACCTGAAACAATAAATGAATTAAGACAGCTACTGCCCGATGTGCCCATTATAATTGAAGCGGATGGTGCGGCGCAAAAATCCTTAAAGGCCCCGGCTGATTGGGAGCCAGTGATTCCTGAAACAACCAGTTTAATGATACCAGTAGTAGGTCTAGATGTGTTAGGCAAAGAGCTTATGGAGGGGCATGTCTTTCGTGCGGAACTAGTTGCTAATCTCCTGAAAATCCCACTAGGAGAGATCATCACCCAGGAGCATATTGCTTCTCTCCTTACCCATCCGTTCGGTATTATTAAAGGTAGCCCAGCAGGTGCTCGGATTATCCCTTTTTTCAATAAAGTTGAATTGCTAAGTGACCTTAATCAGGCAAAATCCTTAGCAGAAAAGGTCCTTGCTAGCCACCACCCCAGGATAAAGCAGATAATATTAGGGAATGCCAGGTCGTCTCACCCGGTCGCCACAATCATAAATACCCTCTAATTACTCATCTCCAGGAACACAGAACACGCTGAGCTGATATACAAAAGGAGACTAAAAATGCGAAGTGAAAAGCCAAGGGATAATCCTCAGTAGCCGCAGGGCTTTGCCCTGCGAAACCTTTATCTGCGTGTTTTGCTGTGAGAGGTTAAAGGATTTCGATAAACTCTTCGATTTTACTTCTTAATTCCTGGGCATTATAACCCCTCAGGTCTATCATGTCTCCTTCCAGGTTAAGCACCGGGATACCGAATTCATCCTGAATGGCGTCCTTAACCGCTTTATGCCCCACAGAAAAAGAGCGACAGTTTCGCTGAGAGAACATTACTAAGCCCTGGGCCTGATAGTCCCGGATTAAATCCTTTATTATTTTGATCCGTTTTTTAATACTCCCGGTCCAGTAATTGGAGATCATTTTTTGTGCCAGACTTTTCAAAGGGTCTTCCAGATCAATTTTCATTGTATAAGTGCAATCCATATCGGATTTGACTAAAGCCGCCCCGTATTCCTCAAAACAATCCAATATGCCATTATCGTAAATAGGATTTGAACCAACCCAGATCAGGCGATGCTTCTCTTCTTCGACAATGCCTTCTCCTTGAGCAACACGCTCTTTTACCTCTGCCAACAGCATCTCATATATAGCAACCGCTTCTTTTGTTCCGGCCAATTGCATCATAGGAAAAATATCTCCCATCTCATCTACTACTCCCATAGGACAGGGGATTCTCTTCCGCAGCTCATTAATCTCGACCCAAAGGTTATAACACCCATTTGCCCATTCGCAAGTACTATAAAGCCTTTGGGCATCATAGCTCTTGCCTGTAACTTTACTGGCAAGATCAATGAATTCCTCGAGTTGACTACGGCAATATTCCACGGCCTCTTCTGGCGCCTCCTCACTCTCACAGAAAGGAATATCCATCAGATAATATGGGACTTTATACTGTTCTACAATTTGGAGCAAGGCCTTATAAGAAGGATCACAAAAATTGGTGGCAAAAATAAAATCCGGCGGAGGGAAGATCATCTCTTCACCAGAAAGGCAAACCCCTAGCAAGGCCCGATGATAGGAGCACGCCTCCATGGGATATCCACACTGGTCAGATATTTCGAGATATGGGGTCACTTGCTGTTTTGCCGCCAGGACTGAAGAATAGTGTTCTGGCATGATAAAGGGAATATCCATGGCATGTAGAATCTCAGGTGGGGGAAAAGCAAAGGCCCAGGCTATTAGTTGGCCATTGTTCTTTGCCTGTCTGATTTTGCTGTAATACCGCTTTGTTAGAGGCCATATTTGCCGTGAGGTCTTCATTTGCTTCCTAGAATTTTTCCCTCTACTGAACTCCATCTATTCCTCACCCCCTATCTTTCTTAGAGTCTGGGCCGAGTATCTGCAAAACGGCGCAATATTCTAAAAAAATTGGCTAAAGTCTGGCAATATTTTCAAGTATAATAACTTATGATAATAAATTCTAGAGAAAAAAAATAGTAAGCGTTCAGCCGTCAGTTGTCAGCGGTCAGCAAACCAAGGGAAAATAATAACTTATCCATGAGCACTTATCTTAGGAGTAGAGGGTTATTTCTTGGATATTCTTAGTTTTACTGAAAACTGAAGGCTGATAGCTGAACGCTTACAAAAAATAAATATCAATTGAGGAGCGAGCATAGGAGAGGATAATATGAAACTGTTTGAACCGATCCAGATCAAAGGGATGAGGTTAAAGAACCGGGTAGTAATGCCACCTATGGGGACTAATTTAGCAGATGTTCAAGGTAATGTAACCCCCAGGATGATTGCCTATTATGAACAAAGGGCAAAGGGTGAGGTAGGACTGATAACCATAGAAGCTACTGTAGTAGAGACAATAGGCAGGATAATGGACCATAACCTTTCTTTATTTGATGATAGTCATATCCCTGGATTTAAACTCCTGGCAGATACTTTACATAAATATGGCGCCAGGGTATCAGTCCAGTTTATGCATGGGGGCAGAGAATGTACTCCTGCTATTATCGGTACTCAACCCATTTCGGCCTCATCTGTTCCGCCTGCTATGTCACGTTTGGCAGACCTGTCTTTGGGCGAGAGGCCCAGAGAAATGACCCTGGATGATATTAAACGAACTTTGGAATGCTATGCCCAGGCAGCCAGTAGGGCAAAAGAAGCGGGATTGGATGCCCTGGAGGTTCTTTTGGGACACCGTACTCTGCCAGAACAATTCTTGATGGCTGATTCTAACACCAGAACTGACGAATACGGGGGCAGTTTTGAGAATCGAGCCCGTTTCCTTTGCCAGATAGTATCTTCTGTAAGAGATGCTGTAGGGGATGATTTCCCCATTTCCTGCCGCATACCAGCCAGCGAATATCCCGCAGGGAGGTATAGCGAAAAAGAAATAATCCAATTGGTCAATATGTTAGAAGAGGCTGGGGCCGATATCTTCAATGTCTCGGTAGTAGTATCCCGGAACCTGGTAAATGTTATTCCCATGTGCTTTCCACCCGGGAGCTTAGTACCCCTGGCTGAAAGGGTAAAGAGAGTTACTAAAAAGCCGGTTATTACTTTTGGCAGGATAAACGACCCTTTACTAGCTGAAAGCATTCTTCAGGAAGGGAAAGCGGACTTGATCGCCCTGGGCCGGCCCCTAATTGCTGATCCAGAGATACTAAAAAAGACCCTGGAAGGCCGCTTAGAAGACATCAGAAAGTGTATTGCATGTAATAAAGGATGTGTAGACCGGGCATATAGTAACCGACCCATTGCCTGTACCCTTAATGCCCAGGCTGGTAGGGAACAAGAGCCCCCGATAACCCGGGCCCAGGAGCGTAAACGAGTAATTATTATCGGCGGGGGGCCGGGAGGGATGGAAGCAGCCCGGGTAGCAGCATTAAAGGGATATGAAGCGATCTTATTTGAAAAAGAACCGGAATTGGGTGGACAATTATGCATAGCTAAAATACCTCCCCATAAAGAGGGGCTGGATAGTGTATTACAATACTTTAAGACTCAGCTAAGGAAACTGGGAGTAGAAGTCCATCTGGGGAAGGAAATAAAACCAGAAGATATTGCAGCCCTTGCCCCTGATATAATTATCGTTGCCACTGGCGCAACACCAGTAGCCCCTCCCGGGATAAGAATTGACAGGGGAAAAATCCTCTCATATAGAGATGTATTAGAAGGAAGGCCCACCGGGCAAAAAGTGGCCGTTATTGGTGGCGGATTAGTAGGGGTTGAAACTGCGGAATTCTTAGCCGACCAAGGCAAAGAGGTCATAATTATAGAGATGTTAGACAAAGTTGCTACTGAGCTTGGCCCCATCGCCCGTATGTTCCAAAAGCAACGGTTGGAGCAAAAGAAGATTACTGTACTGACTAACACCGTTTTTGAAGCCTTAGCTGAAAACGCTATTTGGGTGAGACGGGCAAACGAAAAGACAAAAATACCGGTGGATAGTGTGGTAATTGCGATTGGGTTAGCTGCCAGGGAGGATTTTTCGAATTTGAATAACAAAGGCCTGCCCGTCTATTTTATTGGCGATCGAAAAGGGCCTCGTTCCCTCTTAGAGGCTATACATGAAGGTTACAATGTAGCTAAAGAAATATAAAAATTAGAAAGGAGAAATAGATAATGGCACAACCGGAAAAAGACCCTAAGACCCGTCTAACGGCCTTCAGTCATGGTGGTGGTTGAGCCTGCAAGCTCAGTCCTCAGGACTTAGCGCAGGTGCTGCGTGAACTACCACAAATAGAAGACCCCAACCTCCTGGTAGGAACTAATACCGCGGATGATGCCGCCGTCTATCAAATAACGGATGATCTGGCCCTGGTCCAGACTGTGGACTACATTACGCCAGTAGTAGACGACCCTTATAGCTTCGGGGCAATAGCGGTGGCTAATTCTATAAGTGACATATATGCCATGGGGGGAAAACCCCTGATTGCCCTGAATATTGTCGGGTTCCCTAACAACACCCTGCCTTTGGCTATACTGACACAGATATTAAAAGGTGGGGCAGAGAAGGCCAAAGAAGCCCAGGTAACTATTGTGGGCGGCCATACTATTAACGATCCTGAGCCTAAATATGGTCTAGCGGTTACTGGGCTAATTAATCCCAAAGAGGTAGTAACTAATGCCGGGGCAAAAGTAGGTGATCTACTGATCCTTACCAAGCCCCTGGGTATCGGGATAATTACTACCGCCATTAAAAAAGATGAGGTAGCAGGAGAGGTAGTAGACAAGGCAGTATACGTAATGACCTCTTTAAACCGGGCGGCTTCGGAAGCCATGCTCCAAATAGGAGTAAATGCCTGTACTGATATAACCGGTTTTGGGCTACTGGGACACTTGCATGAAATGACCGTTGGTAGTGGTGTAGGAGCAGAGATTTATCTAGATAAAGTGCCAGTCATAGAAGAGACCTGGGATTTAGTTAAGAAAGGGATCGCCCCGGGTGGTACCCATGCCAACCGTAATTTCTTAGCTGATAGTGTTAATTGGCACCGCAAAATAACCCTGGAAGAGGAATTAGTCCTGTGTGATGCCCAAACCTCCGGGGGGCTCCTGATATCAGTGCCAGCAAATAAAGCAGACCAGCTCCTGGCATTGCTTAAAAAAAAGAAGACCCCAGCCGCGGCTATTATTGGCCGGATTATAGAGGATAAAGAGGGGAAGATTAACGTTTTAGCATGACCGGCATGAGAGAAGAGGCGCTAAAAATTATCGAACGGCTCAGAAAACATCACTTTAAGGCATACCTGGCCGGTGGCTGTGTAAGAGATACACTCATGGGCCTGGAGCCCCAGGACTATGATATAGCTACCGATGCTTCTCCCGAACAGATCAAAAAGCTCTTCGATAAGACCTTTATCCTGGGGACCCAATTCCCCGTAGTAATGATTCTGTTAAACCAGCACCAGTTCCAGCTCACCTCTTTCCGTGGTAGGGAGCCCTGGTCTGAGGAAGGTGATACCCAACTCCGGGATTTTACTATCAATGGCCTGCTCTATGACCCTTTAGAGGATAAGGTGTTGGATTATGTTGGTGGCAGGAAAGATATTGAGGGAAAGATTACCCGGGCAATTGGTGATCCGGTTGCCCGGTTTCGGGAAGACCGGCTACGGCTCATGCGGGCTATCCGACTAGCTAGCCGGTATCAATTTCAGATCGAAAAAAATACTTTGATCGCCTTAAAAGACCTGGCTTCAGAGATTGTTCTGGTAAGCCCTGAGCGGATCAGGGATGAGCTAATAAAGATCCTTAGTGACAAAAATGCGTATGCTGGTGCGAAATTACTCCTCGACACCGGTATAATGCAACATATCCTGCCTGAGGTAGCTGCTATGGCCGGGATAGAGCAACCCCCGGAATATCATCCCGAAGGCGATGTCCTGACCCATACTTTATTGATGCTAAAGCATATGGAAACATCATCACCCGAATTAGCAGTAGCGGTATTATTGCATGATATTGGCAAACCCCTTACTTATGAAAAGCATGTAGTGAGCGAAGTGAATCTAACTGACCGGATAACCTTTAAGAACCATGCCCGGGTAGGCTCTAAGCTGACAGAAGATATTTGTCTGCGGCTGCGCTTCTCCCGCAAAGAGACGGATAAGATCGTATCCCTGGTCAGACATCACCTGAAATTCATCCATGTCCAGGAGATGCGGCTTAATAAGCTGAAGCGCTTTTTGCAGATGGAGGATTTTTCTGATCATTTAGAATTGCACCGGCTGGATTGCCTGGCCAGTCATAGAAACTTAAGCAATTGGGAATTTTGTCAGGCAAAGTTAAAAGAGTTGAGTCCACAAGCCCTGCGCCCGCCCCGCTTAATAACAGGCCATGACCTTATTGCTATGGGCTATAAGCCCGGCCCCCTTTTCTCTGAAGTGCTGACCTTGATAGAAGATGCCCAGTTAGAAGAAAAAATATCTAACAGACAAGAGGCCCTGGAGCTGGTGGACGATTATTTATCCCGGAAGGGGCAAGCCGGTAGTGAGCGCAGCGAATCTATCTGAAATTTCAGTCTTTCTTATCTTCCTTGACCTTGCTGTCTGCCTCTTTATCCTTGGCATCTTCGCCCCCGGATTTTTTGACGTAGTCAGTAGCATACCAGCCTGTCCCTTTCAGGTGAAAGGTAGATTGGGAGATAAGTTTAGTTACCCGACCAGTACATTGCGAGCAGGTCTGGATCGGGCTATCAGAAAATTTTTGCATTACCTCAAACTCACAGCCACACTCATTGCAGCGATACTCATATATCGGCAAGATCAACCACCTCCTCAGTTGCTCAGATCATTTCGAGCTATACTATAAACCTGATAGCTATCAAGGACTTTCTCTAGCCCTGGCATATTAATATTTTTTAAAATCTGACCGGTAACCTTATGAACCCGGGCCTCTTCCGCTTCGCTGCCCGAAGGTATTTCGTACCACTTAAGAAGCTTACCAAACCTAATAATATGGATTAACTCATGGGTAACAATATAGAGGACTAAAGGGCGAAAGCTAATACCGTCTTCTCTATTCTCTATCGCATCTAAAATCTTGTGATCCTGGATACAGATCCTATAAAACTCAGTAGTCTCGGTCCTCCTTGATCCCCCAGGCATAGTCATTTCATACCGAGCCAATTGGGCAAAGGCCTGATCAGTAATCTCATGGATTTGCAAATCAGCTAACGTTTTAACATCATAGTAGAGACCTTGCCAATCCCTATATGCCATCTGGTAGAAATACTTAACCAAATCCTCAGCGTATTCAACGGCCTCTATAGTCCAATTATACTGTTCTTTGTTGAAATAAAGGGAAGTAGCCACCCTTCATCATCCTCCTGAAACTGAAAAAATTACGGTTATTTATTTATCATTCTATGCCAGTAATGTCAAGGATTATGAACAAATATTTGCAATCGCCTTAAAAACTTCGTTACCATAAAAATCCAGCTTTGACTGCCAGGAGTGTTAGCTACGAAGCAATCTCACGAGAATTTTGACCGAGAATTGCTGATTTAATCAATTTTCCCTGTAATCAATTTTTCCTTGACTTTAGCATGGTGATCGGATATAAAGTTGCCCGGCTTTTTCATAAATCTCTTGCAAGGAAGGTGACAATGCCAGAGCGGTGGGGTACTCGAATAGGGCTGATCATGGCCTTAGCAGGGAATGCTATTGGACTGGGGAACTTCCTGCGGTTCCCGGTACAGGCAGTAAAAAATGGTGGGGGGGCCTTTATGATCCCCTATTTTATCTCCCTCATCCTCCTGGGTATCCCTCTGATGTGGATGGAGTGCAGCCTGGGCAGGCTGGGTGGACAGCGAGGCTATCACACTACCCCCGGGATGCTCGATAGTATCTGGTCCCATAAAATATCTAAATATATGGGTGTGCTCGGAATCTTTATCCCCTTTACCATCCTGATCTACTATTCTTATATAACCTCCTGGACCCTGGCCTTTAGCTTCTTTTCTGCTACTGGCCAATATTTCGGAGCCCAGAGCCGGGAGGCGATGGGGGCGTTTTTAGCCGGGTTCCAGGGGAAACAAGCCAACCAATATTTCACCAATCTGTTATCTGCTTATGCCTTCTTTATAATAACCCTGGGGATAACCATGTTTATCTTATCAAGGGGTGTAGCGCGGGGTATTGAGATCTTATGTAGTATAGGCATACCATTATTATTTCTGGTGGGAATAGTCCTGGCTATCAGGGTCCTAACTTTTGGCACGCCCGACCCTACCCATCCCGATTGGAATCCAGGACAAGGGTTGGCCTATGTCTGGAATCCCAATTTTAAGGCCTTAACCAGCTCTTCTATCTGGCTGGCTGCGGCCGGGCAGATATTTTTTACCCTTAGTGTAGGCTGGGGCATTATCCATACCTATACCAGCTACTTACAAGAAAGGGATGATGTAGCCCTTACCGGGCTGGCAACGGCCTCTACCAATGAGTTAGCTGAAGTAGTCTTGGGTAGCACCATTGCTATCCCGGCAGCCGTGACCTTTTTTGGGCTAGCCGAGAGCCAAAACATTGCTAATGGAGGGGCTTTTGACCTGGGTTTTCAGGCCATGCCCATAATCTTTCAAAGAATATTCTGGGGAAAGTTCTTTGGTACCCTCTGGTTTTTTCTGCTTTTTATAGCCGGTCTGACCTCGGCAGTTGCTCTAGGACAATCGGTCATGGCCTTTTTACAAGACGAGTTGAACATCTCGCGAACAAAGGCTACCTGGATTTTAGGGATCATTACCTTTACCCTGGCACAGCCAGTTATCCTATTCATTGATAAAGGGTTTCTGGATGAGATAGACTTTTGGGTAGGCACTCTAGCTTTAGTACTCTTTGCCGTCCTGGAGGTGATCGTTTATGTCTGGATTTTTGGCATAGACAAAGTTAGGAAGGAGATAGGACGGGGGGCATTGATTTCTATTCCCCAGATTTTTTACTATATCTTGAAGTATGTAACCCCGGTTTTTCTCCTTGGTATACTCCTTTTTTGGGTAATCCAGGATGTGCCAAGTAAGGTCTTAATGGTGGGGATTGAGCCAGATGCTCGACCCTATCTCTGGCTGGCCCGGGCCATGATCCTGGCTTTATTCCTGGGATTTGTATGGCTGGTCAGGATTGCCTGGAAGAAAAAATATGCTGGATAATAGTGGCCTAAATCTAGGTGGTTGGTTATTCTTAATTCTCTCCTGGTCTGGAATTATATTGCTTACTCTCTACTCCTTCTATAAAGTATGGACTAGTGGCCTTACTTTTGAGAAAGAAAAAAAATAAGTAACAGTTTAGCCAAATAAAGCCTTATAAATATGTGCCACAGAGACACACCGATGGACACCGATAGGCATAGATCAAGCCACAAAGGCACTAAGCCACTAAGGAGCAGCAAAAGGAATAGGCAAAGGTAGAGAGAAAGCCCTTTGCCTCTACCTTCCCATTGGCCTTGGTGCCTTTGTGCCTTCGTGGCAAGGAAGGGTTAGAAAGGATATCGGTGTCCATCCGTAGCTAAAATCTTTTTTTGGCTAGACAATTACGAAAACAGTGGAAAATAGACGAGAGCAATGGGAAACCAGGACCGGCTTCCTATTGGCAGCTATCGGTTCTGCAGTAGGGCTGGGTAATATCTGGCGCTTTAGCTATTTGTGCTACACAGACGGCGGTGGTGCCTACTTAATCCCTTATTTTGGGTTATATGGCCCAGGTCAGCGGCCAACCCTTTGAAAAGGTTATTACTCAAGGGATAGGCCTGGCCTTTGTAGCTTATCCCAATGCGATAAACCAGCTACCTTTCTTAAACAATCTCTTCGGTATAATCTTTTTCCTGGCCTTGATCCTCGCTGGGGTATCATCTTCTATTTCCATTATTGATGCCTTTTCCTGTAGCTTGAAGGACAAGTTCGGTGTTAGTCGGGAGCAAGCAGTAACCTTTAGTTGTATTTTAGGACTTCTCGGGGGTATAGTCTTCACTACCCGGGGTGAGCTTTTCTGGATTGATATTGTAGATCACTTCATTAGCCAATACGGACTGATGACGGTGGGACTGGTTGAATGCCTTGTTATAGGATGGGCCTTGACCCCTAAGGAGCTAAGGGGACATATCAATCACCGCTCCAGCATCGGCCTCGGCATTTGGTGGGATATTGCTATCCGCTTCTTTACCCCATTGATCCTGAGTGCCATCCTGGGAATAACCCTCTACCAGGAGATTATTAAACCTTATGGGAATTATCCCAGAGGGATTACTCTCCTTATCGGGGTAGGATGGTTTATGGCTACGGTAGTTCTGGCTATCATACCTTCTCGGGTTTTTTCAAGGAATTCATTTGTCAAAATTGATTAGTTCGCCCCGTTTAAAACCCAGACGCAACATGAATTTCTGCAGCCGTTCATCACTTGCTCGGGTCATTACCCGGGCCTTTATTCCCCTGAAACGACACTCCTCAGTAAAGGCATCGGCCAGCATACGCCCTATCCCTCTACCTTGATATTCTGGGTCAATCCCCATAATATCTATCCATCCCCCCAGGGGAAGGCCATACTCGGCACCCCGGATATTACCTAATATAAAGCCCCGGACCCTACCCTCAACCTCTGCCACAAAACAGAGAGCCAGATCATAGGTCTCGAAGTGGCTACTAACCTTTTGGGGCCAGGTGGATGTGCGCTCTCTGCCAGTAATCTTCTTATCTATCTCTATAATCTGGGCTAGATCGTCTTTGGTCATCATTCGGATACGGACTGTCTCCATAGGTCTACCTCGCTCCCTTTTGGCTGGTAATCTTATATCTTTTATACTTAATCAAAAAGAATGATCGGACGGAATATCTCAGTTTCAGGGAGTAGGCGCAGGTTTTAGGCTGCGAATAGCGCAAGCTGAAGGTTGTGGCTACCCCTGAAGGATTACGACAGGACTAATAGTTTGCCCTTCTAGAGAGTGTA
>MHDQ01000018.1 GCA_001803565.1 Nitrospinae bacterium RIFCSPLOWO2_12_FULL_45_22 | reverse complement strand
GAAATCTGGTAGAAGCCGGAGCCGTTAACCAACAAGTCTCCTTTTCTATAAATTCCTTGAATTTTATAACTTGTTCTTTTCGTTCAAGCAACAACTCAAACAGAGCATTATACTTCTCAATTAAATTATTTATAGTTACCAACATTGTTTATTATCCTCCAGGATAGATCAAACTATGAATACAGCAGATAATCTCGGCTTACACTCAGGAGGCAGGAGGTTCAAATACGCCAGCAACCCTGCAAAGTTTCTTTTCTTTCACTTTACCCTGGGTGATCTTTCCCCAGTACCCGGCATACATTTCCAGTTGCCTTTCGTAAGCCTCTTTCTTTGCTACGTTAGTTTCAAAATTGTCTGTTTTATAATCAACAATTACCCAACCATCAGGTTCTTTGAATATCAAATCTATGATACCATAGACAATTCCGTTGTCACTTGGGCTGGAGAATGGTATTTCAAAATATTTCTCTTCAGCTCGTAATACTCTTTGCCACATTTCGCTTTTTATAATGCCATCAACCAGCGAAATTATTTTGTGCAGGTCATCGGACGGCCTTCCTTCATCAATGAGCCAATTCTTTGCGAGTATTTCAAGTTTGTCTCTCTTGCCTCTGCCACAAGCTTCGAGGGCTTTGTGGATAATCCTCCCCCAGCTTGCCCCCTGAGCAGCATCACCCTTAAAAATATCTTTTTTGTCTATTAACTCAGTTACTGTAGCTACTTGATATGTGGGTTCATTCATCAGAGAAATAGTATCTGTGATATTTGTCTGTTCTTTGGTCAATCTTTTTTTGGATATAGTAAAAATCTCTCTTGGCTTTGGAGTAGGGAAAGAATCAATTTTTAATTCGGGTTTATCTTGTAAATAGGGATAAAGCGATTCCCAGGCCTTTTTCTTCTCACCTTCTTCATAAACGCTTATTACGAGAATATTCTTTGCACGAGTTACAGCTACGTAATCCAGTCTGTTTGCCTCCTCTTTATCATACAGTGTTTCGTCACCCCCATATCGTTCCCACTCTTTTGGTTCTGCAACAACCTCATAACTATATTCGCCTTTTGACTTCGTAACCAAGAAGTATCCAACAGAACTTTCTGAAGTACGTTTTACATGAAGCTGTGGTTCATGATCTTTTGCCACACCCAACGGATCGGCTAAAATAATTACCGGTGCTTCAAGACCTTTTGCTTTGTGTAAATTCATTATTCTCACTGACTTACCTGTGCCAGGGAAAAGGCCCATTTCCTCAATTCCTTCGGTAACCAACAATTCTTTCAAGTATTCAACTATTTCAGGAAAAGTTCCCGTCATATCCGACCGTAATTCCCTTAAGAGTTCTAGCGCCTTCAGTATATTTCCTGCTCTACTAGACCCCATTTTTCCTGAAATGGCAAGAGGAATAATACCCAAGTGCTCAATAATTATTTCGAGAGCCGTTACCGGTGAGTTGCGAGCAACTATATCGCAATATTTTTTTATCCTTTCAAAGGCATTTTTAATATTAGCAGGACCATTTTCTACTTTGCTATAGACATAAATTCTTCCACCTTGTTTAACAAACTGATAAAGATCGTTGTCGCTAATTCCAAAAAATAATCCTCTTAAAGCAGCTACTAACACTACAGGGTCTTTTGGGTCTGCAACAGCCTTAAGCACTTTATATATTTCATTTAACTCTGCGGAATTTGCAAAACTATCTCCTCCGGACATTTCGTACGGAATACCCAATTCTTCTAAAGCGCGGGCATACCATGAAAGCATATCCTTTTTCTTTGTGATAATCATAAAATCGCCCGGCTTTGCATCTTCTGTTTCTCCAGCCCGCACCTCTTTTTCTGTTCTTTCAAGCTTAAGGTTTCCATTGATAGCATTATAAATCCATGATGAGATACTGCGCGCCTCTTCCCGAACGAGCGGTTCCCTGCGGTTTCTCTCTACTTCAGGGAGAAGAATTTTGTATATTCCATGAGAATGTTTTGCTGAAAGCCCCCGTATGTTTACCAGCGGGGTAAACTTCGCT
Source organism: Nitrospinae bacterium RIFCSPLOWO2_12_FULL_45_22 (assembly GCA_001803565.1). GTDB lineage: Bacteria > 2-12-FULL-45-22 > 2-12-FULL-45-22 > 2-12-FULL-45-22 > 2-12-FULL-45-22 > 2-12-FULL-45-22. Next base: position 7,323 of record MHDQ01000018.1, on the reverse strand, counting down.
TGATATTGTGAATCCTTTTCGGGGAAAATATTTTTGAAGACTGTATTTGTTAAACCGGTAATGTGCTCAAGCGACCGAAAATTTGAGGTTAGTTCAATAACCTTTCCAGCCCCGTCTTTGAAAATGCTCTTTACCTTATTATAAATATCAATATCTGCCCTGCGGAATCTGTAGATGCTTTGTTTAGGATCGCCTACCAAAAAAAGAGTGCCAGGTTTAGGTCTTACCTTGTGCCAATCATCAATCGAATTATCTTCTCCTGTAAGAAGCATAACAATTTCGGCTTGAATAGGGTCTGTATCTTGAAATTCATCAACCAAAAGAAATTTGATATTTTTCTTATAATAAGCCCTTACCTCCGCATTATTACGCAGAAGAGTTGCACTTTTCATTAATAAATCCTGAAAGTTAAGAACAGACCTTTCCTTTCTCCATTCTTCATAATATTTGACCCCATCAAGAGCAAAATCAACCAGGGGCTTATGCAGGTATTCCCGCCATTGCCGTAGTGCAGGCACAACTGTCTCGCTTTGGAATTGCTGCGCCTCGGCTTCACATGTTTTCGCCAGATTTGTATCCCGCCATTTCTTTTGCGTTACTTTGATTTTTTTAGTTAAGAGGGTCAAAAGATTGACAAAAAGCCTTTCTTCTTCCAAATAACCTAAATCAATTAGCTTTAATCCACTTCTAACAATACTCTGCAAATCATCCCAACCTCCATTAGGCATAACTTTGGGTATGTCCTTTCCTAGCAATACAAGAAACTCTTTTATTCTTTTTTTTGCTAACTGGAAATCAGGCCGAGGCACAGATTGGGTAAATACCCGGATGTCCGGATAGCACACCAATTTCACGTATATATCTTTGAGTGACTTGTAGTCTATACCATGATCCTGAAGCCAGCCTATTGCCTGATTCCCTTCGAGCCCCTGATTCTCGATATACTGGCACCATACCTGTTCAGCAAACATGAAATCCTCGGTCTCTTCAATTTCTTCAAAATCAGGGTCAATTCCAGCCTCTACCGGTCTTTCTTTGAGAATTTTTGCGCAAAATGTATGCATTGTACTTATTGAAGCAGATTCAAAGCGCAGCAATGCTTGATTTATATATTTCTTTTCAGCATCGGTTGTATCATGACTCTTCAGCAATTCTTCTAGCCTGATCTGAAATCGCTCGCGTAATTCCGCTGCTGCTTTACGGGTAAAAGTGACTGCTATAACATTCTCAATTCCAGCGTAACCGCGACGTATAATACCTACCATTCTATCCACCAAACTATGGGTCTTGCCCGAACCTGCCCCAGCTTCTACAAAAAAGCTTGTTTCGAGTTCATGAGCAATCAAATCTCTTTGTTTTTGGTCAGGGATGGGTTTATTCATATTCTTTAAGCCTTATCCAAAGCTGCAGTTTTGTATTTTTCTCATTACCCAGTTTTTGCTTTATTTGATTTTGGCTGCTTTCACCATCACAAATTTCACTATAATCACAAAGGTTGCAACCCTCATTTTTGACATTGCGCATAAATGTACCGCTTTTAACAATATCAAATATGATTCGAAGGGCTTCTTGCCCTTTTACTTTCAAAGCAACGTCCTTTTGAAGAATACCACCTTTTCCGTCTTTTGTTCCACGTTCCGTTGGTAGAATGTACCCCGACCGGGTTACCTTTGCATTCTTATCAACTGATTGCAGGATTTTCACGGCTGCTTCTGCATATAAAATGTGCTGAATCTGAGTGCCGCCATTAATGTAATGCTTTTCGTCAAACCCAAAAGAACTGCCCGTTTTATAGTCCCACACGTGGTATTCTGATTCCCTGGCCTTGTCGATCCTGTCAATCCTTCCGCGCAAAGATATTTTAGTGCCATCTCCCAGGGAAATGCTCGCTCTCGTTTCATCATTATCACCAAACGAAACTTCCCACATCACCGGGCTTGTTTCCAATCTCTCGTTTATTTTCAGAAAAACCTCTGCATCGCGTTTTAGCTGTGTAAATTCACTCTGAAATACAACATCGCTAGGGGGAGGGATTTCTTCCTTAAATTCCTGAACAGTCTTATCCAAAATGTCTAAAACAACCTTCTTTTGTTTATCGAAACCTATTGATTTGCTTTCCTTGCACATCTGTTCGGCATAAAGTTTGAATACTTCGTGTAGTAACGTGCCTCTTTGTGCCGGACTGAGCCAAAGAGTCATGTCTTTTTCCACTTCTTCTGGCTTATAAATCAACAAAAGGTGCTTTAAAAAATATGCAAAGGGACACCTGGCAATCATTTCAATCATCGAACAGGACATAACTAAATTTTTATTTTCCCTTGGGTCAACATCTGATCCTTTAACTGTAACCTTGCCGTCGTACTCGCTGAAATCATCCGATGCCCTCCTTTCTGCAGCAAATAACCCTTCTTTCAAACCGGGAAAATACTCTTTCACAATTCCCATACCATCCTTTAAAGACACACCATCAACCAACTTGTTAAGCCACCAATCAGTCTGATCAAGGTTTACTCCTGTTCCACTAAAGGCAACGGGCTGGCTCAGAGCCAACTGCATTTCATTATAATCAGCATTGGGGTTGCCTTCTTTTATACGAAACACCTGGAGCAGTAACGATGACGGAAATGTTTTTCTCTCCTCTCTGGCATCATATGTCGAATAACTAAATCTTACTTTTCCCCGCAAACTTGCAATAAGGGCGGCCATCTCATAGACATTTTTGTGAAGCTTTTCTTGAGAAAGTTCGAGTTCTGAATGAAGGTTTTTCCTCTCTTCATCCAAAAGCACCGGATCCTGCATTACTCTTTCCGGGAATTTGCCTTCATCTAGTCCTACTATGAAAGTATGTGTTCTGCCTGAGCGGGCGCCGCTTTTATAGTGTGCTACATGCAAACAGCCGGGCTTCGGTACGGAAGGTTTAATTCTTATATTCGAAATTATAGTAATTAGTTTTCCTAGCGCCTCTTCAAAAGCCATATCTTCTTGTAAATACGTGCCTAACTGAGAGAATATTTCTTTTGCACGTGCTACGAAAAAAGCATCATATTCATCGAGTATTTTTACATACTTATTAAGAAATTCTAATAAACCAGCACATAATTTAGAGAAATTAATTTTTCCTTCTTCGTCATTATTAGGTATCAGGGTCAGCAAAGAGGTGCAAATATTTAATAAACGCTCATAGCTTTTTATCTTTCTCTCCCGCGTGTAGTAATTCCCTCCCTTTAGTTCATCATCATCTGCTTCATGTCTGTATTTTTTTGACTCCTCAATTTTCTGTGACAGAATTTGGCTGTGTCTTTCCCTTCCCCATCCAACACCTGAGATCCTTAACAGATGTCCTAATGCAAAAACACTTTCAGAGTTATCTTCGTCTTCGCTTTTTATCTTGAGCGTTCCTGAGTCAAGAATTCGTCTTAAATGTATCTCGCGGAAATCTTCTTTTATCCAAAAAAGAAAGTTCATAAGCGCCCTGCCGGCACGGGTTATGTTGAACGATATTCCATTGGAAAAAGTTACCGGAATACCTAATTTTTCGCATAGAAAGTAAATCAAATCTAAATACTTTCCTGAATCAGTATAAATAAGTTCTGTTTCGTCTACCTTTATCTTCTCTCTTGCAATGCGCCTGAATACCTCTCTTATTTCATTCCGCTCGCCAACTGCACTGAATATTTCAATGCTAGAATCATGAAAGGCTTTTGGAGGATTATCATGATCGAAAAGCCACTTCAGCCTCTGGCTATCTGAATTTGCTTTTAGATTTTCTGTTTTCTCTTTTACCGGCCACGCATCAGAAGGCACAGCGAGTCCAATTGAGGAATCCTCTGCCACAACGATCAAATTTTCGGCTGCAATCTTTTCAACAAACATGCGCACTACTCCGCGCAGATAAAATCTATGAGGCACGACAAATTTCTTTTCTTTGTCAGTCACAGCGCTCACGCGCCCTAACGCCATGCTTAATAATTCTGCGGTATCAATAAATTTCTGTTTTTTGAGTGCCTTTTCGTATTCAGCGAGCAACAAGACCAAATCATTCGCCTTTTTAGGGGAAACAAAACTATGCTGTTGTATGTTTTTGGAAGAAATACCGCATATACGCAACTCACTGATCGAACGTACTAACGCTTCGATCATGCCTTTGTTAACAGGATGTTTTTCGAAATAGGTAAGTACCCGTGAAGAAGATAAAGAATTAAATATAGTATCCACAACAATCAGGTTTATATCAGCAGACAGCAACTCAAGATTATTGGAAATTATTTCATCTTCAACGAGATCAATCGCTAACGAAGTAGGCGTAGCAATCGTGAAATTTATCCACGAGACACCGGAACGGACAACATACTCCAGTATTTGGTGGCCAGTTTGATAATCTGGAACAATAAGTACTTTCTCGATACGAGGGTATGCCTGATTAATCTTAGATAATTCTGAGATTAAAATGTTTTGAGGTAAAACAGTTCCGCTCATTGTTAAGATTTATAACCTTTTAGAGATGCTGAAAAGAAATGCGAGTTAAACAAATTATTTACACGACTCAAATTAAGGCCGTATTATTCAAATCGTTACTTCTATTAATCCTTAGACGAAGGTGATCGAAACACGACGTAACCATCACTTAACCGGACTTTCGACTGTTCCATGTTCCGTTCATTTCTAAATGGTGTTGGCTTCGCACCGATGCTTGCACAAGGCATTCCTTTAGGACCATACTCATTATTCTTATAGATGAATCTGGTGTCATTACACCCGAGACGTCTTGCTTCACGAACAATTTCCCCCGGAATCTTCGTTCCAACAAAATTTAGGACATCTTCGGCGTCTTCATCCATCTGCGATTTCCCACCAGCTTTGGTTGTTTCGTCTATCTTATTCATAGTAATCGTTCCTTCATTTCGTATATAGTATCTCTCAAACATTTCCGGAAAATCATTTTTCATGCACACGATTGCCTTTGAAAAGTATCCAATCTTTTCCTTGACCGAAGTGGGATCTTCGGTAGTATCATCGATCAATATGAATAATGTCGGGTTATTCAGATTATATGTTCGACCATTAGTCCAAAGATAGTTACATTGTGTAATGATGTCGAGATTTTTTCTGATCTTCAATCCATTTGGATGCCGCTCTTCTTCGATGATAATATCGCAAATATCACCTTTTATTCCGACAATATCGGGCCATTTACAATGCTTACCGCGTCCTTTTCCAGATTCCTTTTGCAGAGCGCTTCGCAAATGATAAGCAATTTCCCTATAGGGATTGGACAATTCCGTATCATGATCGAAATGGACACTTGAGAACATCTTCGTATCAAGCAACACATCGATTATCCCTTGGTATCGGGTGGTTCGGACAAATCTCTTCTTATTGTTCATATACGTCTGGTGGTCAGATACTTCTGAATTACAAAGAATGCATTTTTCGGACAAGATCATTCGCCTCCTAGCTTTTAATTCTCCACGGTCTTAACCTTAGATATATAATTTTTCTTCACCTGTTTAAACAATCCCTCACTCCTCTTCCTCCTCCTCATCTTCCGAGCAGTTGTGTATCTCAATACAATTGCCACAAAGCTACGCTCCGCACCGCTGGCAGAGGTACACCATCACGTGGCAGACCTCGCAGTAGTGGTTCGTCCCGTTCTTATGCTCGTTCTCGACCTTTACGTCCTCGCACCAGCAGGTGACAACTTCCACATAGGGACACATCAAGTCTATGTATACCTCATAATCTTCATCGCAGAAGAATGTCTGCAAACGCCGATTCCCTTGCTGAGTTATATGATGCGTTACTTCTGGAACTACCATACGAGTAATCCTGGACATGGCCGCATCTTAACTATTTTAAAAACAAAATCAATAATTAAATATGGTGTCCCCAGAATTCATTTATGGAGTGGGGCAGGTGGAGGCGGATTCCATCCGCAAGCTCAGCCGCGCATAAAGAGCAAACACGTGATAACACTCCGGCTGATTCTCAGCCGGAAGAAGTGCCTTTTTGAACTCTCCTGCTTCGAGGGCCTCGGCTCCGGACCGAGGCCCTTTCATCATTCTTTGGTCGGCCCCGCAACGAACTATCATAGGTGGCATGTATTCAGGTCGGACCAAACCGACTCGAACGCGTCTGACTCCGCCGCATGCGGATGATACCAGGCTAGGTGCAACACGATATCGGGATTGGCCCAAGCCCATTTCAACCAGCCTGTCTGGTGATCAAGTTCTTGACGGGCTTCAGCGCGAACTAAACGCACAAGTGTTCGCTGAACAGATTCGATAATTTTGCTCGTTGTCAGCCGACTTCTTGTCCCTGCCACAACCCAAGAAACCCTCATCGCGGAACCGGGGAGCCTAGGATCTAGTAACTTTTCAAGATCGTCGCGCAAGAAGTCCCGGTCAACCGGCTCCACATCTCCGTTCTCACTTGATTCGTCCACTCTGTCTGACCGTATCAACGCGGCCACGGATCCCTTGATTGCTTTTAGCTCCATCACACCAACAATAGCCGCAGCTTGTCGCGGATGTCCAAAACCAATGTCGTATCGGGCTCGCATCTGGCGATCTCCGGTTCGTGTGTATGTGTCTGAAGGAGTTGGTAACTCAGGATGAAATGCGGAGAAACGTGTTCCAATGGCCTCACGAAACTGGGTGGGTAAGTGTGAGACGAGCGCCGACCGCAAAATCTGCTCTTGGTTGACGGCTCCGGGTTGTATCGCATTCATCGTTTCAAGGATGGCCTGCCGAATTGTCTGTTCATCGATTGGGTGGGGAGCCAACTCAATTTCGGGTCGAATACCAACTCGTGGAACACTACCCAAGGAGCTAAACCGGTCACCTTGCCTTAGGATTCGCTCGACCAAGTTGAGAAAGGTTGCGCGGTCTGCTTTGTTCTCACCGTTTGCGACCGTCGGCCAGGCAGGAGCAGGACGGTAACTAATCTTGCCCATCTCCGGACGCCAATCAAACATTACGAAACGAATCTTCCGTTCGTGCCAACACTTTTTTTCGAGAGCATCCTGCCAGAGCTTCCGCGCTTCAGCCTCGCTAATTAGTGACATCTAAGTTTTTCTCCTTTACAGTAGTCATATTACTCTCCTTTAAAATTTACTAAAATTTAATCACAAATGACTCTTTTCTTTTTAATCCTTCTGACCACGTTTTCATATCTTTATATATTGCTACTCTTTGATGAAAAGCTGATTCAAACTTTTTGAAATTTTTCTGATAATTTCAATCTTCATTCAAGTTTGCTACCCTCCGATCCTAAAGAGCCTTCCAAAGATGCAATACAAACAGAAGTCTGGTCAATCATTTCTCT
>MHDQ01000017.1:16854-21795 GCA_001803565.1 Nitrospinae bacterium RIFCSPLOWO2_12_FULL_45_22 | reverse complement strand
TAAATTTGCCTTACTTTTACAACATGAGCGTGCATATCTTCCTGCGCCAAAACACGCTGCACTTCATTTTTGCTCATAACAACCGGAGGACGGATATTTTTCTTTGCCCTAACCGGCTCGATATCACCGGAGACCGGTATATCAAGAACATGTTAATAGAGAAATATAATAGCATTCAATGCCTGCCGTTGAGTTGATGCTGAAACCTTTCTATCTGTTGCCAGATAGCTTAAAAATACATCAATTTCGGTCTTCCCCATTTCCCGGGGATGTTTTTGTATTTATAAAACTTTAGGTATTGAACGATCCAGTCACAATATGCTTGCTCAGTTCGATAGGCATAATGATGATATCGTAGCACCTGCCGGACTTGATCCATTAGTTTTAAATTGGCATCTGGTCTGAATTTTCTCTTGTCTTCCATAAGTAATATAATATATAAACCAAATTCAAAGGCTAATTTTCCATTTTTAGCCTATAATATAAAAATAGAGGGAATTTTTTGACTTTTATAGTCGCTATAAATGGAAAATTTTCCATTTATTCTAACTGTTCGCGCCGCGTGCGCGGCGCGAACGGCCAGCGGGATGATCGATTCCTATTTGTACTCGCCGCGCAGCGGCTCGAACAATAGGAATTGAGCCGACCTCCTTCGGACTTCGCTCCGCTCGGTCGGTTGGCACGGAAAATTGCATAAGCAATTTCCGCCCCCAACCGACGGCGGCTCATCCCGCTGGCCGTTCGCCTATTAATAAAAAGGAAAGGAGATAATAAGTACATGCCAGATGACAAATTCAAACTCCCCCTATCCTCATATGATGAATTGGTTAAGTTCATCAAAGCGTATAGCCATGTCACAAAACCCACAGAGCTAGGTGAGATCAGCAGGCTTACAGGTGTCGGCGTTCCAAACATCAGCAAAAATGTCGGCTTCTTTGTAGCAACAGGTATTCTTGAAGGTGGCAAAAAGAAAATGCCAACCCTGGCCGGCCAGCAATTGGGTCACGCATTGGAGCACGATATGCCTGATGAAATCCGCAAATCATGGCGGCACATAGTAGAAGAAGATGAGTTTCTCACTAAGCTCCTGACCGCTGTTCGCATTAGAAACGGTATGGATTCTCAGACACTCGAAGCCCACATCGCTTACTCTGCCGGACAACCAAAAAAGCGTCAGTTCATGACAGGAGCACGAACGGTGATCGATATTCTGAAAGCAGCAGAACTCATTGTGGAAGTTGACGGAAAGTATCTGCTCAAAGATCCAGGCGAAGTCCCGAGAGCACATGCAGACTCTCCCGCACAGAACGAGACTCTGCGGGAATCGCAAATGATTTCTCAACCACCACGATCCCCCATAGCTCTTCCTGTAGATACAAGCCAGCGCGTCCAAATCAACATACAGATCAACATCAACTGCACTCCCGATGATATTCAAGGGCTTGGTACTCAAGTTAAAGCATTGATCCAAGAAATCGCTGGTAACGAGGCCAGTGACGCAGACGGAGACGAGTAAACATGCCAAGACCATTTGCACAAAGTACAGCAGAGCTCGTAATGCAGGTAACCGAGGCCGTTCAGGCTAATGGCGAGGCGGATTCAACGTTTGTGCAGAACTTTTGTGACCTGTCTGCGACTCAGGCAGACAATGCGCTTCAGCTATCTGCAGATTTAGGGTTACTTCATCTCAATGCCGGGAAATACACGTCAGCGAATCCGATAGTATCGTTCGTTGCAACTCCAGACGAAAGCCGGAAGGCCGCTTTACTCCGCGTAGTACTCGAGTCATACGAGCCCTTCATTGTCTTTCGGAATAGGCTGACCGCCACAAATTCTGCAGACACTGCAGCTCAGCAGACTAAGGCTAAGCTTGATATCGATGCCCACAGAGAGGAAGTCAAGGATACTCTCATCAGTCTTGGGACTTATACAAGTGCACTTTCCAGTAAAGGCGGGGGGCGTTATACCGCAGCAGACCATGAGCTTAACAATCAACTCTGGGGTTTAGCCGCTTCCGCAAATGATCTGGCTGCTGCGGAGGCCATCATACGCCAGCAGATAGGATCAAGAGTTGACCAACTCGATCGAACAGAGGTAATCGTTCCTCTGGCGAACGCCCTCCTAAACGCCACTGCCTCAAGAACGAACGGTGCCGTAGCCGACGGCGCGAGAGCAGTCGAGTCATTCCTGGCACGTTTGGCGGACAGGCTCACCGTTAACCTTGCCGGTGCCAATGGCATCAACCAGAAGCTGGACAAGTTTCGCCCGGGAAACCACTTGCCTAAGAAAGTGGTTGAAGCGGCTAAGTATTTGGGACAAGTTAGAAACGCTGCTGATCATGGTGTTGATGTTGACCCAGAGGTCGGCAATATCTGGGAAATCCAACAGTCTACGGGGCTTCAGTACGTCTTTGTAGCGTGCTCATTTATTACTGCGGCTCTCGAAAGAGAAGCCGGCGGAAAGTTCATGATATAGTCAAGACAAGACAGCGAGGCGAACAAGGGCATTCACTCTGATCCCAAAAGCCTAGCGGCTTTTGGTCCAGGTGATGCCCGGCGTTGGGGTATAGAAAAAAAGGTGACATGAAGACGAAGACAGTCCCACATCCTATCCCATACCAAGGCAGCAAGAGAAATCTTGCTGCGGATATCCTACGGTATTTCTCGCAAAAGGTGGGGACGCTGTACGAGCCATTTGCTGGTTCGGCTGCCATTACCATAGCCGCTGCAGTGAATAAACTTGGCCATCGCTACCATATCAATGATCTAAACAAGCCCCTTATGGACCTATGGCGTGCCATCATCGAAACACCAGAAAAAATTGCCACCCAGTATGAAGCACTCTGGAGAAAGCAACTAGATGACCCACGGTCTTTCTATGACAAAGTACGGAATGACTTCAATCGTACCGGCCGTTCCGACCTTTTCCTATACCTGCTGGCTCGTTGTGTTAAAGGCTCTGTTCGATACAACTCACAAGGCGAATTCAACCAGAGTCCAGACAACAGGCGACAGGGAATGCGACCGGAAACAATGCGCCTGCAGATTCTTGGCGCTTCGTATTATTTGAAGGGGAAGACAACTGTCACGTCGGTGAACTATCGTGACGTTCTTGAAAGGGTTACACCAGCCGACCTTGTCTATATGGATCCTCCATACCAAGGGGTTTGTGGCAACAGAGACACGCGGTACCTACAAAGCGTGCAGTTCTGCGAATTCGTCGAAGCACTCGATAGTTTAAACCAGAAAGGCATTCGCTATTTGGTCAGCTACGATGGACGTACCGGGGTTAAGACCTTCGGTAAACTCCTCCCGGAGGAACTTAATCTGACACTGATTGAACTTTATGCAGGCCGGTCTACCCAAGCAACACTGTTGGGCAGAGTCGATGTCACCATTGAGTCGCTGTACCTGTCCCCAAGCCTTGCCGACGAACTGGCGCATGTCCCGACGGTATATCGCTACACACGGGGAGAGCAACTTTGCCTTATGGAGGGCCGCAAATGAAAGCGAAGGATCTGCCCCGCGAATTCGTGAAGAAGTGCAAGGCAGTCACGGCTAAGCGGCCCCGCACAGTAATCGACCATATCCTGAAGCATGGACAGATCACAACTGAAGAGTTGAAGGAAAAGTACGGATACAACCATCCCCCGAGGGCAGCTCGGGATGTCAAGGAACAAGGCATTCCATTGGAGATGTTCCGCGTTACCGGGAGTGATGGCCGTAAGATCGGGGCTTACCGCTTTGGCGATCCCAAGAAAGCAAGATTCTCAAAGCTCAGAGGCCGGACCGCCTTCGCCAAGCAGCTTAAAGCGAAATTGATCGACCTCCATGGGAGTCGTTGCGCCATCTATCTGGAAGAGTTCGAAGAACGGCTTCTCCAGATCGACCATCGAATACCATTCGAAGTCGCCGGTGATGATGAAACGAAAATGGAGGATGCGAACTCGTACATGCTTCTCTGTGGGTCGGCCAACCGTGCGAAGTCTTGGTCATGCGAGCACTGTGTCAACTGGCAAGAGATGAAGAAGCCGGAGATATGCCGGAGATGTTACTGGGCCTATCCAGAAGACTACGACCACGTCGCCATGCGACAAGCGCGCCGCGTGGACATTATGTGGTCTGGTGATGAAGTCTCAGTTTACGATCGCCTCAAAAGAAGAACGATGGAACTTCAGAAAGATATCCCGAAGTACATCAAGGAGATTATCGAGAAGAATCTATGAACCCCAACAAATCACTCCAGCGGATGGCTTACAGCCACCGCTGACCTCAACCGTGTGTGCCGGGCATGGCACAGGACTGGCGAGGTGAAAGTCCTCGTACCAGGTATTATCGGAGCCGAAGGTTAGAGCTTGTCCTGAGCCTAAGCGAAGGAAGAAGGACAAGGGCGTCATCGTGAGGTGGGGTCTGGAGGAAGTCCAATCCAAAAGTGCGGGGCGACGAACAGGAACCGGATATGAGGTGTGGTACACCCGGGACGAGTGGGCACGTGACCAGGAAGTCCTCCATCCGTGAGGTGGGTGTGCTTTATAAATCCGGCGTTTACGCGCTGAAAGCTCTGTGTCTTACCCCGGGAGGCCTGTACAGTGTCTTAACAGAAGGTATGGCTGAGATATTGTGGCACCGCCGGGAAACCAGGCGGCAAACAGAGAAGACAAAGTTCAGCCTGGAGCCACAGGAATAGACTGAGGCACGAGCAATCGTGTCTGATCGCTGTGCAGGAGTCAGCAGAGGGCATATTAGGAGAAGAGACACAGACAGCAGGCAAGGCTTGCATGGACGAACTAGGAACCCGCCCTGCATATCGAAAGAGTAGGTGACGGAAACTCTCGGCCTAAACGGGTTGAGTCTGTTGTTATGCCGCCTCTGAGGGCCCGAACGGTATGAGAGGGTCAGTAGGTGGTTTGGATAACGTTCATTACACCGGCACTATATGTGT
>MHDQ01000017.1:0-16846 GCA_001803565.1 Nitrospinae bacterium RIFCSPLOWO2_12_FULL_45_22 | reverse complement strand
ATTACACCGGCACTATATGTGTGGTGGCCTGTCCGAAGAGGGCAAGCGAATTGGTCGTTGCGCCATTCTGACTGAACACCCGGCTGGTCCATAGGACCAGAGTAATCTACCGAACCGCCCTGTTCGTGATCCGAATGCAGTGGTGGTGTGGGAGGAGGGGGGTCGTGAGGCTCCCCCCTATCCCGATTAGCTGAACCAAATCAAAACCCGAAAGGAGAAAGACCATGAAAGACGAGAAGAAGAAATTGACCACCAACGCCGGGGCACCTGTCCCAGACAATCAGAATGTCATGACAGCCGGGCCGCGCGGCCCGATGCTGCTGCAGGATGTCTGGTTCTTGGAAAAGCTCGCCCACTTCGACCGGGAGGTCATCCCCGAGCGGAGAATGCACGCCAAGGGTTCTGGTGCTTACGGCACCTTCACTGTTACCCACGACATCACCCGTTACACCAAAGCGAAGATTTTTTCCAAAATCGGCAAGAAGACCGATCTCTTCGTCCGCTTCTCCACTGTGGCCGGGGAACGAGGTGCGGCGGATGCGGAGCGCGACATCCGGGGCTTTGCCATGAAGTTCTACACTGAGGAAGGCAACTGGGACCTGGTGGGCAACAACACGCCGGTATTCTTCATGCGTGATCCGCTGAAATTCCCCGACCTCAACCACGCCGTGAAACGCGATCCACGCACCAATATGCGCAGCGCCAAGAACAACTGGGATTTCTGGACATCACTGCCCGAGGCGCTGCACCAGGTCACCATCGTCATGAGCGACCGGGGCATTCCCGCTTCCTACCGCCACATGCACGGTTTCGGCAGCCACACCTTCAGCTTCATTAATGCAAAGAATGAACGGTACTGGGTCAAGTTTCACTTCAAGACTCAGCAGGGGAGCAAGAACCTCACCGATGAAGAGGCAGAGGCGATTATCGGCAAAGACCGGGAAAGCCACCAGCGCGACCTGTATGAGAGCATCGAGAAGAAAGACTTTCCCCTCTGGACCATGTTCATACAGGTAATGCCGGAAAAGGACGCGGCAAAATACCGCTTCCATCCCTTCGATCTCACCAAGGTCTGGCTCAAGAAGGATTACCCTCTTATAGAGGTGGGTGTCTTCGAACTGAACCGCAACCCTGAGAACTACTTCGCCGAGGTCGAGCAGTCGGCCTTCAACCCGGCCAACATCGTGCCCGGCATCGGCTTTTCACCCGACAAGATGCTGCAGGGACGGCTCTTTTCATACGGCGACGCTCAGCGCTACCGGCTCGGCGTGAACCACCACCAAATTCCGGTCAATGCGCCCCGCTGCCCTTACCACAGCTATCACCGCGACGGAGCCATGCGGGTTGACGACAATTATGGCAGCACGCTGGGCTATGAGCCCAACAGTTACGGGGAATGGCAGCAGCAGCCGGAATTCGCCGAACCGCCCCTGGCGCTGGAGGGGGCTGCAGACCACTGGAATTTCCGCGAAGACGATGATGATTACTACACTCAGCCCGGCCTGCTCTTCCGCCTGATAGGCCCCGAAAAGCAGGCGCTCCTCTTCGCGAACACCGCCCGAGCTATCAAGGACGCGCCGCGGGAGATACATATCCGTCACATCGGCAATTGCCTTAAGGCTGACCCTGATTACGGCAAGGGGGTAGCTGACGCGCTTGGCATACCGTTAAGTGAAATACCCAAATAGTTGCAGTGAATGCAAATCATTAAATTTAAGGAGGAGAACGCTATGTTGAAAGCTTTACTTGTTTTATCCTTCATTCTGTTGTTTGCCGGTTATGTCTTTGCCGAGGATGTCATTGTCAAGGTCTCGCTGGTGACCGAACAAGGTATAGGTAATGAAATCGGCACCATCACGGCATCCGACAGCAAATATGGACTTATCCTGACGCCGCAGTTGACCGACCTTGCACCCGGTCTGCATGGGTTCCATGTGCATGACAAACCGGATTGCTCCCATGCCATGAAGGGAGACGGGAAAGCAGTCCCGGCGCTTGCTGCTGGCGGCCATTACGACCCTGCAAACGCGGGCAAACACGAAGGACCTTATGGCAACGGCCATCTCGGGGACCTGCCCGCCCTCTACGTGTCTGCTGATGGGAAGGCAACACTTCCTGTCCTTGCCCCGCGCCTGAAGGCAGCTGACATCAAAGGAAGATCGCTTATGATTCATGTTGGAGGCGACAATTATGCCGACACACCGGCCCCGCTTGGCGGCGGTGGTGTCCGGGCAGCATGTGGCGTAGTTAAGTAAGAACTATTAATCCAAGGGACTCCCTTCCTTAATCGGGGAGGGAGCACCTAAAATCCTGTTCTGCAAAAAGGAGGTAAAGACAATGACAGGCTATGTTGGACCTATTGAGAAAGCAACATTAAATAACAGCTTCTTCCGTCAGGTGTTATTCACCGGCAAATACAGCCAGCTCGTGGTGATGTGTCTGCAGCCGAATGAGGAGATCGGCAACGAGGTGCATGCAAACGTCGACCAGTTCTTCCGCATCGAAGAAGGCAATGCCAAATTCGTCTTCAATGACAAGGAGGAACACCTTGTCGGTGACGGTGACGCGGTTGTGGTGCCTGCCGGCATATTCCACAATGTGATCAATACGTCTTCGACTAAACCGGTCAGGCTCTACACGATTTATACCCCGCCCAATCATCCTGACGGCACAGTGCATAAGACGAAAGCCGAAGCAGATGCAGCGGAGGCCGCAGAACATCACTGAGACCTTCATCGAAGGAGTTGTTCGGTGCTGGAATGATGGTGGATTACCACATCGGCAACTGCCTGAAAGCCGACCCGGCTTATGGCGAAGGAGTGGCCATGGCACTAGGCATCCCTCTAAGCGAAGTTCAGAAATAGACAAAACTGTCAGCTAACAACCGGTTCCAGCAGACGGCGCAAAGCGCCGCCGCTGAACCGAAAGTTGGGCGGGACAGTATGGTGGGAGACCATTGTCAGCCTGTAAAAATTAACCCCCCCCTTCACAGGGGGTATAATTAACCACACAAGGAGATGAAAATGAGAAAGCGATTAGAAAGATTAGTCTCAAGAACACTGTGTTTTTTTGTAGTTGGCATGTTTGTTACGCTCACCGCGGGTTTCCAATCGGTTGCGGTGGCAGATCCAGTGCCAACTCCTGATCCTGGAATAACAGACAAAACGATAGTGGTTATACCAAATCATGCAAAATACAAAGTGGTGGGAGTCCCAGGCACTCACAAGGCGCCGTTTGGCAGTGGTGATGGTTGCCCATTACAGTCGACAGTAAAGAGTTTTTGGCCTGTAAGTACTGTGATAACACTCAAAAAAGGGTTTACTTTGCCACCAGGTGCACATAATTTGAGGGTGCAATTATCGATAGATAACGATGCTGAGATTTTTATTAACGGCACGTCAATAGGAGTAGTAACCCACGGTTTTTGTCCACTAGTGGATGAGTTTTTAATTATCTCTCCAGACCCTCTGTTATTAGTAGGGCCAAATGTATTGAAGGTGGTTGCAACAGATCTCGGTGGTGAAAGTTTTATTGATCTTCGAGTCCTTGTTGATCTCCCATAGCGACACACATTAACAAGGTTAATAGGGGTAGAGATTGGAGTTGACTCTTTGCTTTGACTCCAATCTCTACTATACCCAACAATTCACTGGAGCCGACCGCATACAGCGTGCTTTGATTTAGACAGCGTCGTTTCGCGGCGGCTCATTTTTGTCGTTGGGCTTATGATGATTCAATATCTTGTGGTGCAATAAGCCATGTATTTAGATATAATTGGAGAAATAGAGAAAATTCAAACCATTGCCGTGGGAGGAAGAATTCAAGATATAATGCGGATTCGGAAACAGTATGGGCCTGGCCGATGGCGCAAACTCAAAGGCGTGGCGAATGTCCGTCTTCAGAGTGGCAGGATATGTAAAGCAGAGGTCCACTGGTACGAGGCCCACGGCATTGGTAGAAAGAAGATGAAAATCAAAAGGATACTGGATTAAAGCTATGGAAAAAGAAAAAAAAGGACAGATATTTGCGCTTTGTATAGAGAACAAGGACTGTGAGGATTTAGAAAAGCGTAAGATCTACCAGGTTCTGCCGGATGAGGAAGCAGAAAAAGAGGGATACCTCAGAGTAATCGATGAATCAGGTGAAGATTATCTTTATCCCCAGTCTTATTTCATTCTTGTACAGTTACCCCGCGAGGCGCAAGAAGCACTAAGAATAGCAATCTAGATATTCCATTTCGCCCAACATGGCGCTGCACCTGACCGCTATTCCGCTGCGCTCCATAGCGCCAGGTGAGCTTTGACGTTAGCCCTCATATTGGGATAGTACATGATTGAAAAAGTTTATGTAGAGACATCTGTGATCGGTGCATACTTTGATGAGAGAGCCGATATTGTGTCAGTCGCCCAAAAATATTGGACACGTATATGGTGGGATGAGTTAAGAAATAGATATGAAGTTGTTGTAAGCCGGGTTGTAGTTGATGAATTAAAACATCCTGATTTTCCTCATTCCCAACAAGCCCTCGAACTTATAGAGAATATACCTGAAGTCCCAATTGAGGATGAGATAAGACAGATTGTTAAGATATATATTCAAAATCAAGTGATACCCAAAAATCCTTTGGGGGATGCCTTACATCTTGCATTGGCATCATATCACAAATGTGATTATTTGCTTACATGGAACTGTAAGCACATTGCCAATCCGAATAAGTTCCGGCAAATTCGCTTGTATATACCGAATTTAGTAACCCCGAATCAGTTAATAGGAGATTACTATGATTGAAGATGCTCCAATAGTAAAGGATACCCGCAGGGTTCGCAGTTCTATTTCTGAAAAATTTGCCAATGATCCGGATAGATACATTGATTATCTGTTGTCACAGAAACCTAAGACAACTATAAAGTCAGAATCAGAATTAAAAAAAGAAAAAGAAGGAGAGCTAACAAGGCGCTCCACCTGACCGCTATTCCGTTGCGCCTGCGCCACGAAGTTACACGAGAGATGAGGGAATGGAAGTTTGGGGTCAGACTTGAGTATTGAGTTGCAAATGAAAGATAACATTGCCTAACAACTCAATCCAGCGGATGCGTTAATACGCCCCGCTGATCTCGAGCGTTCTATATTTGTCTCTATATTTTGCTCAAACAAAATCCCTGACTCATAAAATTCTTGACCTTGGATTACAATTAATGTTACGTTAACGTAACTTTTGTACAAATAGTGGGCAAAACCTCAAAAATTTGAAATATTATTTTTCGTATCCGTTCACCGCAGAGGCGCAAAGACGCAGAGAAGACTACTCTAATTAGGCCAGGGGCAATGGGCCATGGGAAGGCGTATTGCCTATTGCCCTTAGCCGCTAGCCTAAAACTGGTTTAGTTCCATTCTCCGCGTCTCTGCGGTAGATACCTCCCTGAACGGTTACGATATTTATTTTCTTTGTTTCATTTTTTTGAGATTTCCTGGAGTATTTGTACAAAAGTTAGGGTTAAATATTAATCTTTAACACTGGTATATTCTTATGATAGTTTTACATGGAACATGGTGTCTTAGAAAGGATAATACAAGGAAATTTTGTTTCTGGGGAGAATCATCAGAAGGTGAAATTAAGCGCCCAAAGAGAACTCGTAAGCAAAAAGCGATTGATCACCCATTTCAGGCCTCTGAAGGAGAGATAGTAAGTGCCCTTAAATCCCTTGAGATGACCCCCTCTATAGTATCCAGGGAACAGATGACAGCTCTGCTCCCCACCGGGGAAGGTATTCCTAATGCCTCTGCCCCATTCCTTGATCCACAATATTATGAGACAAAAACTGACCTGAAACTCATACCCTGGAAAGTTTCCTGTGTACTGCTCCCAGCCCTGGAAACCTTTATCTGGCTTGGACTTATCCCCGAAAAGGGGGAGGGGTCTTCACCCCAACTCTCTATTGGCCAGGATATACGCTTCTGGAGCGCCGCGGCAAAATTCGGCCTGGAACTCCTTACGCGCCAGAGATTCGTGCCTTCAGTAAAAGATACAACTGGGAGACTCTGTGCCGTATGGAGACCGGTGATCAATCATACTAACGATATAGAACGATTCGCGCTCCTGGCAAAATCAATGCCACCTGTCTGCCGTGCCTTTGTTACTGAGGGGGGAAAGGGCAACCATAACCCCTATCAACTGATAACCGATTTTCTGAGTTTTTGTATAGATGAAGGAATCCGGAAATGGCTTTCAGAGGGGTTAAGTCCCGGCTTAAAGGAGCGCCTCTTTGGTTATGATAACCTTGCCTCCCTCTGGCTTAAAGCCCTATGTTCCACAAATCCTGAAATAAACGGCACCACCCACCAGATAAAGACCCTCAAGGAGTCTATCCCATTATGGTCAGAAGGGGTGCAGGTGGCAGGGAAAGAACTCCCCTGGCGCACCAGTTTCCGATTAGAAGAGCCAGAATCTGATGGAGACAAATGGGCTATCTCCTTCCATCTCCAGGCTACCGATGATAAAAGCCTCTTTCTACCCGCCCCTACCCTCTGGAAAAAGACCAAATCTACCGTGAAACTCCTGAAAGGCGAATTAGAAATTGCGCAAGAGAGATTCCTTCAGGATATAGCAAAGGCATCGAGGCTTTTCCCTCCGCTGGAAAAAAGTTTGCAAACCGCCCATCCAGCATCAGCCCCTATTAACACTGAACAATCCTATACCTTCTTAAAAGAAGGGGCATGGCTTTTGGAGGAGAGCGGATTTAATGTCCTGGTGCCTTCCTGGTGGGCTAAAGGAGCAAAACCGGGAATAAGGCTTACGGTAAAGTCTCCTAAACCATCCCAGGGATCAACGACCGGATTTTTTACCCTAAGTGGCCTGGTGGATTTTGACTGGCAGATCGCTATTGGCGATGAGAAACTAAGCAAGGAGGAATTGGAAAAGATAGCTCAACTAAAGCTCCCTCTGGTGCAGGTACGAGGCAGATGGGTTGAGATCAACCAAAATGATATTGACTCGGCCATGAAATTCCTGAACAAGATTGATAAGGAGGGTTTAAACCTGGGCCAGGCATTGCACCTGGGCCTTGCCGGAGAAGGGGTAGGGCTTGATCTCGTAGGATTTGACATTAAGGGTTGGCTTAAAGATGTTATCTATAAGGAGATAGACTTTAAAGAACTGGAAACCCCTCCGGGATTTAAGGGAGAGCTCAGACCTTATCAGCTCCGGGGTTATTCCTGGCTCGCTTTCTTGAGTGAGGTAGGTCTGGGGGCATGTCTGGCGGATGATATGGGCCTGGGTAAGACCATCCAGGCATTGGCTCTCCTTTTGCATAAAAACGGGGATAAAAGGAGAAAACGTCCCGCTGGGCCTGTGCTCTTGATCTGTCCTACATCCGTGGTAGGAAATTGGCGCCGGGAAATAGAACGCTTTGCTCCTTCTATTAAGATCCTGGTTCATTATGGCTCTGAGCGCTATTCAGGCAGAGAGTTTTTGAAGAGGGCCAAGGGGCATGACCTTATCATAAGCACATACTCCCTGACCTTAAGGGACAAAGAGGACTTTAGTAAAGTATCATGGGAAGGGGTTATCCTGGATGAGGCCCAGAATATAAAGAATCCCTTTGCCAAACAGGCACAAGCTGTACGCACCCTGGCAAGGGGTTATCGCATTGCCCTCACTGGTACGCCGGTAGAAAACAGATTGACAGAGCTATGGTCTATCATGGAGTTTCTCAATCCCGGATATCTCGGCCCCTTGACTTCGTTTAGGGCCAAATTTGCCAATCCTATCGAGCGGTATAAATCCCACGAAACCTCTGAAAGACTCCGTAAACTGATCCAGCCTTTTATTCTACGCAGGTTAAAGACAGATAAGACCATAATAAAGGACTTGCCGGAAAAGGTTGAGATAAAAGTCTATTGCACCCTATCCCGGGAACAGGTAACCCTCTACCAGGCCACAGTTGACGATATGATGCTGAAGATTGAGGAGTCGAAAGGGATCAATCGAAAAGGGCTGATACTCTCAACCCTCACCAAGCTGAAGCAGGTCTGCGATCATCCAGCACTATTCTTACAAGATGGGAGTGATACTCCCAGGCGTTCAGAGAAACTTAATCGCCTCTGTGAGATGATGGAAGAAGTCCTTTCTGAAGATGATAAGGCCCTTATATTTACCCAGTATGTGGAGATGGGAAAGATGCTCCAGAAGCATCTGAGGTCCCGATTTGGGCGGGAAGTCCTATTCTTGCATGGAAGTATCCCTGCGAAGATGCGCGATATGATGATAAGCCGTTTTCAGGAAGAAAGGGATGGCCCACCCATCTTTGTCCTTTCCATAAAAGCCGGGGGTCTTGGGCTGAATCTTACCCGGGCGAATCGCGTCTTCCACTTTGACCGATGGTGGAACCCGGCGGTAGAAAATCAGGCAACCGACCGGGCTTTCCGTATAGGACAGGTAAAGAATGTCATGGCCTATAAATTTGTCTGCCTGGGAACCCTGGAGGAAAAGATTGATAGTATGCTGGAGATGAAGAAGAGGCTGGCTGAAAGTATAGTAGGAACCGATGAGGGATGGCTTACAGAGCTTTCCAACGATATGCTTCGAGATATATTCACCTTGCGCTCTGAAGAGGCGATGCAGGTAGGGGAGGGGTAGATAAGATGGGCAGGTGGAATTATTTTTACCCGAGATACAAACCAGCAAAACCAAAGCAGGTAGCCGATGGGATTAAGCTTCAGTCAGACAAAATAGGGGCTACCTGGTGGTCAAAGAAATGGCTTTCGGCCCTGGAGTCTTTTGGTTGGTCAGCAAGGCTTCAGCGCGGCAGGAAATATGCCAGGAGCGGACAGGTAGTTGATTTTGCCATTAATCCAGGTCAGGTAACTGCCCGGGTACAGGGGACTCGACCTAAACCCTATTCGGTAAAGATCGAGTTAAAATTGATCTCCGCTGCCGATTGGGAGAAGGTAATCTCGGTTATGGGGTCTCAGGCTATCTTTGCCGCAAAGCTCCTTACCGGTGAGATGCCGCAGAATATTGAAGAGGCATTTGCCGCCGCAAATGTATCGCTTCTACCCAACTCGGCAAAAGACCTCAAGACCGAATGCTCTTGCCCGGACTGGGCTAATCCCTGCAAGCATATTGCTGCGCTCTATTACATTTTAGCCGATGAGTTTGACCGAGACCCCTTTATGATCTTCCATCTGCGGGGGCGAAGGAAGGAACAAATCATTGATGAACTACGCAAGATACGCTCTTTAGGGAAGCCAGAAGCAGAGGGAAGGTCTGGGGCATTTGTCAGCGAATCTAGTAAAGTAGAACCTTTAGAAGACGCTTTGGATAAGTTTTGGCATATCGGAGAAGGATTTGAAGCCTTCAATGTCTCTATTAATCCAGCAACAGTCTCTATAGCAATCCTTAAACTCCTGGGCCCCCCTGCCTTCTGGGGCGGAAAACCTGACTTCTTCAATGATATGGAACATATCTATAAACTAATAGGCGATAAAGCCATAAAAACCGCTTATTCAGGTGGGGAAGGAAATGGTGAGAATCTTGGCCCGCAACAATCCCCCTGAGTTTCCATGCAAACACTGCGATGCCAAAGCGAGCCAAATTTGCGTTTGACGATTTCAACATATAAGTATGGCATAGGGGCTATTTTTCAGCTATATTTAACTTGACTTTGATTTGATTGCCCAGGGGATCAAGGAAGGGCCCAGGGTCAGAAAATGGGAAAGAGGAGATAGGTGTTTACTGGTATAATAGAGGAGATAGGCGAGCTGGTCAGGCTGGGCCGAAAGGGAAATGGCTTAAGCCTGACGATAAAAGCCAGTAAGGTTCTCAGTGAGCTTAAAGCAGGGGACAGCATTGCGGTTAATGGCGTTTGCCTTACGGTAGTAAAGGCCGAAAAGGATAGCTTTGTGGTAGAAGTCTCTCCTGAGACCTTAATCCGATCTAATTTGGGTAAGCTCCGGATAGGAGAAGGGGTAAATTTAGAAAGGGCCTTGAAACTCGGAGACCGCCTGGGGGGGCACCAGGTCACCGGCCATATTGATGGAGTAGGCCGGATAGTGGCCCTGGGTAGGGAAGGAGATTTTTTGACCATCACTGCGCAAGCCCCACCAGAAGTCATGAAATATATTGTGACCAAAGGTTCTATTGCCCTGGATGGAATAAGCTTGACCATAGCCAGTTGTTGGGAAGACCGCTTCCAGATATCCGTAGTTCCTTATACAGCCAAAATGACTACTCTAGGCCAGAAAAGCATCGGTAGCGCAGTAAACCTGGAGGCTGACCTTATAGGTAAATATATAGAGCGATTTATGGATGCTCAATGGGGCCAGCAGCTTAAAGATCGGCCTGGATTAATTGATCAAGAATTCCTTGCTGAACATGGTTTTTTATAAGGAGGAATACTTATGCCAAGAATATTTCAGGGGTTCTTAAGGGGGGAAGGGTTTAAATTCGGTATTATAGTTAGTCGCTTTAATGACTTTATCACTAGCCGGTTACTGGAAGGATGTCTTGACGCTTTGAAACGGAATGGTGTGAGGGATGACGATATAGACATCTTTAAGGTGCCCGGTTCTTTTGAAATACCCTATGTAGCAAAAAAACTGGCCTTAGGGAAGAGGTACGACTCTGTGATCTGCCTGGGCACTATCATTCGGGGCGCTACACCCCATTATGAATATATTGCCGCTGAGGTAACCAAAGGTATTGCTAATACTGCCTTAGAGACCGGAGTGCCTATTATTCTGGGAGTATTAACCACTGAGAATATCGAACAGGCTATTGAACGGGCCGGGACAAAAATAGGCAATAAAGGCTGGGATGCAGCAATAGCTGCCTTAGAGATGGTAAATCTCTATCGGGAGATGGGGAGTGAATAAGGAGGATGGGGCAACGGAGAATATCCCGGGAAGATGCCTTGAAGATCCTTTATCAAATAGATATTTGCCAGGATACTACGCCCAAATCCCTCGAGGAGTTCTGGGAACAATATCCTAATCCTAACACCCCGGCGGAAACTAAAGAATTCACCCAACGATTAGTCTCTAAAACCTCAGAGTGCCAGGATACCATTGATAATTTAATCAAGAAATTTAGCAAAAATTGGTCCCTGAAGAGGATGGGTTTCATAGATCGGAATATCTTACGTTTAGCCGTATGCGAACTTTGCTATATGGAAGATATTCCGCCTAAAGTGACTATTAATGAGGCTATTGAGATAGCCAAGAAATTTAGCACCGAAAGGTCAGCCCTCTTCATCAATGGTATTCTGGATCGCATCAAAAAGGAGGTAGGGAAGGATTAATTGAGGTATGCTATCATATCTGATGCCCATAGCAACTGGGATGCCTTACACAAAGTATTACAAGACCTTGAACGTGAGGGAGTAGAGAAAACAATTTTTTTGGGCGATATGGTAGGATATGGCCCGGACCCTAATAGCGTGGTGGAGGAGCTATTAGCAAAGGCCGATATAAACCTGGCCGGGAATCATGATTGGGCGGCCCTGGGCTGGACTGATATTACTTATTTTAATCCTTATGCCAAGATAGCCATCCTATGGACCAGAAAAGTCTTAACTGATAGTAATCGCAAGAATCTTACCCACCTTAAACTTATGGTAAAAGATAACGAAGAAAGCTTGTTATTTGTTCACTCTACCCCCCGCGAGCCAGAAAAATGGCACTATATATTCACCCTAGAAGATGCTGAAGAAAACTTTTCTACCTTTGCTGAAAAGATCTGCTTTATTGGCCATTCTCATTACCCATCATTTATTGAGAAAAATGAAAGGGGCCAGCTAGCTGTTAAACCCAGCCCTTTATTAAAATTGGAACCCGGTTGTCAGTATATTATTAATGTGGGTAGCATAGGCCAGCCAAGGGATGGAGACCCCCGGGCCTGCTATACTATCTATGATAGTAGCTTAGGGAGCGTTCAATGGAAAAGAATACCGTATGATGTAGTTAAAACTCAAGCGAAGATGCGGGCCTTGGGCCTGCCCCCTTATCTGATTGACCGATTAGCCTTAGGGAGGTAAAGAAGATACGAGAGATGGCCAATAATGACCACAACAGCAAAAGGATAGAAGCTAAATGGCAACAAATCTGGGAAGAGCAGAAACTCTTTAAGGTTAGCGAAGACCCGAATAAAAAAAAATATTATCTCTTAGAGATGTTCCCTTACCCTTCCGGCAGGATCCATATGGGACATGTGCGGAACTATTGCATTGGTGACGTAGTAGCCCGGTTTAAGCTGATGCAAGGTTATAACGTCCTCCATCCTATGGGCTGGGATGCCTTCGGTATGCCAGCAGAAAACGCCGCTATCGAGCGCCATATCCATCCGGCTAAATGGACCTGGGATAACATCAATTTTATGCGGTATCAGCTCAAGAAGCTGGGCCTGAGTTATGACTGGGATAGGGAAATAGCCTCCTGCCACCCGGAATATTATCGCTGGAGCCAGTGGTTTTTCCTCAAGATGTATGAGATGAGACTGGTTTATCGGCGTAAGGCCTGGGTTAATTGGTGTCAGACCTGCCAGACTGTGCTGGCTAATGAGCAGGTAGAAGGGGGGCTCTGCTGGCGCTGCGATCAGCCAGTGATCCAGAAAGAGCTGGAGCAGTGGTTCTTGAAGATCACCGCTTATGCCGAGGAGCTTTTAAGGGACTGCGAAAAGTTGGCGCAGGGATGGCCTGAGCGGGTGCTGATCATGCAGAAAAATTGGATAGGAAAAAGTATCGGGGCAGAAGTAGATTTCCCGGTAAAAGATTCTACAACGGTCATCCGGATATATACTACCCGGCCCGATACCCTTTATGGCGCTACCTTTATGCTCCTGGCCCCAGAGCACCCGCTGGCTATAGAATTAGCCAGGGGCACTGATTATGAAAGATCAGCAGGGCAATTTATTGACGAAGTCAGCCGGGAAGAGCGGTTTGCCAGGACCTCGGGCCTGGGAGAGAAGAAAGGGGTCTTTACCGGGCGCTATGCCATAAATCCCCTGACTAATCAGCCTATCCCTATCTGGCTCTCTAACTTTGTCTTAATGGAATATGGCACTGGCGCCATTATGTCGGTCCCGGCTCATGACCAGCGGGACCTGGATTTTGCCCGCAAGTATCACCTGCCGGTAAAAGTCGTGATTCATCCTTATGAAAACAGATTGGATGAGGAGACCATGGTAGAGGCTTACGAGGCCGAGGGTTATCTGGTAAGCTCCGCTCCCTTCGACGGCTTAAACAGCCAGGTTGCCATAGAGCGTATTACCGAGTACTTGGAAGAAAAAAAGATAGGTCAGAGGACGATAAACTACCGGTTACGGGATTGGGGGATCTCCCGACAACGTTATTGGGGTACACCGATACCTGTGATCTACTGCCAAACTTGCGACATTGTCCCGGTCCCTTATCAGGATTTACCGGTTATCCTGCCTATAGATATTGACTTTAAGTTCGAAGGTCGTTCCCCTTTACTGGACTATCCAGAGTTCCTGAATACTATCTGTCCTCGTTGCGGTAACCCTGCTAAACGCGAGTCCGATACTATGGACACCTTTATCTGCTCATCCTGGTACTTTGACCGTTACACCTGCCCCCGCTACCAGGAAGGCCCCCTTGACCCTAAAGCGGCAAACTATTGGATGCCGGTAGACCAATATATAGGAGGGATAGAGCACGCCATCTTACACTTACTCTATGCCCGGTTTTATACTAAGGTATTGCGGGATATGGGCCTGCTGCAAGTGGATGAGCCCTTCCTCAACCTCCTCACCCAGGGCATGGTGATAAAAGATGGGGCCAAGATGGCTAAATCCAAAGGGAATGTGGTAGACCCGGATAAGCTAATAGAAAAATATGGGGCCGATACTGTACGGTTATTTGTCCTTTTTGCTGCCCCGCCAGAAAAGGATCTGGAGTGGAGTGATCAGGGAGTAGAAGGGTGTTCCCGTTTCTTAAAGCGGGTATGGCGGCTCTATCAAAACTATGGCCCGCTGCTGAAAGCTATTAATATCGAGCAGAAATATCCATCGGATTGCCCGACGGAGATAAGGGCTATACGCCGAAAGACCCACCAGACTATAAAAAAAGTTACCGAAGATATCCAGGATCGCTTCCACTTTAATACTGCTATCAGCGCTATAATGGAGCTGATCAATACTCTTTATCTGGTAAATATCCCCTCCCAAGAAGGCCGCACCAATAAACTTTACCTCATGGCCCTTAAAGAAGCCTTTCAGACCATTATCTTGCTCCTATCACCTTTTGCTCCCCATATAGCCGAAGATATCTGGGCAGGGTTAGGTAATCAAACAAGTATTATCAAGCATCCCTGGCCTGACTTCGATCCAGAAATAGCCCAGGAAGAAGAGATAGAAGTGGTGATCCAGATAAATGGTAAAGTACGGAGCCGTATCCTGGTGAGTTCAGAGATCGCGGAGGAAGAATTAAAACTAAAGGCCCTGGGCAACCCACGGATTAAAGAATTTATTCAGGATAAGCAAATCCGACGTCTGGTAATAGTACCCAGAAAGTTAGTCAATATTGTCATGTAACTTTCATTGCAAAATTAGCAACAATCTTAGAGTTTACACTTGACAATTTAGTAGCAGGGGATAGTGGTCAGCTGCAAGGTGGAGGGTACGAAATCAAAGACAGATGTGGTATAAAGGAGGTGGAGATATTCAATAAAATAGATTCTGCATAGTATCAATATAGTAGATGTCTGTCTAGTGTCAATATAATAGACGTCTGTATACTTAACTGTTCGGCGTCATAAGGAAAGTCAATAAGTGTGCCTCTTGCAGTTTATGGAAGCTTACGGATGGCAGATCGTCCTAAGTATCTTGTCTGGCTTGGCTACCGGGGCGTTAACTAGTTATGCCGTCACCCATTATTTCAGAAGAAAAGACGAACGTGATTCAATAACACAAACAGCTAAGGATCTGGCACGAGAATGTCACGTATTGCTTGACTTGACAAACAAACTGATTGATCAAATTGCACTGAGGAAATACCACGCCTACCATATTATACACAGTCTAATCGATCTAGACGGCGAAACTAAGCGTCGTACTAGAAACGAAGAGACGATGAAAGTCGGGCTTACCGAGGTCTCCAAAGAGACATTGGAGAGACTGTGCGTTTCCATTCATACTAAGAAAATAAATGAAAAAATTAGGGCGAGGCATGGTACGAGTCTTGGCTCGGTCTTAACATCTGTAGACGCATGTATTGAAGCTGCTGGCAGACTCTGCCTTAGTTTTGGTGAAATTACCGACTTTCATTATTATGTGTGCAACGTCGAACACATGAGTAATATGGCATATGAAGACTTTATTGAAAAATTGGAACAGGATGAAGTCGAACAATACAAGGGCATTCCGGAGGGACGTGACAAACTCAAGAAACGGTTATATGACTTGGTTACGGCCATAGGAGCAGTGCTCTGAACTCGAACAAAGGAAGCATCGCCGAACCATGGGCTGAAGTCGGACGCTCCTTATGTCGCACCGCTTAGCCCGGGCGTTAGGGCCGCCTTGAAAGAGCAATGGACCAGATCAACATCGCCTTGGCCTTCATCGCAGGAGTAGCAACCGCCGCCGGGTCGTACATCGCCTGGCTTGAGCTGAGACGCGCCCAGCCACGCGTCGAGCTTGTGAGCGTGTGGGCCGATTCCCGGGTGCCTGACGGATTGAATGCGGCCTACACGTTTCGCTGCAGATTGCTCAACAGAAGTCCCGTCGGTCATGCAGTGCTGAACATTCAATGGCGACCCACCGATCGACACGTCTTGCGGATGATCCCATACCGCGACTACTACGATTCCAAGTGGTTGACCCTTGTGATCGACGAACTGATTCCGGGATGCGATGAGGCCTTTCGAAAGCCAATGCCAATCGGACCTTTCGAGTACAAGGAGATCGACGGGTACTGGACGGATCCGTGGAGCATCAACGACCCGACCAGGCAGTGGCGTGCGAAGCAGATTTATGAGCGCCGTGAGGTCCGGGAAGCAGTCACGCGTCTGCACGACGCCGTTTGTCGCGACGACCTGGAGTACCGTGTGGTGCTGGCTGACGGTAGCAGCCAGAGGTATCGGTTCCCGAATCGCCGATACCGCGGATCACCACTCGGCCGCCTTCTGTTAGTGCTCCGACGGCGCCTACCGGGACGAGCGGCCTAACAAGGCGTTGCTCGTGCCAAGTTAAATCCAGGTCGAAGGGATTGGGCGGTAGCCCATGAAATTCGATGTTGTTACCCAGTGGGTGAGGGTCGGTACGGCCCAAGTCCCACCTGACTAAAGTCTAGCCAACAGGTCAGTAGAGAAGTCTGCGGGTAAGCCCGGTAACGGGAGTCCGAAGCCGGATGGATCAAGGGTGCAGGCTCTGTATTGAGCCCCGAAATATGTATAGTTGTGGTCACTAGGATAGCCTCTCGGAGTATGGAGAGAGTGAAAGCCGACGCCGTGCAGCGGTGCGGAAGGCAGCAGTTCTGGATGCGATATGGCGATGTATACAGGACACCACCGGGGTCTGAGATCAGGGCATGTATTCATGGGGGTAACCCCGGATCAAGTCCGGGGCAGGCTCTGGGAACTTGGGATAGCCAACTGTCTCCTTGTGTAGTATAAGGTTTTAGGAGTGCCGACCGTAGAGGTAAAGACTCCCGGCATTGAGAGGAAGCTCCAGCCTCTCAAGCAAGCCTTTCATGGGAAAGGGACACAAAGAAAGAAGAGTGATGCAAGAGCCTGCCCCGGACTCGATCCGGGGTATCGGGTGAGGATAGGGAGAACCGAACGAACCCGAAAAGGACATTTGGCAGTCTTAGCGGATTTGGCAGTCTTAGCGGAT
>MHDQ01000016.1 GCA_001803565.1 Nitrospinae bacterium RIFCSPLOWO2_12_FULL_45_22 | reverse complement strand
CTCTAATAGGCTATATTGGAAAAATGTTAGGCAAATGAAAGTGGACATCGGAATTGTTATGAAATAAAGCTGCTTTTGAGGTTGACAGAGTAAATGTATAATATATTTTTACTCGTGCTTTGGTATATTCTATTCATGGAGAAGCGATGATGAAATGTCATAAACCTTATATAGATCAATTGCATCCATGCAGGGTCTAGTGACCTATATTCCTTAACGGGTTGGCCAGAAGAGAATAGACAATGAAACTGGATAAGGTAGGCATTTGGTCCGAAATTAAGTTGGATATTATTAGGGAATATGCCAATGCCTATACAAAGATAATGAAAAAGAAAGCGTGGTGTAAAGGGTATGTATATATAGATGCCTTTGCTGGCGCTGGAATCAACGTTTCACGAAAAACAGGAGAATTTATTCCGGGTTCTCCTTTGAACGCGCTTGAGATTGAAAATCTCTTTACGGAATATCACTACATTGATATTGATAGAGAAAAAACTGAAGCTCTTAGAACCTTAGTCGGTGGGCATCCCAACATACAAGTTTACGAAGGAGATTGTAATGAAATTCTGATAAAAAATATCTTCCCATCTCTGGCATATAGAAGCAGAAAAAGGGCTTTATGTATCTTAGATCCTTACGGTTTGCATCTCAACTGGGAAACGATCCTCTCCGCAACCAGGCTAGAAACGGTTGAAATTTTTTTGAACTTCCCGCTTATGGATATCAATCGCAATGTATTACATCAGGATCTCCTTTCTGCTGATCCGGATCAGATAGAACGAATGAACATATTTTGTGGGACTGAGGAATGGAAGAGAGTTTTATATGTGAGGCAAATGGGCCTCTTTGGTGTTGATTCCCAGATTAAGATAGGGGATAATGTTAAACTTGGAAAATGGTTCAAGGAAGAAAGGCTGGAACGAGCTGCGGGATTTAAATTTGTCTCCGACCCAGTACTCATGAGAAATAGTAAAGGGGGGCCTTTATACTTTTTATTCTTTGCTTCCCACAATGAAACGGGCAAAAAGATTGTCACTGATATTTTTAATAAGTACAGGAAATATTTGTGATGGGAATTCCAAAGGGTTGTCGGACAGAAGGGGTAGACATTATAAAACAAGCCTGTCCTGAGCATAGCCGAAGGATTTGTAAAAAAAACCCAGCATACCCGCAAAATGATTTACAAGAGCTACTTGTGAGGGAATTATGGGCGATCCGGGGTATGACTCATGAAATAAGGGCTAACCAGATAGCCAACCATGCTGGGTTGCCTTTGATCTGGCTGGATAAAATACCAGAAATTAATGGGAAACAGGGCATAGAAAAGCTTTTGGTTGAGAGAAGTATTATTTTATTACGTAATAGAACGAGTCCTTTTATTGAACAGTTTCAACACCCGATCGGGCGGTGCGCAAAATTTTATAAACTAACAGCCTACAATAATTGCAATTTTTGGTGTGAGTATTGTTATCTCTATTTAACCTTCCGAACCCAGCCGGTTTCCACCCATTTTGTTAACTATGAGAAGATGTTTGATGAAATTATTAAATTTGACCAATCCAATATACCAGAATATCTTAGAGTTCTAAACCTTGGTGAGCTTGGTGATCCCCTAGCTGTGGATTATATAACTGGGTTTGCCCAAAAGATTATCCCCTTCATGCCCAAATATGCCCCAAATACCCGCTTGTTATTTTTGACAAAAAGTGATTGCGTGGATGATATCCTTTCTCTTGATCATGGAGGGTTATCAATTATTTCTTTTAGTATAAATACTGATCCCGTTTTTTATCAGCTAGAACATAGGACACCCTCCCCTGAGTCTCGCTTAGCGGCTGCGGCCAAAGCCCAGAAAGCAGGTTATGAAGTGCGTCTCAGGATAGACCCAGTCATATTCTATTCTACCTGGGAAACGGACTACATAACATTGGTGGATAAGATATTTGAGTATGTGCGGCCTACAAGGATAACCATAGGTGAATACCGCCCCTCCAATGGCCTTGCTAACCATATCAATTCCCGATTTCCTAAATCTCACCTATTGAAGATAAACAGAAGCTTGGTAAAGGAAGGAGGAAAGCTGAGATATCCTGAGAGGCTTAGGATCAAGATATTTAGAACCATCATAGAAGCAATAAAGAGGCATAAAGATGATATTGCTATTGCCTTGTGTAAAGAACCTCCACCGATCTGGAAGGCCGTAGGTTTGAACGTAAAGGGGCTAAGGTGTAACTGTCTGAGGTAAAAAGGGTTAAATAATGGCAGCGGGTAAGAAAAAAAGTATAGGACCCAATACCAGGCCTTATGACCACAAGGAGGCCGAGAGCTTATTACGGCCGGATGTAGGGTTACAGGCGCAGTTTAAGAGAAAGAGATTGCCAAAGACCTATCGCTATGATTCCAGTATTGATCCATCACTTTCCTGGGATATAAATGCTGACCGGGAAAGGGTAGAGGCGCTGATTGCGGAGATAGAGGAGCTAACGGAAAAGTTAGCAGGGCATAAGGATGACCCTGCAAAACTGGAAGGACTTTTGTTGCAAATCAAAACTGCTGCCGATGCCCTGAAACGTATGTCCCGCCATTTCCTTAACTGGGCCGGTAAGGCTGAGCGGACGGAGTTTAACGTGCCCACCCTGCCACTTTTTATCCATGAACGGCTCTCCACCCAGGCCATTCTTGAGACCCTGAAGCATCGTAAAAAAGATAAGGCTAGACAGATGGAACTTTTTGCTGATCATGATCTCTCCATCACTGACCGTATCCTAAAGGCCTATGTCCACAAGATCCCCTGGGTAAATCGGATGATCCTTGGTGACTCTCTGGTAGCGATGAACTCACTCTTAGAGTATGAAGGATTGGGCGGGCAGGTGCAGATGATTTATATGGACCCGCCTTATGGGGTCAAGTTTGGCTCCAATTTCCAGCCCTTCATACGCAAGCGGGATGTGAAGCATGGTGATGATGAGCATATGACCAGGGAGCCAGAGATGGTACAGGCCTATCGCGATACCTGGGAGCTGGGACTCCATTCCTACCTTACCTATCTGCGAGACCGGTTTTTGCTTGCCAGAGAACTGCTTCATCCTTCAGGCTCAATCTTTGTCCAGATCGGCGATGAAAATGTCCATCATGTCAGAGAATTGTTGGATGAGGTATTTGGGGCAGAGAATTTCTGCGGGATGGTATCTTTCAAGGTTACAGGCGGAACCAAGAAGGCTCACGGACTTCCACAAACAACAGATTTCCTCATCTGGTATGCTAAAGAAAAGCAAAAGATAAAGTTTCGGCGGCTCTTTCTTCCTCAAGAATTGGATACATCTATCTTCTCTAACATCGAAGATCAAAATGGAACACGCCGGCCACTAACAGATGAAGAGAAACAAAATCCAGAACTTGTGAAAAAGGGAAGTCGCTTCTTTTCCACTTTACCAATGCATTCGAAAGGAACTGGCAATAATAAAGAAAGAGAATTCAACGACAAAATGTGGTCTATTCCAGAGGGAATGCACTGGCGGCACTCTGATGAAGGGTTTTCCAGATTAGTGCAAAGTAATCGAGTTACTGAAAGTAAAAGCGTTTTGCGGTCAATAGCGTTTTTTGATGATTTTCCGTATGTTGAATTAACTTCTACCTGGAATGATACTGGTCCGGAGATCATTAAGGATTACGTAGTTCAGACATCAGAGCTACCAATCTCCCGTTGTCTTCTTATGACTACTGACCCTGGTGACCTGATCCTTGACCCTACCTGTGGTTCAGGCACCACGGCTTATGTGGCTGAGCAGTGGGGCAGGCGCTGGATCACGATTGATACCAGCCGGGTCCCCTTAGCCCTTGCCCGGCAGCGACTTTTAACCGCTACCTTTGCTTATTATGAACTGCGGGACCCGGCTAAAGGGCCCTCCGGTGGCTTTGTCTATAAACGCAAGCAGAATAAGAAGGGAGAGGAAGTAGGCGGCATTGTGCCCCACATCACCCTCAAATCCATCGCCCAGAACCAACCACCTGACGAGGAGGTGCTGGTGGACCGGCCCGAAGTGGTTACGAGCATTACCAGGGTCTCTGGTCCCTTTGTAGTAGAAGCCACCATACCTACACCCATCCAGATAGAGGAAAAAGAACCGGGCAAAGTAGCAGAGGGTGAGACTGAATACGGTGATTATATCAACCGGATGATAGAGGTGCTCCGCCACTCCCCGCTATTGAGACTGCCGGGCAATCAGACCGTAGAATTCAAGAATGTGCGCCGTCCGGCCAGGGCTATGGATATTCATGCTGAGGCAGTGGTAGCCAATGACAAAGAAAAACCGGTCGCCTTTTATTTTGGACCGGAGCATGGACCAGTGACGGAGCAGATGGTCTTTGCCGCGGCCCGGGAGGCTTACGCCAAGAGCTTTTCCCATCTCTATATTATCGGCTTTGCCATCCAGGATAAGGCTACCAGGTTTATTCATTCCTGCCTTGATGTTGTGGGTATCCCGGCCACCTATGTGCAGGCTACCATGGACCTGCAGATGAGTGACCTCTTGAAGACCACCCGCTCCAGTCAGGTCTTCAGTGTCACCGGTGCCCCGGAGATCCGTCTGACACGCACAGACAAAAAGGCAAAGGATGGCTCAGAGTTATATCAGGTGGAGCTTTTAGGCCTGGATGTCTTCGATCCGGTGACTTGCGAGGTTTACCATTCCAGGGGAGATGATGTTCCGGCCTGGTTCCTGGACAGCGACTACAATAATCTAGCTTTTTGTGTAACTCAGGCATTCTTTCCCCGTACCCGGGCCTGGGACAGTCTACAAAAGGCCCTTAAAGGTACGTTTGAAGACAGTGTTTGGGAGCATTTATCGGGCACTATAAGCGAGCCATTTGTTGCTGGAGAACATGGCCGGATAGCGGTCAAGGTCATTGACGACCGGGGTAACGAATTAATGGTGGTGAAGTCCCTTGATGAGGCCGAGATAGAACGATGAGCCAGTTTAATGAAGTCATTAAACCTATAATCAATGATGCCTATGAGGAGCCTCGTCACTATTATCTTATAGAAAAGGGTGAACGACCAAAACTTATGGAAGGGCAGCGGGAGGCCTTTTATTACTTCCGCCCTCCAGGAAGGCAGACCACCAAAGACCAGGCAGACGATATTGGGACCAAATTCCCCTTAGAGCTGGCAAATGAAATCCGCAAAAGTCTTAAAGAATGGAGAGAGTCAGGATACCCTGGGATAACCTTGGTTACGGATGAATTACTTAAATACTGGGGTCAAGAGGAGAGGGAAAGACGGCTCTTTTTCTGTCAGCGAGAAGCGGTTGAGACCATCATCTTTTTAACCGAGGCTAGGGCCGATTACCGGCAAGGGATCACCATACCGGGGGATGAACCGTCTAAGGAAGCCAGGGAGAAGGGGTATTCTGGGTTTCTGCGGTATGCCTGCAAGATGGCTACCGGGACTGGAAAGACTACGGTTATGGCGATGCTGGCAGCCTGGAGTATCTTAAACAAGGTAGCCAATCGTTCTGATGCCCGCTTTTCTGATACAGTACTGATTATATGCCCTAACATAACCATACGGGACAGACTTCAGGAACTCGACCCCAATAAGGGTGAGACCAGTATTTACCGAACCTTTGATTTAGTTCTTCCTCACCTGATGAGCGACTTAAGGAAAGGTCAGGTAATTATTACCAACTGGCATGTTCTGGAACCTCAGGAGATGAATACCGTTGGGAAGGATTCATCCCGGGTAGTAAAGCGGGGTGTAGAGAAAAAGGTACGGGTTACCCGAGATATAGACGGGAAAAAGGTAGAGACCATCGAGACAAAATACTTTGAGTCAGATACCGCCTTAGTAGAAAAGGTATTGTGGTCAGTAAAAGGGAAAGGAAACATCCTGGTTTTTAACGATGAGGCACATCATGCTTACCGGATCAGGCAATTAGACAATACCCCCGAAATAGAAGAAGAGGACGAGCTTTCCGAGGTAGAAAGGAAAGAAGCCACTGTCTGGATTGATGGACTGGACAAGATAAACCGGATAAGGGGGATCAACTTCTGCGTTGATTTATCGGCAACACCTTTCTATCTGAACAATACCGGCAATGAACCGGGGCGGCCTTTTCCCTGGGTAGTATCGGACTTCGGATTGATTGATGCCATAGAATCCGGTCTAGTAAAGATCCCACAATTGCCTATAGAAGATACCACCGGCAGACCCATCCCTGCCTATTTTAATGTCTGGAGATGGATTATAGAAGAAAAACTCACTAGGACTGAAAAAGGTGGCAGGCGGGGCCAAATAAAACCTGAGGCAGTGCTTAAATGGGCCCAGGCACCCATTGCTCAATTGGCAGGGCTATGGCGAGAGACCTTTCTGGAATGGCAAAAGGAGGCAGAGAAAGGTTCAAGGCCCTCGGTACCGCCGGTATTCGTTATTGTTTGCCGGGACACAAAACTTGCCCGGGTTATCTATGAGTGGATGGCTGAAGGAGGGAGCGAAACTGCCCCGCCTATTGAAGAATTCTTGAATAGAAATGGCCAGGAATATACTGTGAGGATTGATTCTAAAGTAATTGAAGAGTTGGAAACCGGCGCCATCAAAACCGATGAGAACCGCCGCCTGCGTTTTATTCTAGATACCATTGGTAAAACGGTATGGCCCGGAGGAAAACCTCCTCCGGAATATACTCTCTTGATAGAGAAGGTAAATCGAAAGGTTATAGAATTGGGGGAAAGGGTGATAGACCCATCCATTCCCCCGGGCAGGGATGTCCGGTGCATTGTTTCTGTTGCCATGCTTGCTGAAGGGTGGGATGCCCATACTGTGACCCATATCGTAGGCTTACGGCCATTCCAATCACAGCTTCTTTGTGAGCAAGTAGTGGGAAGGGCCCTTCGACGCTCCCAATACCATGACCTTCAGGCTGAAGAATTAGCCAAGGTCTATGGCGTCCCTTTTGAGCTCATACCTCTAAAAACTAATCCTAAAGAACATAAGCAGCCTCCAGCAAAAATCTACCATGTTCATGCCCTTTCTCCAGAGAAAGACCATCTGGAGATCCGCTTCCCCCGGGTAGAGGGGTATGTTTATAAGATAGGAAACAGTATTCAGGTGGACTGGTCGCGGGTCCCGACCCTGCTATTGGACCCCGCAAATATACCTGACGAGGTAAGGGTAAAAGGGTTATCCGCTACAGAAACTGGACGGCTCTCCCTTTTTGGGCCTGGGCGTACTGATGAAATTTCCCTCGAAGAATGGAGAAAGACCAAGAGGTTGCAGGAACTGGAGTTTGAGCTGGCTCGCACTTTAACGGATAAATTGTCCGGTAGCTCCGGGTGTGAGATACCTGTCCATGTGCTTTTTCCTCAGGTCTTAAATATTGTGAGGCAATTTATTAAAACCCGGGTTCAACCAATGGGTGGGACAGATTTAAGAGACCTGTTCCTCAATCCCTATTATGGTTGGGCGGTTGAAACCATTATGGGTGCTATAATTCCATATGTAAAGGAAGGTGATGCATCTGAACTACCCCGTTATGAGATAAATCGCGGGCCGGGCTCAACTGGGGATGTAGACTTCTGGACTAGCAAAAAAGTGGTGGAGTGCCAAAGGAGTCATCTTAACTACGCTATCGCAGATACGGAAAAATGGGAACAGATAGCCAAATTCTATCTGGATAAGCATGATCATGTGATTTCCTTTGCGCGTAATTTTAATCTAGGATTTGCTATACCCTATTTCCATAATGGTGAGAAGAGGGATTATATACCGGACTTTTTGATTAACCTCAAGTGGGATGGGAAAGAGGTAGGTACCCTTATCTTAGAGGTAAAAGGTTATGATCCGCTGGCTGAGGTAAAAGAAGCTGCTGCCCGAAGATGGGTATGGGCAGTAAATAATGAGGGTGGTTTTGGGCTTTGGGATTATGCCATCATTTATCACCCAACGGATTTGAATGAGGCAGTTCGTAAATCAGCCGAGAGGCTTTCGCACATGTCTCCTTTATCCGTAAAATGCGAGACATAAGTATTCTCCTCTAAGATAGCCTACTACCGATAAGCGGGGTTTTCTAACCCTGCCAGATAGGGCTTTAAAGAGATTTTTTACCGAGAATTGCTGGCTTTACAAATATGTCTTTCAAGAAAATAACTGAATGACTTATTCTTCTGCTTTGCTATCCCCATAGAGAAATACTTCAGGATTTCCAACATAAAATCTATTCTAGAATCAAACTTATTGGGGATTAAACGATTAAAAAAGCTGAGATATCCTGAGAAGCTTAGAATCAGGATATTTAGAACCATCATAGAAGCAATAAAAAGGCATAAAGATGATATTGACATTGCCTTGTGTAAAGAACATCCACAGATCTGGAAGGCCGTGGGTTTGAAAACGAAAGGGTTAATATGCAATTGTCTGGGGTAGAATAGGTATCAGCCGATGGTAAAACTTGTAGTGAGCAAAGCGAATCTAGAGGTTAAATAATGGCACTAACGAAAAAAAGGATAGAGGCCAATACCAGGTCTTATGACCACAAGGATGCCGAGAGCTTATTACGGCCGGATATAGGGTTGCAGGCTCAGTTTAAGAAAAAGAGGCCGCCAATGCCGCAGAATAAATCAATGTATCGAATTGCTTTGCCGTTTTTTCTCTTATTATTTGGCATGTTGCTATAACATACCATTATCGGCGCATGATGCTCAACTGCCTTTTATTATCTCGTTTTTATGCCTAATCAGATGCCTAATGCTCGGCATGATGCGCGGCGGCTTTTTGCCGTCGCACTCTATGCCGTTGTTAAACAGCTAATTCTGAAAGATAATAGCTGCCAAAGGTTTGTCTTCCTGCCATGCTGCAATTTGTGATCGAGGAATAGCATCTATTATTCGTTTAGGATTTAAGTTTTTTATCGAATTAATTATCGTGGGATCTATACGTCTTTTCCTACCCTCTAAAATCATCCAGACCTCGTTCTCACTATCATCAGGGCGAACTAGGCGTGCATTTAAAACACTCTCAAGTGGTCTTCCAATTTGAAATGCATTAAATTCTTTCTTATCTAAAATAACTACATCATTAAAAGACCAACCGAGAAGAAATAAAGTATGAGGATCGGGTATATGCCTACCCTCCCCGTTAATATATAAGTAAACCTCTGGGCGGGCTTGAAACCGAAACAAAAAGTCTTTTGGTTCTTGAATATGAAAATTTCCATTCCGGATTAGTGCTAAAAGATAAAACAACACAACATTCACTAAAACAAAACTTCCTAAAAGAACAGGTTGAATTGGGAATCCTATAATGAGACCTAATCAAACACCAAGTAAAGAAATACCAAGAACAATTGCACCGAATGAAGCGAATACATGTGTTTTGAGAATACGAAAAGTTAGGAGG
>MHDQ01000015.1 GCA_001803565.1 Nitrospinae bacterium RIFCSPLOWO2_12_FULL_45_22 | reverse complement strand
TAGATGGTAACCCGATAGAGGCCCTGGCTAAACGCTACCTGCGGCGGATACCACCCTGCCCTACCAAGGTGGATTGGGTAACTGATTGGTCTGATTATGTTATAGACCGGGTAAAGCAAGCCAAGGGTCAGGGGGTTATTACCTTATTGGTTAAGTTCTGCCCCCCGCACCTTTGCTACTATCCTGATGTGAAGAGGAAATTGGCCCAAAATAATATACCGGAGATATTGGTAGAAGTAGAGCACGAAATAGTATCGCTAGAGCAGGTCAGGACGCGGCTCCAGGCCTTTATTGAAGAGATGCGCTAGTTAAGGGGAGGATAGGTCTCATGGAAGAAAAGAAATCTGAAGAGAGGAAATATAAACTTAATCGCTTAGAGACGACCAAGGCAATAGGACCTTTAGTGGATGCCCATTGGGATGGCTTACGGGAGGCCAAAAAGCAGGGTAAGAAAGTGGCCTGGAGTATGGGCCCCCTGTTCCCGTTTGCCTATGCCATGGATATGCCTTGCCATTTCCACGCAGGTTATGCCTCTTATTGTGGGGGCCGCAAGGGTGTGCCTCCCCTGTTAGAGGCTGCGGAGGCCGATGGTCAAATCGTTGACACCTGTTCTTATCACCGGCTCCATATGGGGGTGATTCTCGCTATTGAGAAGCAGTTGCCGATCAAGGAAG
Organism: Nitrospinae bacterium RIFCSPLOWO2_12_FULL_45_22; assembly: GCA_001803565.1. Classification (GTDB taxonomy): domain Bacteria; phylum 2-12-FULL-45-22; class 2-12-FULL-45-22; order 2-12-FULL-45-22; family 2-12-FULL-45-22; genus 2-12-FULL-45-22. The sequence goes on along the minus strand of MHDQ01000015.1, from coordinate 8,735 downwards.
AGGTCATGCTGCCCAAACCAGACCTGGTCCTCTCTGCCCGGCTCTGTACGGAACATTCCCACCAGAGTGACTCCATCTATCGGCATATAAAGGTACCGGTCATTGCGATGGATATGATCCCGCCCCATAAGCCTGAGGACTTAAAGATACTGGAAAACTACGTCAAACGCCAATGTTACGAAATAGTCATCCCGCAAATAGAAGAATTCTGTGGCCGTAAGTTCAATTATGACCGGTTGAGTGAGATGTTGGCTACCTTGAAAGAAGCGGCCCTGGTACGGAATGAATGCTGGAAATTCTTTGAGAGGATCCCTTCGCCCTGGACATTATGGGACTGGGGAGTCAGTATCGCCCCGGTATTCTATCTCATGGGGCAGCCCGGCACGGTAGAGTATTATGAGAAGCTCAAGGCCGAGCTGCAACAGCGGGCCGATCAAGGTATCTCTGCTATATCGCCCGAGGAAAAATTCCGGGTCTATTGGGATGGGTGGCTCCCCTGGTCTTTTCTGGGGACTATCAGCCGGAAGCTCCTCTCTTTCGGCGCTAATCCCATCGTAGGTAAATATCCCTGGGAGTTCTTTCCTCACCCGGAATATATTGACCCAGAAAGGCCAGTAGATACCCTGTGCGAACAATGGTATACCCATATGATGTCTACCCGGAGCTCACCCGAGTTTGGCCTGGAGTTTATCTCTGAGTGTGTAGATAAATATTCGCTGGATGGTTTAATCATGTATGCCGCCCGCACTTGTAGGCTCTGGAACCTGGGAGAGCAAGACATCATTGATGAGATAGAGCGCAGGCACGGCATACCGGGGGTAGTTCTGGAAGCGGATATGCTTGACCCGAAATTCTTCTCGGAAGCACAGATAGATATGCGGCTCCAGGCATTATTCGAGATGATAGAAGCCCGGAGGAAGATGAGGCGCAGGTAATTATGGCGGGTATTGTAGGGGGCATAGATGTAGGTTCTTTATGTACCAAAGTGGTATTATTAAATGGCAACAGAAATATCCTGGCTTATAAAATAATCAGGAGTGGTGCTTCTTATCAAGGGGCGGCCGAAGCCTCTTTTAATGAAGTATTAGCAACTGCTAATCTCGGCCTCGCCGATATTAATTATATTGTCTCTACAGGCTATGGACGGGCACGGGTAAGTTTTGCTCATAACCATGTTACAGAAATTACTTGCCATGGCCGGGGGGCAAAATCCATCTTCCCCCAGGTACGGATGGTGATTGATATAGGCGGTCAGGATAGCAAAGTAATCTATGTTAATGAAGATGGCCGGCCAGTAAACTTTATTATGAACGATAAATGTGCGGCTGGAACTGGACGCTTCCTGGAGGTAATGGCCGGGGCTTTAGAAGTTGACCTCGATGAAATGGGGGAATTATCTTTCCGTGCCCACACAGAGGCCAAGGTAAGTAATATGTGTACCGTGTTTGCCGAGACCGAGGTAATATCTCTATTGGCCCAGGGTTCTGACAAGGCAGATATAGCGGCCGGGATATATGAAGCTATTGCCCGGCGTATCACAGGTATGATTGGTCAATTAGGCACGAAAGAACCGGTAGTGATGACCGGTGGGGTAGCTAAGGGTAAGGGAATGGTTCGGGCATTGGAGAAAAAACTTGGTATAACTCTTTTGATCCCGCCAGAACCTCAAATCATCGGTGCCCTCGGTGCTGCTATTATTGCTACCGAACAATAGAAATAAACCTGCTGAGCTGCCCTTTATACCTCAGCATGCTTTGCGGTGCAATGATTGTCATTCAGATGGGGAGGAAATTATGAGACATTTAATGGTGCTATCTGTATTATTTTTGATTTTCCTCTCAGGTGCCTCCACATTTGCGGAAGACGGTTTCACCCAGAAAGACCGAGAACTTCTTATTGAACTAAGGGTAAAAGTGGGAGAGATAGACAAGAGATTTGAGCAGGTGGATACAAGAATTTCAGAACTACGTCAAGATATGAACAAGAGGTTCGACCAGATGACCCATTTCCTTTATATCTTGTCCGGGATATTTACTTCCTTAGTAGTAACAGTTATAGGATTTGCCTATTGGGACAGAAGGACCATAATCAGGGAAGCCAGAAGAGAGGCCATTGAGTTTATGGAAAAGGAAGGTATGTTAAGAAGGCTATTGGATGCCTTGAAGGAGCTTTCCCGGCAGGATAGTAGATTAGCTGAGGCCCTAAAACGATTTAATTTGTTATGATCTCTTTATTTCTATTTTCGAAGCGAATAAGAGGAGGGAGCTCCGATGGAAGAGAAAAAATCTGAAGAACGAAAGTTTAAATTGAATCGGTTAGAGACCACCAAACTTATGGGCCCGTGGGTAGATGAACATTGGGCAAGCATCCGGGTAGCCAAGGCCCAAGGAAAAAAGATTGCCTGGAGCATAGGTCCCCTATTCCCGTTTGCCTATGCTATGGGGATAACCTGCCATTTCTATGCTGGCTATGCAGCTTATTGCGGTGGCCGTAAAGGCGTACCACCCATCCTTGAGGCAGCCGAAGCCGGCGGGCAAATTATTGATACTTGTTCCTATCATCGCCTCCATCTAGGTATGATCGATGCCATAGAGAAGAATATCCCTATAAAAGAGGATGTATTGCAGCCCATACCGGACTTGATTCTTTGTGGACGCCTTTGTCCGGAACATTCCCAGATCGGTGATTCTCTCTTCCGGCGTTTAAAAGTGCCGGCTATCACCTTGGACCTGCCCCCACCTCAAAAGGAAGAAGACCTTAAGCCCCTGGAAAACTATGCTAAACGGCAGTGCTACGAAGTAGTCATCCCGCAGCTAGAAGAGTTCTGCGGGCGTAAGTTTAATTATGACCGCTTGAGTGAGATCCTGGCCGTGCTCAAAAAGGCCGCTATGATCCGGAATGAATGCTGGAAATTCTTTGAAAGGATCCCCTCACCGTGGACGCTATGGGATTATGCGGTTAGCATTGCCCCGGTTTTTTATCTGATGGGTCAACAGAGGTCTATTGACTATTATCAGCAATTGCTAGATGAATTAAAACAGAGGGCAGGGCAGGGGATCTCGGCTATCGCACCCGAGGAGCGCTTCCGGGTATACTGGGATGGTTGGATACCCTGGACCTTCCTGGGTACTATTATGCGCAAGCTGGTCTCTTTCGGCGCTAATCCCATTGTCGGAAGATACCCCTGGGAATTCTTCCCTCACCCGGAACATATTGACCCGGAAAGGCCGGTAGATACCCTGATCGAACAGTGGTACTCTTATCGGATGGCTACGGGCAGCTCCCCGGAGTTCTTCCAGCATTCCTTAGCAGAATGGATCGAACAATACTCTCTGGATGGCCTGATCATGTATGCCTCCCGTACCTGCCGGGTCTGGAACCTGGGCGAGCTGGATATAATTGATGATATCGAGCGCAAGTACGGTATCCCCGGGATAGTGATAGAAGCGGATATGATTGACCCGAAATTCTTCTCTGAGGCCCAGATAGATATTAGGCTCCAGGCCCTATTCGAGATGATAGAAGCACGCCGCAAGCGCAAAAGATAAGGTAGCAGGAAATCTTAAGAAGATTAAAGGGGGTGGGGATAGTGAGTACGGTAGTAGAAAAACTCAGGGACAAGATGCATTATCAGGTAAAGAGCTTCCGGGCATTGGGCCGGGGTTATGAGAAAGAAGCCGGCCGGTCACCATATCGGCCCGGGGTAAAGATCTGCCTGGAACGGGCCCGCCTGGTAACCCAGGTCTATAAAGAGACTGAAGGGGAACCTATGGTCTTACGGCGGGCAAAGGCCCTAGCCAGTATCCTGGAGAATATGACTATCTATATAGGCGATGAAGAGCGTATAGTAGGCAACTTTGCCAGTACACCCGACTCGCTGACTACCTATCCGGAGCTCTACTGGCGCTGGCTGGATAAGGCTATTGATAAAGAATATAAGGAGCTGCTGAACGAGGAAGAGAGGAAAGAACTGCATCAGATACATAAATACTGGCAAGGTAAATCCGTCCAGGGGATGGAATATAATCTCTTGCCCGAGGATGTAAAACCTTACTGGTCATATAAAGGACATTTTATGTGGCTCCATGGTGCTGATTCTGGCGCTGCCAATTTTGAGAAACTCTTCCAGGTCGGCCTGAAAGGGGTAATAAAAGAGGCGGAAAATCGCTTGAAGACCTTGAATGTAAATGGTACCTCAGCCCGCGAATACCTGGAACAAAAGAACTTTCTCGAGGCTTGCCTGATTTCCCTTAGGGCCGCCACCAACTTTGCCAACCGCTATGCCCAAAAGGCCCGGGAACTGGCCCAAACGGAGATCAGCTTTGAGCGAAAACAAGAGCTGCAAAGGGTGGCGGATGTATGTGACTGGGTACCAGAGAACCCTCCCCGGGGCTTATATGAAGCCCTGCAATTCTTCTGGTTCATTACCTCGATAACACGCGAGATCGAACTGCAGAATAATGGCTTAGGCGCAAGATTTGACCAGATTATGTATCCCTTTTATAAAATGGATCAGGATGCTGGCCGGATCACCCGCGAAGAGGCCCAGGAGCTGGTAGAATTCTTATGGCTCAAGATGAATGAGTCGGGTCAGCTCAGGCCACCTTTAGCCGGCTCCTTCCAGGCTGGCGGTATACCGGCGGCCCAAACCATTACCCTGGGCGGGGTCACCCGGGAAGGGGATGATGCTACCAATGAGATGACCTATATTGCCCTGGATGCCTCCAAAAATATCCGCTTGCAGGTGCCTATGGTGGCTATGCGGTACCATAGCAAGATACCCAAAGAACTGGTATACAGCGCAATAGATTTGCTCCGGACTGGTGTGGGCTATCCGGCTTTCTATAACGATGCCTATATGATACCTATGTTTCTCGCTCTAGGTTTGCCCATTGAGGATGTCCGGGATTATGCTATCGAGGTATGTATGCGCTGGACCATACCGGGAAAGAACATTACCTATCGGGCCGTAGGGGGGATATTTGTCCTGCCCAAGTGTTTAGAGCTGGCTCTAAATGAGGGTATTGATAAGTTTACGGGTGAGCAACTCGGCCCTGCTACCCCGGACCCTCTCGGTTTCTCTTCTATAGAAGATGTGCTAGAGGCATATCTGGCCCAGGTACGCTTCTTCATGGGAAAACTGGCGGTTATATATAATATTGCCGATGCCTTGTATGAAGAACACCTGCCCAGGCCCCTCCTCTCGGCCCTGCTGGATGGTTGTATAGAGAAGGGTCAGGATTGCCGTAAATGGCGCTATTTTGCCAAGACTATTGTCCAGCCTATAGGCCAGATTACTGTGGCTGATTCTCTGGCTGCTATGAAAAAACTGGTCTTCGAAGAGAAACAGGTAACTATGGCCGAGCTTCTAGAGGCCCTTAAGAGCAATTGGGAAGGGAGAGAGGACTTACGCCAAATCTTCCTCAATAAGGCCCCTAAATTCGGTAATGATGACGACTATGTGGACCTAATAGCCCGGGAGGTACAGGAAAGAACCGCTAAAGCGATCCAGCGCTTTAAGAATCTCTATGGCTATCACTTCCTGGAAGATGGTAGCGGTGGTGCGGCCTACTATGCCTATAGTGGCCTGACTGGGGCGACACCTGATGGCCGGAAAGACCACGATATGTTTAACGATGGTACTTTGTCGCCTGTAATTGGCCGGGACAAGAAGGGCCCTACCGCGGTTCTAAAGTCTACTTCGAAGGTTGATCCCTTGAGGAGTCACAATCACCTCCTGAACCAGAAATTCTTGCCCCAATACCTGGAAGGAGAGAACAAAGAGCTATTTGCTACTTATCTAAGAACCTGGGCGGATCTGGGACACCACCATATCCAATTCAATGTCATAGACCGTGCTACCCTGCTGGAGGCCAAAAAAAACCCGGAGCGGTATGCCGACTTAGTAGTACGGGTAGCGGGCTACAGCGCATATTTTGTTGATCTGCCTAAAGGGGTGCAGGACCAAATTATCGAGCGGACCGAGCAGAGATTCTGCTAAAGGAACCTTCGGGGACAGGGTTTAAAGACATGAACCCTGCCCCCTGCTTGCCTACTAAACTTCAAAACTACCCCCGTTGCATCAGACCTCCAGTAATAACCAAAAGTAGCTATTCAACCACGAAAAGGTATACCATTTATAAGTCAGAATTCAGAATCCAGAATAGAAGTTGGGTGCTAGTTGTTTTTTCATGCTGACTTCTGAATTCTGATAATGATGCCTTTTGCGCCTTTTTGTGGCTATAACTGAACAGTTTAACCAAAATTTAGAAATTTAGGTTTGCGCTTGACAATTATGTGGGAGGCTATTATATAACAGATCAAAAGATTAATGAGATTTTATCTCAATAATTTGGTTAATCTCTGTTTTATTCATGTTAGACAAAGAAGGAGGAAATGAGAATGAGTATCATTAAATGGGAACCCCGGCGGACGGGACTCGTTAGTCCCTTTTCAGAATTTGAACGGTTTTTTGATTTTTCTGATCCCTTTTTCAGGCCGGAAAGGCAGTTTAGTGCCGACGAGTATTGGCACCCATCAGCAGATGTTTGGGAGAACGATGAATATGTGCTGGTTAAGTTAGACCTGCCCGGTTTAGAGGAGAAGGATATCGAGGTAACTTTTGATGGGCATCTCTTGAGCATAAAGGGTGAGAGAGGAGAGGGAGATATTAGAGTTAATAATGGCTATTACAGCCGGGAGAGGTTTTATGGGAAATTCCATCGTATCCTCCACCTCCCTGCAAGCGCTAATTCGGAAGGTCTCAAGGCCCGGTATTACCAAGGGGTGCTAGAGATTCAAGTGCCCAAGAAGGAACAGGCCAAGCGCAAGGCTATAAAGGTAGAAGTTATGGAATAAGACCTGTTAATGCCCAGGGGAGGGAGTCCTTCCTCCCTTCCCTGGGCATTGTTCTGTCTAATGTTTTCTCTGGATGAGTCTATCTAAAAATAGCCGGTTCCCAGTAACCCCTTTACATAAGCCTTTCTATATGATATTTTATGCCATCAATTGTTTACGAAGGGTTTAACTTAACTCATCGAAGAAGTTTCTGGATTAATTTAGAAAGGAGGGAATAAATGCCAGTAGTAGTGGACCCTGATACCTGTATAGGATGTCAGACATGTGTTGAGGTTTGTCCTCATGGGGCAATCTCTATGCAGGAGGATAAAGCAGTTATTGATCAGAATCTCTGTAAGCAGGCCAAGGAATGTATTAATACCTGTCCAGTAGAAGCTATATATGAGGAGTAGGGTTCTACCCTGTTTAGTATTAGAATTGGGAATGGTGGATTATGCCACCGCTTTAGGGCTCCAGGAGGAGATAGTAGAGGCCAGGATAAAAGGGTTGATCCCTGACGTACTGTTGCTCCTGGAGCACCCCCCTACCTATACTACTGGCCGACTGGGTTATAAAGAAAACCTATTAGTATCGGAAGAGGAATTAGAGCAGAAAGGGATAAGGCTATTCCGGATCAATCGGGGCGGCGACATAACTTTTCATGGGCCTGGTCAGTTGGTTGGCTATCCTATCCTCAATTTGAAGGATCATGGTCAGGATGTCTTTTACTATTTGCGGCACCTAGAAAGGCTATTGATAGATACGCTAAGAGAATGGGGTATAATAGCTTATCAAGTCCCAGGCTTAACCGGGGTATGGGCAGAAGGGAAAAAGATTGCCTCTATTGGTGTTGGAATAAAGAGATGGGTCTCCTTTCATGGCTTTGCCCTGAATATTACCATTGATCTAAATTATTTCCGCTGGATCAACCCCTGTGGTTTAAATGGTGAGCAGATAACTTCAATGAGCCAGCTTACGCAGCGAGAGATACCAGGACGAATCAGTCAGACCTTGATCCAGGTATTTAGTCAACTCTTTGAGCTGGATTGCCAGGGGATAGAATTAGAATATCTGAGGGAATTAATGGCCTATGGCTGGCAAGCCAGAGTGGCTGCGGGTCAAGCTACCTAACCCGCATAAATATCAGCACATACTGAAGCATCTGGCAGGGCTGCCCACAGTATGCCAGAGTGCCAGCTGCCCTAATATAGGTGAGTGCTTTGGCCGGGGTACTGCTACTATCATGATTCTGGGGGATATATGTACCCGTAACTGTGGCTTCTGTGCGGTGAAGCATGACTCTCCAAAGCCCCTGGACCCTAAAGAACCGCAGAGAGTAGCACAGGCGATTAAGGCCCTCGGGCTCCGCTATGCAGTAATAACTTCGGTAACCAGAGATGATTTAGAAGATGGTGGAGCAGCGGTCTTTAGTATGGTAATTAAAGAAATCCGGCGGTATTATCCCCACTGCCTTATAGAGGTGCTGATCCCTGATTTTGGCGGTTCAGAAGAGGCATTGGCAAAAGTTATTGCTGAAAAACCTGAGGTAATAAACCATAATTTGGAGACCGTCCCCCGCCTATATTCCTTAGTAAGGCCCCAAGCCGACTATTATCGCTCTCTGGGCTTGCTAGCGGGAGTAAAGAGAGAGGACAAAAACATCCTGACCAAGTCCGGCCTAATATTGGGCATGGGAGAAACCAGATTAGAAGTCCTGGAAACCATTAAGGTTCTCCAAAAAGCAGGTTGTGATTTCCTAACCCTGGGGCAATACTTACAGCCCCGGCCAGATAAATTGCCCGTGTCCCGTTATCTACCACCGGAAGAATTCCAGGAATTAAGGCAGTTAGCAATAGAGATGGGGTTTAAAGGGGTAGAAGCCGGCCCTTTAGTTAGGA
>MHDQ01000014.1 GCA_001803565.1 Nitrospinae bacterium RIFCSPLOWO2_12_FULL_45_22 | reverse complement strand
CTCTATAAATCGTTCCTCTTATATTTTTTTTATTGCGAGAAAGACTCCTACCAGTTTTTAGCTTCCATCCCTATCACATTTCTCTCCCCTGGTATGAGTTATGGCTTGATAGCCGGAGGTACGTTATTGGGAAGCTGGAGTAGCTGGCTAGCTCTGCAAAAAATGTGAAAGAACGTAGGACGTGTCCGTGATCCGTGACCGTAGTGGTTACAACAGACACGAGCAATGGGCACGGTCACGAGATACAATTCTTTGTGATCTTTGTGTCTTTGTGGTTACAAAGGTACCAGAAATTCTCTTGCGCCTTATGGGCCTTTTTGTAGCTAAACGGTTATTATGATCTTAATTTGGCTAAATGGTTACAAAAAGAGATGATGGGTAGCTATACAAATAAACTCAGGAGATCAAAGGGTTTCTGGTTAATAGCAGGGTTAATTTTTTATCCTGCCGCTTTGGCCGCCTTTTCCCAGGCAGATATGGAAAAGAAGATAAGGCAGGAGGAGGCTAAACTTGCTGTATTAAAAGACAAGATTGGCCGCTGGGAAGAAAATATGCCCCAGAACAAAGAGAAGGAGCACTCTATCTTAACCCGTCTAGAAAGAATAGACCGGCGGCTAGAAATAATGGGAAAAGAGTTGGAGATATATGATTGGAACCTCAAGGTCGCTGAGATAAAGGAGAAAGAGCTAGAGGGATTAACTACGCAGAATAGCGGTAAACTCAAAATGAAAAAATCTTTGCTAAGAAAGAAACTCCGGGCACTCTATAAAATAAGCCGATATTCTAACCCCATCTCATCCCCCGACAACAGCTCATTTCTGTTAAGGAAATATTTACAGGAATCAATATTATCTGATATTGGCTCCATTACTCAGGATGAGAAGACACAGGCAGTAGCCTTGAAAAACCAAATAGCCTTGCAAAAAAAACAGGAACGGATTAGGCTTTATAAAGAGAGGGTCTTAAGGCAAAAAGGGGCTATTGAGCAAGAAAAAACCGCTAAAGAACAACTCTTAGCCACTATAAAGGATGAGAGGAAAATTTATGAAGAGACCCAAAAGGAATTCAAAGAAGCCTCTAAGAAGCTCTCTGCCCTGGTAAAAGGCTTACAAAGCCAGGATAAAAACGAATTTGTCACTAGAGACTTCCGGGCAAAGAAAGGAAATTTATCCTGGCCGGTTAAAGGGGAAATAATTACTTTTTTTGGTCGAGTAAAGCATCCTCGATTCAATTATTATATATTTAATAAAGGGATTGATATTAGAGCCCAGTTAGGTAGCTCTATACTGTCTATTGACTCCGGTAAGGTACTCTTTGCCGATTGGGTCAGGGGTTATGGGAACCTGCTCATCATTGACCATGGGGAGGGTTACTATTCGCTTTATGCCCATCTATCCAATATATATGTGAAAGTAAGGGAGCTTATTAAAAAGGGTCAACCAGTAGCTGCCCTGGGAGATAGTGGTTCACTGATTGGTGCGTCATTATATTTTGAGATCAGGCATCATGGGAATCCCGAAAACCCTCTGCACTGGCTCGCTAAAAAACCGTGATAATAGGTGAAATTAATTAAGTGTGGCTATTCTTTGTCATAACGCCTATATAATACAATTTGTAGTGGTCGAGCTTGCTCGACATTCCTCGCAGCACCCAAAGGGTACCCGGCTCTGCCACTACAGGGTTAATTGAATTTTGACAGAAAATAGCCACACCCAAATTAATTAGTACGCAGATTTCCGCAGATTCGCACAGATGACTAGAATTCAGGAGTCAGAATTCAGAGCAAAGAACACAGAGCAAAGAGCAAAGACCCCCGGCTCCTTATCTTAGCTCTTGGTTCTTAGTTCTTTGTTCTATAAAGGTGATTGTTCCGTTCATACTGGCTTCTGACTACTGTATTCCCTAAGCAGTATAATCTGTGTTCATCTGTGTCCAAAATGAAATTCCTATGCAATCAAGTTAGGATAAGTATCAATGATCTAGCGGAGGAGAGATAAAGATGAATAAGAGGACAAAAGAATTAAGGTTTTTGTGCTGGGGGTTGGTAGCAGCCGTACTGTTTTTCCTGGTAAGCAATATCCTGATTATTAATAAAGTCCTGGCCAAAGGAGAGGCTTATCAAGACCTGAAGACCTTTTCTGAGGTACTATCCTTAGTCCAGAGCCATTATGTCGAAGAAGTTAAGCCGGAAGAATTAGTACGAGGGGCCATTGTGGGTATGCTCCGGACTCTAGACCCCCATTCGGCTTTTATGCCCCCAGAGATGTATAAAGAGATGCAGGTAGAGACCGAAGGGAGCTTTGGCGGCATCGGTATAGAGATTACCATGAAGGATGACCAATTGACGGTCGTCTCACCCATAGAGGAGACACCGGCTCAACAGGCTGGTATTAAAGCGGGTGATAGGATAATGAAGGTCAATGGCGAGCCGACCAAAGGAATGAGTCTAATAGATGCCGTGCATAAGATGAGGGGCCCCAGCGGGACCAAAGTGACTATAACTATAATGCGGGAGGGATTTACTGAGCCAAAAGATTTTGCTATTACCCGGGCAATAATCAAGATAAAGAGTGTAAAGTGGCAGATGAAGAAAGATAATATCGGCTATATACGTATTACTAACTTCAACAAAACTACTGATAGTGAATTAGAGAAGGCCCTTAAGGAATTAAAGGAGAAAAAATTGAAAGGGTTTATTCTGGATTTACGAAACAATCCAGGGGGATTGCTCGATCAGGCGGTAACGGTCACTGATTTCTTTTTAGAAAAAGGGGAACTGATTGTCTATACCAAAGGCCGTACGGAGAACCAAAACCTGCGCTTTTCTTCCAAGGGCAGAAAACCTCACCTGGAGTCTCCTATGGTTATTTTAGTAAATGCTGGCAGTGCCAGTGCCTCGGAGATAGTAGCCGGTGCCTTACAGGATATAGGACGGGCTATACTCGTAGGCGCTAAGACCTTTGGTAAAGGTTCGGTGCAGACGATTATTCCCCTGAGTGATGGTTCTGGACTACGGCTCACTACTGCTAAATACTATACCCCGAAAGGCCGTTCCATCCAGGAAAAAGGCATTGAACCAGACATTGTGATAGATAGCCTCCCCCCGGGTGGGAAAGAATCCGCCAAGGCCCGGGTCATGCGGGAGAAAGAATTAAAGGAACATATGGAGGGCAAGATAATAGAGGGGGGTGAAGGAGAAGAGGAACCAGCCACAATCGGCCATGAGATCCCTGAGGAGAGTAAAGATATCCAGCTCCATAAGGCCCTTGATATCCTCAAGAACTGGGATACCTTCAAAAAATCTAACCCCATCGCCCAACGGATCAAGGGAGCATAGGAATTAAGGCAAGTCACAAATTAAGATAGGATGGCAAAGAAAAAGCGAAAGAGGGCTGGCAGCAAAGGCCGGACTCCCCGGGGGATAATCTTTATCGGGATAACTTTACTAATAGGGGGGATAGCTCTCCTCAAGGTTCTTCCTAAACCCGGAGAACATATTAAACCCTACTACCAGGCCAAACCACCAGCAACCCTTTCGCCGACCAAGATAACTCCACCAAAAAAAGAGTTACCCCCTTTGCCTCCACCATTACCAAAAACGGCCCCTGCCCGAATAGCTATATTAATTGATGATCTTGGTATAGATGAAGCTGCTGCCCAATCCCTTCTACAAATGGATTTTCCCTTAACCTTATCCATACTCCCATCTCTGCCTCATTCGCTTACCATTGCCCGATTGGCTAAGAAGCATCACCGTGAAGTCCTGCTCCATCTCCCTATGGAACCTCACGGCTATTCCAGAAATAAACTGTATCCGGACATCCTGTTAACAGATATGGACGAACAAACCTTATTAAAGAAGACCAGGGCTTGTCTAGAGCAGATTCCCGATATTATAGGGGTTAATAATCATATGGGTTCCAAATTTACCGAATACCCGGACAAGATGAGGCCGGTACTAAAAGTCTTAAAAGAGCAAGGACTCTTTTTTATTGATAGCCGTACCAGTAAAGATTCGGTAGCTTATAGGCTAGCTAAGGCGATGGGATTGAGAGCCAACCAGCGGCAGATCTTTCTTGATAATAATCAGACCGAAGAAGCCATAATTAAACAGATCATGGCGCTGGGAAGACTTGCCAAAAGCACAAATGGAAGGAAGGGGGTGATAGCCATTGCCCACCCGCATCCCAGTACTATTTCGGCCTTAAGCAAGACCCTGCCCAAACTCAAGACCTCTGGGATCGAAATTGTCCCCGTCTCATACCTGCTCGATTAACTTGAATCCAGCATGACCTCTAAAAGTAGAGGCCTTTTGGTTAGCGTCGTTTATAGCTGCATACCTCGCATTGAGGGTCTTTACGGGTAATGCAGTGAGGAGCGGTTTACTGATTACGGCTCACGGCTCACTCCTCACTGTATCCTTCTTTGCGCTTTTTACGCTCCTTTGCGGCTATATTTTAGAAGACTTTAGTTGGTGGCTAAACTGTCAAGAAAAATGTTATAAGTACGCCTAAATTTGCTCTTGACATGCCCTGGGTTAGAATGATAATTTAATTTATCTTCACCTTAAAAAGGTTAGCTGGTCTTGAAGAAGGAGAGAGATGATGGTTCCGACAGCGCATTTTCCCGGTAATATCATATTCTACCTGATATTCTTGGGTGGTCTGGGTGTATTTAGTTACCTGATCTATACCCGGATAAGGCTCTTGCTTTTTACCCAGAAAGAAGACCGTTTAAGTCAGATCGGCGAGAGAATAAAATCCATCCTGGTATTTGTCTTTGGCCAGCGGAGGCTACTTAATGAACCCTTCCCTGGGGTGATTCACCTGCTGATCTTTTATGGGTTTATAGCCTTCTCGTTAGGCACTATTACCATAATCGGAGAGGGGTGGTATCCAGGTTTTTCACTGCCCTTTATGGATAGCCCCCTGGGAAATATTTATCTTTTGGTCAAAGATAGCTTTGCCTTATTGGTAATTATTGCTATAGTACTGGCTGCTTATCGCCGCTGGATTGTCCGGCCTGCCCGCCTGGAGCCCTCTCTGGATGCTGCCCTATGCTTGCTCTTTATCTTTTTTCTGATGGTAACTGATCTGTCTATTGTAGCTGGCCGGATTGGCCTGGGTACAGAAAGCTCCGGCTTATGGACCCCCGCTGCCCTGACTATCTCTCAGATAATAGCAGGATCAGGGGCTACAGAGGCTGGCTTCCGCACTCTATACCAGGTGGGCTGGTGGGGCCATGTCTTGTTCCTCTTAAGTTTTCTGATCTATCTGCCCCTGTCCAAGCATTTCCATGTTATTACTGCTATCCCTAATGTATTCCTTAGGTATTTGGGCCCCCGCGGCGCCCTCACCAAACTAAATCTGGAAGACGAGTCAGCGGAAACTTTCGGTGTCTGTAAGGTCGAGGAGTTTACCTGGAAACAGTGTTTCGATTTTTATACCTGTACCGAATGTGGCCGTTGTTCAGATAATTGTCCGGCTTACCGTAGCGATAAGCCTTTACATCCCAAGATGATGACCGTTAACCTGAGGCACCATTTATTAGATAAAGCTCCTTTCTTGCTCAGTAAGAATAGCAATACGGCTGTCACGGATAGCGGTAATGGCCAGGAATGGAATGGGGCAGCTATGGTAGGTGCGGTAGTTGGGGATGATGAGCTCTGGGCTTGCACTACTTGCAGGAATTGCGAAGAACAATGCCCGGTGTTCATTGAGTATGTGCAACGTATTGTAGATATGCGGCGTTACCTGGTATTAATGGAGAGCAGGTTCCCGGCTGAGTTAACCGCTACCTTCAAAAATATGGAAAACCAGAGTAATCCGTGGGGTTTGGGTTATACTAATCGGGCTGATTGGGCTGAAGGGCTGAATATAAAACTAATGCCTGAAGTAGGCGAGGCAGATATCCTATATTATGTAGGCTGTGCTGGTTCTTATGATGACCGGAATAAAAAAGTAACCTTATCTTTGGTTAATATTTTAAAGTCGTTGGGGATAGATTTTGCTATCCTGGGGATAGAAGAGAAGTGCTGTGGAGATGCCGCCAGGCGCATAGGGAATGAGTATCTGTTTCAAACGTTGGCCCAGGAAAATATCGAGGTCTTGAAAAATTATAAATTTAAAAAGATCCTGACGGCCTGTCCCCATTGCTACAATACCTTAAAGAATGAATATCCCCAGTTTGGTGGTAACTTCCAGGTTGTCCACCATAGCGAATTCTTGATTGATCTCCTGGATAAAGGTATGCTCAAACCAGCCCGGAGTTTTGATATGACTATCACCTATCATGACTCCTGTTATCTAGGCCGATATAATGATATCTACGATGCCCAGAGAAGGATACTGAGCGCTATCCCCGGTGTTAAGTTAGTAGAGATGGAAAGGAATAAGGCCAGGAGCATCTGTTGTGGTGCCGGGGGAGGTAGGATGTGGATGGAAGAACACCTGGGCAAGAGGATTAATGTGATGCGTACCGAAGAAGCCCTGAAAGTCAACCCCAATACTATCGGTACCGCTTGCCCCTATTGCTTGACTATGCTCGAAGATGGTCTGAAGGCTAAAGATATGGAAGAGGCGGTTAAGACTATGGATTTAGCAGAGCTTTTAAACAATGCCCTTTGAGGAGGTGTGGACTGATGAAGCTTATAGCCTGTATAAAGGAAGTTCCTGATACTGCTACCCAGATCAAGATCAACCCAGCAGGTACTGAGATTATTAAAGATGGGGTAGAATTTATTGTGAATCCTTATGATGAGTATGCGGTGGAAGAATGCTTACGGATTAAAGAGAAGTTTGGCGAGGGCGAGGTCATAGCGGTTTGTATGGGGCCAACCCGGGCTACTGAGGCTATCAGGAAATGTCTGGCCATGGGAGTTGACCGGGCAGTCCATCTCTGTGACCCTGCTTTCGAAAAGTCCGACACCTATGCCACGGCTAAAGCCCTGGCTAAGGCCATTGAAAAGACCGGTTTTGATTTAATACTCTGCGGTAAGCAGGCCGTTGATGGAGATGGTTGTCAGGTTGGAGCGCAAATAGCAGAGCTGCTGGGAATACCTGGCGTACCCCTAATAATCAAATTAGAGATCTCCACGGATAAAAAAACCGCTATTGCCCATCGCCAGGTAGAAGGCGCTACCGAGGTGGTAGAGGTAAAATTACCGGCCCTATTCACTTGCCAAAAGGGACTCAATGAAGCCCGCTACCCTTCCCTTAAGGGGATCATGGGGGCAAAAAAGAAAGAGATCAAGTTCTTTACCCCGGCTGATCTGGGAGAAGCCCCGGGCAGTTTTGGTGAGGCCGGCTCTCTTGCCAGGATGGTTAAGCTATCCCTCCCTCCCACCAGGCAAGGGGGGCGCAAAATGGAAGGGGAGCCAGAGGAGATTTCTAAGGAATTGGTCAAGTCCTTGATGGAACAGGATAAAGTTATATAGTTAGTAGCCAGCGGTCAGCATTTTCCGTAAGGAGTAAGGCGTGAGGCGTAAGGAGATTTTCCCCTAACGCCTTACCCCCTTACGCTCTCACGAAATAAACTGAAGGCTGACTTCTGATAGCTGAAAACTTAATAAGGAGAGGATCGGGAAAATGGCTAAAGGTATCTGGATCTATGCTGATCATGCGGAAGGGAAGCTGAGGAAAGTAAGCTTAGAGATCTTGAGTGAAGCCAGGAGACTAGCTGATAAGGCAGGGGAAGAAGTTGCGGCTGTGCTTCTAGGCAGTGGTGTTGCTGGATTGGCCCAAACCCTGGGCTATTATGGAGCGGATAAAGTCTATCTGGCCGAACATGATATCCTCAAGGACTACCGTGTTGAGCCTTATTCTAAAGTTATAGCAGACCTTATCTCACAAAATCAGCCCTCTATCTTTCTCTTAGGGGCTAATATAAATGGTCGGGACCTGGCCCCTCGGGTAGCTGCCCGGGTAAAGACTGGCTTAGCGGGGGATTGTACCACTCTCTGTATTAACGACCAGGGGCTGTTGCAAATAAATCGCCCGGTATATGCGGGCAAGGCCTATGTAGATGTGGTATGTCCGGAAGCACGGCCCCAGATGGCCACTATCCGGCCCAATGTCATGCCCTTGAATGCCCCAGATGAAGCCCATAAAGCTGAAGTTATAAACATTACTCCACAGGTAGCAGATATGGCCATTGGGGTACAAATAAAAGAGATAGTTAAAGATGTCTCGGGCATGGTGGACCTTACTGAAGCGGATACAATTATCTCTGGTGGCCGGGGGATGAAAGGCGCAGAAAATTTTGCCATATTAGAAGAGCTGGCTGTCCTCCTGAAGGCAGCGGTAGGGGCATCCAGGGCGGCGGTAGATTCTGGCTGGCGAGACCAGCGCTTCCAGGTAGGGCAAACCGGCCGGGTTGTCTCACCTAAATTGTATATTGCCTGTGGTATCTCTGGTGCCATCCAGCACCTGGCAGGGATGAGGACTTCCAAGGTCATTGTGGCTATCAATAAAGATACAGAAGCCCCGATCTTTAATATAGCGAACTATAGCATTGTGGGTGATCTATTTAAGGTTGTTCCTGTACTCACCAAGGAATTTAAAGAAAAACTTAGCGGCTGAGGTGGCCTTGCCAGCTCTTTTACCGCAGAGGCGCAAAGGACGCAAAAGAATGTAAGCGTGTGTCCGTTGTTAGATGCCGTTATTATTGCTAACGGTCCCGGACATATAAGTCTCATAGACTAGTTCACTAAAGGATTCTTGATTAGGTGGGTCTCTTGAAGGTTTCTTTGCCCAGAGGCCGAGGTGTTCAAGAATCTGCTGTATAACCAGAGGGTCTGTAATGAAACTGATGATTTTCATTTCTCCGCCGCAACGGGGACAACATAAGGGGTCAACCCTTCGGGATCGAGCCCCTTCGGCAAGCTCAGGGCAGGCCCTCAAGAGCTTGCCCTGAGTGAAAGGAAGGGGCGAAGCCTTATAGATCTTTTTGATATACTCACGCCATTCCTCTCATCTTTAAGCATCTTGAATAGGCTCGCACGGAATATCTCCTCAAGAGGATTCAAATAAATATCCTTCATATACTGTTTATAACAAATGTAGCATTGAACTGGCACATTAGAATTCTCCCGAATACGTTCGAGAACCTGATAGCCATCGAGTCCTGGCATCCTGATATCTAAGAGAGCCAGGTCCGGCTCCTTTTTCGCTAGCGTTTCCCTTTTCATCTCTGATTTCCTTCTGATCCCCTCGCCTATTTCTTACCTGCCAAAACGTCATGCAACGTCTTTTCCATCTGGCCAACGTTATATGGCTTGGCGACAACAGCGCTGAAGCCATATTTCTTGTATTCAGACATGATGGGGTCGGTGGCATAACCGCTGGAAACAATCACCTTAGCTTCGGGGTCTATTTCGAGCAGCTTTTTAACGGTTTCCGCACCTCCCATCCCCCCGGGCACGGTCAGGTCCAGAATAACGGCATCAAACGGCTGTCCCGACTCCCTGACTTTCCGGTACAGTTCAACTGCTTCGGCACCATCTTTGGTGAGATCGACCTCATATCCAGCA
Source organism: Nitrospinae bacterium RIFCSPLOWO2_12_FULL_45_22 (assembly GCA_001803565.1). Classification (GTDB taxonomy): domain Bacteria; phylum 2-12-FULL-45-22; class 2-12-FULL-45-22; order 2-12-FULL-45-22; family 2-12-FULL-45-22; genus 2-12-FULL-45-22. Next base: position 6,595 of record MHDQ01000014.1, on the reverse strand, counting down.
CCGGTCAGTATCCCGCTGAGAAGCAACCGGATAATCTCTTCATCATCCATCACCAGAATCCTGCCTTTACCGCGTATAGGTTTTTCTTGCGCCGGTTTCTTTTGTACCGGTGCCGGTTTGCGGGAAGCTGGAAGATAGATATGGAAGGTTGTGCCCACGTTCTGAGTGGACTCGGCAGTGATATAGCCACCGTGATTGTTGATAATAGAATAGGCTGTGGCTAAGCCCAGGCCGCTGCCTTTCTGTTTGGTGGTATAATATGGCTCGAACAGCCTTTCGAGCTGCGCTTTGGACATGCCAATCCCTTCATCTTTTAGGTCTATCTGCACGTAGTTGTCTTTGGGCAGTGGCAGGGCTCCCATTCTCTGGATTGCCGTGTTCCTGGCCCTGATATTCAGTGTTCCTCCGACGGGCATGGCTTCATCGGCATTGATAACTATATTCTGGAGGACCTGGCTCATCTGCCCCTCGTCAACCTCTACCGCCCACAGGTCTTCCGGCAGGGATAACTCAAGCTTCACATTCGAACCACTCAGGGCGAAGACGGCTGTTTCCTTGATCAGTTTGGAGATGGCACCAGTTTTTTTAATCGGTGCCCCGCCTTTGGAGAAGGTCAATAGTTGCTGGGTTAAATCCTTGGCTCTTACCGATGCTTTTTCCGCTTCGTCCAGCCTTTCGAAAGCCTTGCCCTGGGGCTCCACGTACCTCTTGGCCAGTCCGATATTACCCATAATTGCGGTGAGAAAGTTATTGAAATCGTGGGCAATGCCGCCGGCCAGGATGCCTATTGATTCCAGCTTGGCAACCTTTAACTGCTCCTCCTGCAGTCTCCGTAATTCGGTAATATCGCGGAAGACCAGCACCACGCCGAGCATCCTGCCCAGTTCGTCATGAATGGGGGCGCCACTGTCGGCAATCACCCTCTCCGTGCCGTCTCTCGATATCAGCAGTGCATGGTTAACCAGACCGATAACTCTACCCGTCTTGACCACGTTTTCGATAGGATCGGGAATCGGCTGGCGGTTTCTTTCATCGATTATATAGAAGACCTCCCTGATAGACCGACCCAGCGCTTCCTTTTGCGTCCACCCGGTTAGTGCCTCCGCGACTCTGCTGAGCAGCACCACTTTTCCTGCCAAATCGGTGGCGATTATGCCGTCTCCGGTGCTGCGCATGGTCACATCAAGGCGTTCTTTTTCCTCGGCCAGTTCATGCTCTGTCCACAGCCGCCGGATAGACAGACCAATCTGAGGAGCCACGTCTTCCAGCGCGTTGACCAGATCAAGAGGCACCATATCCGTCCTTTTATCAGCTATATGAATCAGCCCCAGTATTTTATCTCCCAGCCGGATCGGCACCAGCGCCACGGATTCATAGCCATGCTCGTTACATACATTCCTCGTGGAACCCTTTTCTTCTTCTGAGACTGTAGCTAGAAAGGCCGTAGTACCGTTCATGTAGAACGAGCCGTCTTCGGTGTAATATGGCAGGCAGGGGTCAGTGTCCCCCTTGATAACATTGATGCACATGCAGTGGTCCGACTTTATGGAAAGAGGGCTCTCCGATTCGTAGAATTCACGGCTGAAGCCCTCGTAGGCCTGATAAGGAATGTTACCTTCACTGTCCAGGACACGAATGCCCACGGCATCACAGCCAGCATAGTCTCGTATTACCCGTACGAATTCCTTGAGGGTAGGACTAAGCTGTCGGCCAAGGTTGGAAATCTCCAGCAGTCTCCGGGTAAATTCACGCACTTTTTCTTTCTGCTTGCGCTCGGTGATGTCGTGTATAAATACAAACATCCTCTCGCCACCAATCTCAAGATAGTTACCACTGACCTCAACATCAACAATTCTGCCATCTTTACACCTGTGGCGGGTTTCAAAGCGGTCTCCGCCAACCTTACTTATCTTGGTGACGTGCGCTACCGTTTCTTCGGGTTTCTCAATCGCCTCGATGTCAAGAATTCTTATCTCTAGTAATTCATCGCGGCTGTAACCTACGAGTTGACAGTAGGCGTCATTCACGTCTAATAACCGCCCCTGCATATCCACGAGCCAGAAGCCATCCATGGCCGTCTGGATAATCGTCTGGTATTCTCGCTCTTTCCTTTCGCGTTCTCCCTCAAGTCGCTTGCGCTCGGTGATGTTATCAAAGACAACCACAAAATAGTCTTTCCGCGGGCTGTATACGAAGATAGTCAACCATATATCCAGGGGTTTAAAAAATACCTCAAAAGCAGTGGGTTTACCAGTGGAAGCAACTTCCCCGTAGATAGGGATTATTTCAGAGTTTAAATCTTTAATGCTCGGTATAGCTTCGGTGACTCTTTTGCCAATAACATCCTCTTTTCTCAATCCAGTTAGTTTTTCAAAAGCATCGTTGACGTCCAAATAGATAAAATCTACTGGCTTATTCTCCTCATCAACCAGCATCTTACAGTAAGCAAAACCATTGAGCATGTTCTCAAAAAGAGAGCGGTATTTCTCTTCTGATTCTCGTAATTTCTGCTCTGTCTGCTTGCGTTCTGTGATGTCATGATAGAGCACCTGAAACTGTGTCTCTCCGTTCCACAGCACTTCCTTGCGGAAGACCTCAAGGTGGTGGATTTCGCCATTATTGCGCACAATGCTTATTTCATAATCGGATGGAACATACTCGCCCCGCCGTCTCTTCTCTTTTCTCAACTGGTGTTCGGCGTAGCTTTCAGGAGTATAACGCTCTTTCACAGGTGCGGTTTTGAGTTCCTCGATGCTGCTATAGCCGTAAATATCCAGGATAGCCTTATTGGCATAAAGAAGTTCTCCGTCGGCAGTGACAATACGAATCCCCAGCGGGGAATCATCCAGGGAACGGCGGAAGTTCTCCTTAGTTCTACGCAGTGCTTCCTCCGCCTGATTGTGCTCGGTGCTTTCCATCAGTTGCCATTGATCCTGCCGTCTGATGAGGGCAAACTGGTGGTTGCTGACCACATCGATGATTTCTGCAGCACCGCAGCGGTCAAGGGAATAAGTGCAGATGGTTATCATGCGATAACTAGCGATGACACTGTTTAGCTTTTCCTCATATTCAGTGAAGCTCTTCCAATCGTTCTTCTCCAGCCAGGCGGTATTGCCGGTCACTCTGAGGCCGTCGTAGCCCTGTTTCAGGGCATGGTCAAGCTTGTCAATCCAGCCGTTAAGCACCTTTTGCAGGTCAAAAACGCCGCCTTTGAGGTACCACTGGTCGTGGGGAACAATCTCTATCTGTCCCTTCTCTAAATAGCGGTCAAAATCAGGCATGGCTTTTCTCATCGCTTCTCTGGCGTGCTCTTCCACCAGCGGCTCGGCAGTGACCCACATGCAGAACTCGTTACCCTCCAGACCAGCCTTGAAGTAAGGAACCAGTATGTCAGTCAAGTCTTTAGGTGTTTCATAGAACTGGCAGAAGTGCGTACCCCCGGGGACATCGCCTCTAATATCAATTCCAGATTTCCTATTATCGCCTGCCATCCTTATCACCTCCAGCCGCAGATTCTTGGAAGTAGAAGTGCTATCTTGTTCTTTATAGAATCTTCGTTTTATATGTTTTCTCTAAGTATAAACTAATTTAAAGGGTACCAGACACCGCCATTTACGAACGTTTCACAAAGCGGTTTCGGTGCCCTTTATTCATTCCCTCACCTGCCCTTAGACCTTTAGAGTCCAGAATCGCTAATCTAGCTCAACCGCGAATATATCGGTTTATCCCGGGTCTGCACGCGGCTTTAAGCCTTCCTCCTTGAATGAGTTGCGTGCAAAAAACTGCTAACAGCAACGGTAATATCCGAGTCATCGGTTGGTTAATAGGAAATCGCTTTTTAAACCGGTATAAATATTAAAACAAAATACTACAAAAGGTCAACTATTTTTTCCATGTTCTTCTACAGATAGATTCGCTACGCTCACTACAGGCTTATCACCTGGTTTTGGCATCTTTTTCTCCCTCCTTTTTCTAACAGGTATCATTTCCTGGGAGCGGCACCACAGTATTCAGGTCTTTGGAGGGCGACGTGATAAGCCTGGGCATTTAAGAATAGTGACTTCCGGTAAAGTCATAATTAGTTTCCATCCATAAATGGCTCTTTTCCACAATATCTGCTTCAATCTGCGGGATTATTTGTGCGACCTACTAAAGTACGCCTCCGCATAATCCATTGATTTCCTTAACCTTGCGGAAAATTCTTCATTTCTGGATTGGAAACTACCTAGTGCCCCAATTTCATTTCTGGATGGGCACTAATTAGAAGACCGTAATTTAGCTTGACCACGGTAACGTCAAAGTGATCCTGAGCAGCCCCTGTAACTCAACCCTTCAGGGTTGATCTGTCAAGGCTAAAGCCTTGAGTTACCCAATCGACTTCTAAGATGACTTCGACGTGGCCCTGTTAGCTTGACTTTGTCACATTTAAAAAATTATGAAATTGAGGTATATTATCTAACTCAACATTGTCACATTTAAAATTCCTTTTTTGTAGGCATGGATTTATCCGTTCATTAAAAAGCACGAATAATATTTGTGCCACAATTTAAGGTAGCATTATCAAATAGTTTCGTAGTATGTGACAATGTTAAGGTAAATAGGAGTGGATTATGCTTTATCATGATGTGGTCGTGATAGGTGCGGGGCTAGCGGGCATGCGGGCTGCTGTTGAGGCTACCAGGCAAGCCGATGTAGCAATAATAACCAGAGTTTATCCCACGCGCTCCCACTCTGGCGCTGCCCAGGGGGGAATTAATGCAGTACTGAACCCTGAAGACTCCATTGAATCCCACATTTATGATACTATTAAGGGAGGCGATTATTTAGGCGATCAAGAAGCGATCGAGATTTTCTGCCAGGAAGCCCCCCAGGACATCTATCAGTTGGAACATATGGGGGTTAATTTCTCCCGTACCTCTGAAGGACGGCTGGCCCAGCGGGAGCTGGCCGGCGCTAGCTTCCCTCGGGCCTGTTATGCCGCTGACCTGACCGGACATAAGCTCCTTCACCTGCTCTACGAGCAGCTCCTCAAAAGCCCGGTACGGGTATATAACGAATGGAGCGTGGTTGGTTTATTAGTTAATGATGGAATTTGTCTGGGCATAATCGCATACGACCTTACCCGGGGAATGCTAGAAGTCATAAAGGCGCAGAGTGTTATCCTGGCTACTGGTGGCTATGGGCGTACCTATGCCCGGACAACTAATGCCCTGATAAATACTGGTGATGGCATGGCTCTGGCCTTGAGGGAAGGCGTACCCCTATCTGATATGGAATGTGTCCAGTTCCATCCTACTACCCTTTTCGGGACCAATATCCTGGTCTCGGAAGCGGTCAGAGGCGAAGGGGGGTATCTGTTTAATAATCAAGGGGAGCGCTTTATGGAACGCTATGTCCCAGGGAAGATGGAGTTGGCGCCTAGAGACATTGTGTCCCGCTGCATCCAACTGGAAATAAAGGAAGGCCGGGGATTTCAGGATGAATATGTCCATCTGGATGTTAGCCATTTTGGCCCGAAAAAGATCGAGGAGAAGATACCCCAGGTAAAAGAGTTAGCACAGAGATTTGCCGGGGTGGATATTTCCCGGGAGCCCATGCCCGTTCAGCCCGCCCAACACTACTCTATGGGTGGCATCAGGACAAATATCTGGGGAGAGACTAATATTGCAGGACTCTTTGCTGCGGGCGAGTGCGCATGTGTGAGTATCCATGGCGCTAATCGCCTGGGTGGAAACTCTTTAATGGAGACCATTGTCTTTGGCCGTCGAGCTGGGCTGAAGGCCCGGGAATATGCCTTACAGTCCCCTGATAGGTCGTTACCAACAAGCCTGATAAAGACCAGGATAGCATCTACAAAGGAGATATGGGGGCGAGAAGGCAAAGAGAACCTTTATGAGCTGAAAAAGACCCTGGGAAAGACTATGACCGAGAAGGTCGGGGTATTTCGCCATGGCCCAGAGATGCAAGCGGCCTTAGAGACTATAAAGGAACTACAGGAAAGGTATAAGGCGATTAATATTCACGATAGAAGAAAAGTTTATAATTGCAATTTTTTGGCAGCTATAGAGCTAGGGTATTTATTGGAGCTAGCGGAGACCATTGCCAGGGGTGCCTTGCTACGGAAGGAGAGTAGAGGGGCCCATGATCGGAGCGATTATCCTCAGCGGGATGATACCAATTTCTTGAAACATATCCTGGCCTACAAAACACGGGACGGAATACGTCAAGAATTGCAAGGGGTCTCCCTTACGCGCTACAGGCCAGAAAAGCGGGGATATTGATGAAAGACAAGCGTTCACCGCAGAGGCGCAGAGAAGACTATTGGTGGTCCGGTTTAGGGTTATTCTCTGCGTCTCTGCGGTAAAAAATAATTTCATTGCCTAAAAATGTTAACTACTTTTTAGGAGAAATGAAGGATGCTTGAAGGTTTAGGAAAATTGTACTTGGTGAAAGGCTTCGATGAAAGGAGAGCAAGAATTTTCAATTCGGGTTTGGCGCTTTGATCCGGAGGGAAGTGAGAGTCCATTTTTTCAGGAATATCGCCTGTCTATGGATCAGAGTTCTACGGTACTGGATGCCTTAGTAAAGATAAAAG
>MHDQ01000013.1 GCA_001803565.1 Nitrospinae bacterium RIFCSPLOWO2_12_FULL_45_22 | reverse complement strand
TCTGCGTCCCTAAATTAATCAATACAAGTCTTTGATGACTTCTTCCAGGCCCAATTCTTGCAATTTCTGCTTGGTAGGGATGCCCTTAGCATCCCAGCCTCGTACCTGATAATATTCCTCCAACTGAAATTTTATATCCGGTACCCTACCGGCTGCACCACCATCCGGTGTAGGCTCCAATAATCGGGGTGGTAATTTATCATCCACGGCCGTGATACCGCAGCGGAGGTTGAAGGCCCGCTGGAGGTTAGATATCCTCTCGCCGATAAGCAACAGCTCTTTGGTAGTATATCCCGCACCAGTAACGGTATTAAGCAGTACCATATGGTGCAGTGGCTGCAAGCCCATACCGGCAAAGAAGCAGACTACTAAAGAGTTGATTAAACTGGCCAGATCCTGGGCCGCTTTTGCCAGAAGCCCTTTACCCTTCTTATCGAAGCGACCTGGTTTATAAGTAACTCCAGCCTCTGGGGCAATAAAACCCAACTCGAACATAAAAGGACCACCGTGTAGATGGCAAGCCCCCCGGGGTGAAGTAGCATAATTGACCGCCATGCTATGATAGGCCCGGGGGTCATGCATGGGTACTTCTAGCCCTTTTACATGGACGGCATACTTTTCACTACCTTTACCAATGGCTTCCGCTGCCCGCTTGACACCCTTGCCTAGCAGTTCCCCTAAGCCCTTTCTCTGGCCGATGAGCCGGGTAAGCTCAATAACTGCCTCCGCATTACCCCAGGAGAGGTCCAGACCACCGGTATCATCTTTGGTCAGGGCCCCTTTTTCGTATGCCTCCATAGCAAAGGCAATAGCCGAGCCCGTTGATATTGTATCCAGCCCGTAGCGGTTACAAAGATCATTAGCGTAACAGATATTCTCCAGGTCATCATTCATACAGAGGACACCCAGGGAGGTCAAGCTTTCATATTCTGGCCCTGGCCCTTCCATAGCATATTTGCCGCTCTCTATCTTGATCCAGCGGGCGCAGCGGATGGGGCAGTTGAAGCAGGCGGCATGGGGCTTCAAGATGGTATCGGCCATCTTCTTCCCCCCAATAGCCACACAGCCTTCCTTCCAATAGCCTTTAGCCCAATTCTTTAAGGGGATATCACCGGTTACCCAGCCCTGATCCAGCATACAAGCAGTGCCATAAACTCCAAGGGCCTCTACCAGCGGGTGTTTGGTCAGTCCCTGGATCATTTTTTTGCAAAAGGTAGAAAAGGTCTCATCATCTGCTACTTCTACCTTACGGGTACCGCGAGCGGCAATAGCTTTTAATTTTTTAGAGCCCATGACCGCACCGACCCCCGCCCGGCCAGCGGCCCGGCCCTCGTCATTCATCACAGCAGAGAGCAATACTTCCCGCTCGCCCGCCTGACCAATGCAGGTAACCCGTGCCTTTTTATCGCCTACTTCATTTATGATAATATCCTGGGTCTCGAAGCTATCTTTGCCCCATAAATGGCTAGCATCACGCAACTCTATACGATCATTGTCAATCCAGAGATAGACCGGTTTGCTTGAGGCGCCTTCAATAATTATGCCATCATGACCTGTAGTCTTGAACTGAGTTCCCCAGAAGCCCGAAGAAGAGGCATCTACCCAGATACCGGTAAGGGGTGATTTAGTACAGACTTCGTAGCGGGCTGAGGTAGGGAATTTGGTAGCCGTGACCGGCCCGGTCATAAACACCAGCTTATTGGCTGGGCCTAAAGGGTCAGCCCCGGTAGGGATCTCATCATAACATATCCTGGTGCCTAAGCCCGCACCGCCAATATAGTCACGAGCCTTTTTGGGATCTAATTCTTCGGTCTTGATCTCGCCTTTGGTAAGATTCACCCTGATTAGTTTGCCCATGTATCCTTTCATGATCCTATCTTACCTCCTCTATAGGTACTTCCATTAGTTGTCTGAATCCACCTTCGGGATAAATAGGGGTCTTCTCAAAATAAGGCCCAAATTTTAACCCCGCCGGTACCGTAGTGAACAAGAACTTAGTCGGGTCACCCGGTTTTTGATGGACCAATTCATAATCCAGACTACCTAACCCTATCCGTTCGCCTGTCTTGATCTGGATATTCTCACTCACACCAAGAAAAGAGGCACAAGCAGAGAATTTAGGAATACCGGGGCTAATAGCCCCTTTCTCTTCCGCAATAGAGCCGGGCATGCCTATAGAGTCCCTGGCCATATCTATACAGGCCCTATCCACGGCTACCGGGTCTTTAGAGGCAAAAACACCCAGGTTGGGTACAAAGGCCCTATCACTGAAGTTTACACAGTCACACCAGGGTGAGATATCAATAGCCATATTGATATAACCTATCTTATTGGGCAGGAAGGTCTTGGTGACAGCTAAGGCAGAGTCGGCTATACCGGCAGCACTGACATCGAAAAAGTCTTCTACTACACCAAAGACCCCGCACAACATAGTAACAAATAGACAGGCAAAACAACCCACGCATTTGTCCCTATTCCATTCAATAGAATGCTCAGTAACGGTGAAACAGTACCGGGGGCAACAAGTCTGGCAAAGCATCCACCTTTCGCATTCCTTGCCTCTGCACATATGAGGATTAAAAGGACGGGCTTTTAATCCATACTTGGGATGTCCACCCAGGTGTAGATTGAGTTTTCCCCTTTTGGATGCACAACCTACGCCCATATTCTTGATTGAGCCACCGAAGGTACCTAATGGATGCCCCTTGAAATGGCTCAAGACAATCATCGCATCGGCTAAGGCAAAGCCGGTAGCTACATACTGCTCTTTCAAGACAAACCCTTCCGGCAAATCTAACCTTACGTCATCTGTCCCTACAAAGCCGTCAGCTACCACAATGGGGCAACCAACGGTACCAGAATTAAACCCGTTCCTCTCCACGGTCTTTAGGTAATCTACCGCGGTAGCCCTGGATGGGAAGGGCAGATATGGCAGGGTAGTAGTATCCATTACCACTGGCTCTCCCCCCAATGCCTTTACCTTATCCACTAATGCCCGGACATAACTGGGTCTTAGATAAGCGGTATTATTATACTCGCCCATATGGAGCTTAATAGCCACGGTTTTGCCTGGTTCGATTATCTCGTCAAAACCCGCGGCCTCTGCAACGGTCAACATCTTAGCTACTAGACTCTCTTCTGGGGCCATAGCCCGATCATCCATAAAATAAACTTTAGATGTCACCTTACTCTCCTCCTACGCAAAATAGACCAAACTGGGTCAGCTTTTCTATATACTTGATACTTGCCAAAAAACCTCTCTTTTCTCATTATCCCCTTGCCTTCTTTAAATTTACCTCAAAAAACTTCTTCACCGATAATAAATGATGGTATCCCCCTATGTCAACTCTTTTTTCTATCAACTCCAGGTATTATCTATATTGACTCCGATACCACCAATAATAATGGGGGTAGGATGCTTTTCTTGCAGTGGGACTTAAGAGGGCATAGCTGAAAGTCTGTGAAAAGGCCGGACTAGAAAGACAGATATTTCATGACTCCGGCAGGCGGGCCATTTGGGATATGGTAGCTTGATTTTATTGGTACCCCCGAGACGACTCGAACGTCCGACCTAGGGATTAGGAATCTAAAACTGGGCCAAATCAGGGGTTTAGCCAAGACCCTTACAGGTAAGGCTAAACCCTTGATACTAAAGCATTTTGCTTAAAGAAATCTTTTTAATTTTCATTGGCTAGAATAGGGTAAAATATGGTAGAATTTTGATATGACCTTTAGAGAACCTTTAGAGTTTTTTATGGGAAAAAAGACGATTAACTAAAATGAAGATATTTTATATACTCATGGGAGGGGTACTTGGAGGGATTCTTAATTGTCTTATTATTGAGAGGGAGTTTTTATATCCAAGAATAAAAGAAGATGAGCAAGGACGATCATGGGAACCGGGATTTTTATCCCCCATCTTTGTGGGAGGAGTAGCAGGGGTTGTTATTTATTTGTTAGATTTAACTCCTCCACCCTTTGGGAAACAATTCGCAATGTCAGTATTAGCAGGGCTAGGAGGTGGTAGTATACTAATTAGTTTAATGGAGAAGCATCAAATAAGTATTTGGCAAAGAAAAACCAAAAAATTAGGGGAGGCAATTACCTCTATTCTACCGGAGGAAAAGGAGAATGAGTAAGAAGAAAATAGATGAATTTACGGACGATATAAAAATATTAGTAAATAAGATCAGTTCAGCTACCACTACATCAGAAGTTGAAAAATATGGAGATATGTTAAAGGAAGCAATGAAGACCTTAAAAATAGAACCTTCTTCAAAGACCGATAAAAACTAACCTGGGAGAAAAAGGGGATCTTCTTTTGGGGGATAGAGAACCTAGACCCGATAAGCCGGTAATCCCTGGCCGATATCCTATTAATTACCAGTTGGAGGGATAAAGCCCTGTTTAGCTGCAGTCAGGCAGGGATGGTGAATAACCTGAATGATGGTATGGCCTGGGGGTTGTTTCCTTTGTTCTTTCGATAATGGCTATGAGCGGATTGGCCCACAAATACAATATAGAGAATTAAATCAATGATTTATCACCACCATATTATGTCATACTTATTTACCTGGATGGGAAGTATTCATAAAAGCAATCAACATTGTAAAATGCCTTGTTATAAGGGAGGGTAGAAAATGTCACTTTTAAGGGATATTCAGGACGCAGCGATTGATGCTAGAATTGATATATCTGTAGTGCTTCGGAAGTGCAAAGTTTTAGCTGCTCGTCTAGGAAATGAAGCTTTTAAGCAATGGGTGGAATTCGAGCTAAATGGATATAAAACTATTAAGGATTTACCAGACTACAGAATCTTGAGTGTCCATTCAAAAGGGCATTTTTCCGGCCCTTTTTGGAGCGGCCTTCGCAATGCTGATATACCTATAAGCTGTTTGCCGGAAAAGTTTCAAGAAAGTTTTCGCCATAGCTATTTAATGGACCCGATCAGTGCTTATGTGGCTCTCATAAATAAATCTAAGGGAAGTGCGCTACAAGAGCCTTGGCCACCAGATTTCGTAGCATCTGTTGCGGATAGATTCTATACAGGTATGAATTGTGTAGCTGCATGGAAAGTTATAGCTATTAATTCGGTTGTTAGCCTAGTTGACGTTGTAAGAAATAAAATTCTTAGTTTTGTCTTAGAGATAGAAAGCGAAGCGCCCGATGCTGGCGAAGCTCAAATTAATTCACCTCCATTACCACAAGAAAAAGTCACGCAGGTATTCAACACAAATATTTATGGAAATGTTCATAATGTTGCGGCAGGGAGTACAAATTTTGCTCAGATCGCGTTGACTGTTCAAAAACATGACATTGATTCATTAGTAAATTATCTAAGAAACCATAATATATCAGAGAAAGAGATATCCGACCTCGAAAAGGCAATCCACCAAGATAGCAAAGAAAACCCTAAACAAAATAAAATTGGCAATAAAGTTATGTCATGGATGACAAAAATGATGAACAAGGCGGCTAAGGGAAGTTGGGAAATAAGCTCTTCGGTTGCCACTTCCGTATTAACGAAAGCGATAAATTCTTATTATGGGCTGTAAAGACCTAACTAACTGCTTCCAACAGACGCGTAATGACCTATACCGCCGTTGTTTTTAAGGAGAACAAAACTATGGTAATTACTCCAGACAAGAGTTGTACAAAATGTCGTCCAGGTAAAAAGCATGATCGCCTGTACCAATTACCGGATGGAAAATGGGAGTGTAATTATTGTCATACAATTTATGATGATCTGAGTATGTTTAAAAATTCTAAACGGAGAAAACAAGAAGGTAATCGCCGTCTGAAATCTCCAAGAAAACCTAGATGAATTTATTCAAGAAATATTATCCATGCCCTACCAATAATGTTAGGTAAGATAACATCCCTTACTGCCTCCGATGTCCCGGAAGGCACTTATTACCTGTCCCTCAGTGCGGTTGATAATGCCGGTAATGAAAGCAGCCAATCAGAAGAGATAAAAGTAGTGGTAAGCACTAAGCCCATCATTACCATAGCCAGCAACAAAAGTAACTATTCCCCAGGAGATACCTTCACTCTTTCATTTAGCATCAGTAATCCTACTGATACTACTCAGATAGTAGATATCTTTTTAGGCATTATTGCCCCCAATGGTAGTATCTACTTTTTTGCCTCCCCTCGCATTCAAAAGAATCTGGTACCAGCCAAAGCAGATGACCCAAGAACCTTTACCCCAGCCAGTACATCTTTGGAACTGAGCCCAGGATACGATTTCCCACTAACACCTTTCTTCTCTATAACCTTACCTACCGGCTTACCAGCGGGTACTTATCAGGCCTTTGCTGCGCTGGCCGAAGCTGGCTCAGTTCAAAGTGGTTCGCCTAAAATCATTGGAGAGATAAGCATTTCAATATTTTCTATTGGAGATTAAAACGGTAAAGGGAGCTTACTTGAGGGAGGTAGGGGATGGTTACGGAAGATCAGAACAAGTCTAAACAAGAAGATTTTTTTGAAGGGCTAACACTATGGGATATAGATAATTTTATTAGTAGATATGATAATGCCTTGACTGGTAGTTTGCCCGATAGATATTCTCATGGACCGGATAAACGACCAAAAGAACTACTTAAGAAGTTAACTGAGTACCTTGATTTAGATGAGAAGGCCCGGGAGCAATTATGGAGGGAAATAGATCAACCATCAAAAACACTAGAGCGGTTGCTTAAAGATATTAAACTGATTGAGAACGTGAATGAATCCTACCTAATGGCGGATGAGAAGGGTAAAGTAAAAATAAGGGAAAGGTTATCCTATTTGATCCGGCACTTTCCTTATACTCTCACTGATCCTGAAGTAAGTAGGTTTGTTGCTACCCGGCTGGAAGAGATTAGAACTAGCCCTGATACTGAATTAAGAAAACAAAATAGGGAGTTTATTAGAGCTATTATCCCACAGAGACCAGGGGGAGATAAGCCCTACTCAGACGAAAAGATCAAGGCAGCGTTTTTGCTCTATGGAGAATATTTTCATAAGGTGGTTGCTAAAGCAGAAGAGCTAATGAAAAGCAATAGTAGAGACTGGCAGAGAGAATTAATGAAAGAATTCCCTGATTTAGATGGATTGATTAGCTTAGGCCCTTCTCATATAGGATCAAATAAGATAGCCCTTTTTGTTACTAAGTATGGCCGAGATGGTCTAAAGACTGCGAAAAAACTGGCCGAGGAGGCTACCCTAAAACGATTAGGTCTAAAGGAAGAGAGCTTGAAGAAAATAGACTTGCCTAGAGTCAAAAAGAAAAACTAACCCCTTCTCTTAATCTCCTCAATCCTCCATCCCTATTTTTCCATCCTTTATAATCCTTTGATTTTATTAGCTTATTTTAGGGGTAAATTTAATTTGGATTTACCTTAAAAATAATCAGGGGGGGGGTAATTTATAATCCTTTATAAAGGCTTTAAAATTTAAAAAGGAGGGATGATGTTATGGATACTCAAATTATGCTTACGGGTGATGCCAGCCGTTATCTTGGTTTAAGTTATCAGGCCGTCTACAACTGCATTAAACGTGGTGTCTTGAAAGAGCGAAGGATGCCTAACGGGTATCGGTACTTCCTGCGGGCTGAGCTTGAGTCCCTGAGACGGGAACGGATGGGGGCAAAGGAGACAGGGGATGAATAGCCAATCACAATCCTTTGAGCTATGGGACAAAGAACGACGGCAAGTCGTCACTGTCGTGGCCAAGAAAATAGGCTCTAATTGGTTGGCTCTGTGCCCTAAGCATGATGATCGAAAGGAAAGCTTATCTATTTCCCCTGAAGATCAACTTTATCACTGCTTTGGATGTGATTGGAAAGGGCGATTATATGATTCTAGCTTTAAAGTAGCCGGTGATTCTAGGGATGAAATGGAGGCAGTTCATTCCTATTGCAGGGCTGATGGCTCAGTTGCTTTCCAAGAAGTCCGGTTCAGAGGTAAAAGGTTCGCCATCCGAAGACCATGCGGCAGAGATGGCTATACTTGGGGCTTGGGAGATGAAAAGCCTATCATTTATAATTTTCATCTGATAGCTAAAGCCGATAAAGACACTCTTATCGTAATAACCGAAGGCCCAAAAGACTGCGATAACCTCATGGCCCTCAATGAACTCCTGTGCGGGTCTGAAAGGTTTGTTGCGGCCACAAGCCCGTTTGGTGCAGGAAAATGGCGAGAGGAGTACTCAAAACAGCTCGAGGGCTTCAATATAGTGGTTCTTTATGATAATGATGAGGCGGGGCGTATCCATAAAGATCAGGTGGCCAAAAGCCTAAAACCTTATGCAAAATCAATTAGGATCGTTCATTCCAAGAGCTTCGCACTCGAAGAGAAACAAGATATCTCTGACTGGTTGGATAGAGATGGTCAACGGATGGCCAATAAATATAGGCTGGCGGCGCTTTTAAGATATAAACTGGATGAAGATGCCCTACCCTATGAGCTAGAAGATGGAGACAGATTAGCTCTATCACTTAGAGAGTTTCTCTCAACCCAGTATAAAACCGGCCAAGCCATCGTAGCAGAAGGAGTTATCCCAGCTTTGGGTAAAGTAATTGTAGCTGGCGAAGGAGGAATAGGAAAAAGCCTACTAATGCTCCAATGGGCGATTGAATTTACTAAACAACAACCCATACTCGGCAAATTCGAGGTAAAGAGGCGTGGCGTGAAGGTCCTATATGTCCCTCAGGAAGGGACTAACAGCAGCCTACAATCCAGGTTAAGGAAGATGCTTAGTAGTGGGAAGGAACTCCCAGAGGGTATCTTTATTGTCGAGCCAGAAAGACCACAGCTAAAGATAACAGATGATACAGACTTGCAAAAACTAATTTCACTCATCCAAAAACATCAAATTGATGTCTTGATGCTAGATCCACTAATAACCTTTCACACAGAGGAAGAAAACAACAACGCAAAAATGAGGGCGGTTTTGGATAGGATAACTTTCATTTGTAATCAAACCGGAGTAGCCGTCATAGTAACGCATCACTTCAGGAAGCCGCTAAAGGATGAAACCAATACGACTTACCGTACCAGGGGAGCGATGGCTATACACGACTGGGCCGATACGATGATTACTCTATCTGCGAAAGGTAAAGATAAGGCTGATAAACAAGTCTTGCAGATAGAATTTGTAAAGATCAGAGAAGGAAAACCACAGAGGCCTGTATTGCTAGAAAGAGATCCTGAGACCTTACTTTGTTATCCAATAGAGGAGGAAAGCCTTTGCCCACCTATCCGGGTTAGGGAGCTTCTTAGCCAATTTGGAGGCTCGGTTGATAACCAATCCATCTTGTTACAAGCAATAAAAGAGAAGACAGGCTGTGGAGATACGGAGGCAAGGAAGATTTTGAACCAGGCCGAAGAGGAAGAGACGATAAAAAGTGATAAGCATGATTTGGATCGAAAGAAAACGAAGGGAAGGGGGATCCGGTATTGGGTTGAATAAAATTCTTGGTTTTTGTAGAACCACTCCGGGTAAGGGCCCCAGTTTCTTTAATTTACTTTAACTGCCTATCTGCTTCGCTCATGTTAAGTGTTAACAGTTTATTTTTATTGGCTTTGCATGAGTTGCTAAAGATTGCTGAATCAGACG
>MHDQ01000012.1 GCA_001803565.1 Nitrospinae bacterium RIFCSPLOWO2_12_FULL_45_22 | reverse complement strand
TAGATAAGCCGTTGGAGGAATTAGGGGATAAAATGAGCCGGGTAGAGGCAGGGGACCTATCTGCCAGGATCGAGATAAACAATAATGATGAATTGGGTCGTTTAGGAAAGTGCTTTAATTCTATGATCCAGAAGCTCAAAGAGGCCCAGGAACAAATTATGCGCTACCATGAGGAACATATGCTGCGGGCAGACCGGCTTGCTTCTCTGGGAGAGCTTGCTAGCCGATTGGCCCACGAAATCAAGACTCCTTTGGCAGGTATCAGCAGCGCTTTAAAGGTTTTGGCAGAGGAAGTAGCCGAGGAGGATCCAAAAAAGGATATTTTTGGAGAGATGCAATCGCAAATCAAGAGCTTGACCAATTTCATTGATAACCTGCTCAGTTATGCCAAGACACCAAAGCCATGTCTTATGCAGGTAAATCTGAATGATATCCTGGACAGTACTATTGTGTTACTAAACCAACCCTTAAAGGACAAGGACATCGAGCTTGAACTCAAACTATATCCCAACCTTTTCCTGGCTCTGGCAGATACAGAACAGATGCGGCATGTATTCCTGAATATCTTATTAAATGCTATTCAAGCTGCCCACCAGGGAGGGAATATCCAGATAGCTACCTCAAATCTAAATAGGGGAACCCTATGGGATGGGAGACCTGCTTCAGAGGATGGAGTAAGGGTGACTATTAGGGATGATGGGGAAGGCATTTCTCCAGAGGCTCTACCGAAGATATTCATCCCCTTTTATACTACTAAGGCTAAAGGTACAGGCTTAGGACTCGCTAATGCAAAAAAGATTGTAGAAGAGCACTCTGGTAAGATAGCAGTAGAAAGCACTGCGGGGAAGGGAACTACCTTTACGATTGTAATTCCTGCCGCAGAATTTGTATTGTTTACCCCGGTTGCCCCGGGAGAACTTTAGTATAGCGGGGTCTGGAGTTAGGATGCCTAAAGGAAAAATCCTTATCATAGATGATGACAAACTGATCCGGTGGTCACTCAATAAATATTTTAGTGGTCATGGGTACCAGGTGGGAGAAGCAGCCTCGGCTAACGAGGGCTTAGAAAAGGTTAAAGAAATGATTCCAGACTTGGTCCTGGTGGATGTTAGACTCCCGGACGTTACCGGGATCGAGGTCCTGAAAGGAATCAAAGAAATAGACCCAGATATTATAACTATCGTTATGACTGCCTATGGGGAGGTTGATACTGCGGTCAAGGCCCTAAAATTGGGGGCCTATGATTATGTTACCAAACCCCTGGAGTTCGAGAAACTAAAGCTCGAGATCCAAAAAGCCCTGGACGCCAATGTTATAAAAAAAGAACTTACCTACCTCAGAACCATTCATGAGAAGACTTATGGCTATACTAATATTATTGGTAAGAGTAAACAGATGACCCAGGTCTTCGATATGATCAGTAAGGTAGCCCAGGCAGATGTTACCATATTGCTTACCGGAGAAAGCGGGACCGGAAAAGATATGGTAGCCAGGGCCATACATTATCAAAGTTATCGCGGTAATGGTCCCTTTATGGAGATAAATTGTGCTGCCTTGCCAGAAGCATTATTAGAGAGTGAGCTCTTTGGCCACGAAAAAGGCGCCTTTACGGATGCCAAGGAACTAAAAAAAGGACTTCTGGAGACGGGTAAGGCAGGGACAGTGTTTCTAGATGAGATAGGAGACATGCCCCTCCCCATGCAGGCCAAGATACTTAAGGTGTGTGAAAACAAGAAGATAAGGAGGATAGGTTCTACCAGAGATATAGAGATAGATGTTCGGATTATCGCGGCAACCAATAAAGACCTCTTAAACATGGTAAGAGAGGGGAGTTTCCGGGAAGACCTTTACTATCGCCTTAAGGTGATGCACATTCATCTACCTCCGCTCAGGGAGAGGCATGAGGATATTCCTTTGCTGGTAAATTATTTTATAGATTATTACAACAAGGAATATAGGGCCAGGAAAGGGGGAATAATCAGGGAAGCTATGGAATATTTGCTGGCTTATGATTGGCCAGGAAATGTCAGGGAGCTTAAAAATGTGATCGAGCGGGCTATCCTGCTCAATAGAGAGGGTTATATAACGGTAGAAGATTTCCCCGGCGAGATTTCGGGCTCGCTTAAAAGGAGTAAGGACAACGAACCCCTTGACCTGATTAATCTCTCTCTGCCTCGGGGAGGGATATCTCTGGAACTTATAGAGAAGGAAATCATCCGAAAGTCCTTAGAAATGACCGGCGGTAATCAGAGCAAGGCTGCCCAGATGCTCCGGATCAGCCGGGATGCATTACGGTATAGGATGGACAAGTTTAATTTAAGATAATGGAGTAGCATCAAGTCCCCCCTCCTATTATTCCCACCTGTGGCACAATCTTTGCTCCCCTAATGTCTCTGCATCTCTCTGTTTAATAAATTATAGGAGGGAGGTCTTACCAGGGAATGAGCGATTACCCAGAGGGATTACAGGACGATAAGGATAGGCAGGTAGAGGTTGAACAACTGGCGGCTATCCAGCAGGTAGTTGTCACCCTGAGTCATGGTATCAATAACCCCCTGGCAGGCATCATAGGGGCGATAGAGGTCTTATTGCGTAATGAACAAGGGCTTCCGGCTGAGGCAAAAGAGGTGCTGGTTAACATAAGACAAGAGGCTGAGAAGATAAAGAAGATCATGAGTCAGTTAAAAGGATTAAAAGTCCTCCACACCACCTCTTATTTAAGGGATAATGCTAGAGATATCAAGATGATAGATTTGAACCCTTCGAAGAAGAGCTAGTATCTCCACCTGCGAGTTTTCCCCCATCCTACTGCGAATTATCCCACACTCGAATAAATCTTTTATACATCTCTACTAAATGAAATATTAGGTATTGAGAACCCATAGATAAAGAGCATAAAGTCACAGTTGGAGAATATGTCAGAGAAAATAACGCCCCAGCCCGGCTCATATTCCAGGGACTCTCTCTAAAGGTTCTGATAGCTCCGTTCCTTCTTCTGGCACAACTTTTGCTCACTAAGGGCAGACATTATCTCTCTTGCAAAGAGGCCCCGAGGAGGTGAGGAGTTACGGGCAAGAGTACAAAGCGGGCAATTTATCCGGGGAGTTAAGGTGTATAAGAGCAAACAGGGTAAAGGGAGGTGATAAAAAAGGTAATCAAGGAGGGGTTTTTAGATGTATACTGCTATAGTATAACCAAAATGAGCAAGAAATCATGAAAGGAGGAAGTAAGATGAAGATGAAAGCCTTTTTTGTTATGGTTTTAGGGATGTTAGTCATTTCAGGAGGTGGGGCCTTTGCCGGTGTTCTTGATTGGTCCAAGTCAGACGTCTCCCCGGCTGATGCAGACACCATTCGGGTTTTTGGCCTGATTTATTCGGGCACGCCAGGAATTACCTATAATCTCGATTTCAAATTTAATGAGACCACCCTGAAGTTTGAGCCTGTCCTGCCAACCTCGGTTGTTACTATTAATGAATCAAAGTTAGCGACGGCAGATGCGGTACGGGGAGGAGTTTTGTATGATAAGTGGTGGAAGATAAATGGTCAAGCTGAACCTACAAGTAATCATCCTTTCTATCCCTCGACCGGGAAACAGTCTGGTAAAGATACCTGGCGCTGTAAAGAATGCCACGGCTGGGATTATAAAGGTAAGGATGGGGCCTATGTTAGTGGTAGCCACTATACCGGTATCAAAGGGGTCTATGAGGCGAGAAATATGAATGCCGCCCATCTCTTTGCTATAATCACCAAACACAACCTTTCTCTCTCTGAGCAGGATATTTGGGACCTCACCCGGTTTATTAAAGAAAGCTTAGTTGAGATGGATAAGTATGTTATCTTTAATGGCACGCAAAAGAAGTCCGCTACCGGTGATGTAACAAAGGGCAAGACTTTATATGAGAATACCGGGACCGGTGGGGGACAGTGTATCATGTGTCACGGTGCCGATGGTACGGCTATTAAATTTGATGGTACCGAGGGTGTTGGTGACGTTGCCAATGACAATCCCTGGGAGACCTTGCAAAAGATCCGCTTTGGACACCCAGGTAGCAGTCCAACGATGCCCTCGGCAGTAAATAATGGTTTGTCCATTACTGATCAAAATGATATTCTGACATATGGGCAAACATTGCCCAAGATTGCACCCTAGCAAGAACTATATAACCCTTATTCCCCATTTATGGATCGGGTCAGGAGACCCGATCCTACCCGCTTGGGCTAAGGTGGGTCTCCTAGCCCAGCCCGAATGGAAATTGAGTAAGGTTAAATAAGCTTATAGGGTCTTCACCGCAGAGTCACTGCGAGCCCGCGTTCTCCGGGAGAGAGGGGAAGAAAAATATTCCCTTTTTAAGAATGTCCAGGGGTGATATATGGTGATATATTAATACTAAATAAAAGCTTTTTCTGATCAAAATAAAAAAATAAAAAGGGATGCGGTTATTTTCTGGAGAAAAATGGAGAAAGATAGGAAGAAAAGAACATATCAGGTAAAGATTCCGGACTTGGAATATTTTAAGAAGAATATCCCTTGCCAGGAAGCCTGTCCGGTCCATACCCATTCCGGCGGCTATGTAACCGCTATTGGAGAGAGGAAGTTTGAAGAGGCCTTTACCTTAGCGAGAAAGCCCAATCCCTTTGTCTATGTCTGTGGTCGGATATGTGCCCACCCTTGTGAAGATGCCTGCCGAAGGGGCTTTTTGGATGAGCCTATCTCTATCCGCGCCTTAAAGCGCGCCGCTACTGACCGGCATCAGACAGGATATCAGTTGGCAGTACGGCCCTTAGAATTAAAGGGAGAAAAGGTAGCTATTGTGGGAGCAGGGCCCGCAGGCCTCTCCTGTGCCCATGAGCTGGCTAAACTGGGTTACCAGGTCACTATCTTTGAAGCCCATCCTAAGCCAGGCGGGATGCTATATTTAGGGATTCCTGAATACCGGTTGCCCCGGAAGATCATCCAGCAGGATATTGATGCAATATTGGATTTAGGGGTGAATCTGGTTACCGGGGTAAGACTCGGCCAGGATTTTTTTGTTAAAGATTTACGGGAGCAAGGTTTCAAGGCGATATTTTTGTCTATTGGCGCCCATAAAAGCCGGGACTTGAGGATAGAAGGTACAGAGTT
Source organism: Nitrospinae bacterium RIFCSPLOWO2_12_FULL_45_22 (assembly GCA_001803565.1). Classification (GTDB taxonomy): domain Bacteria; phylum 2-12-FULL-45-22; class 2-12-FULL-45-22; order 2-12-FULL-45-22; family 2-12-FULL-45-22; genus 2-12-FULL-45-22. The sequence continues at coordinate 4,496 of MHDQ01000012.1, read as the reverse complement.
GGATGGTGTCCTTAATGGAGTAGACTTTCTCCTTAATGTAAATCTTGGCTATAAGATTGATCTAGGGGCCCGAGTAGTAGTCATTGGTGGTGGGAATGTAGCTATTGATGTAGCAAGGTCGGCTATCCGACGGGGCGAGGGGGAGCTGCAGACATTGATGGATATTGCCCGAAGAGTTATAGAGCGGAGGAAGATTGAGACGTTGCCGGAAGAAGAAGTCCTCAGTATAGCAGCCGATGCTGCCAGGACAGCCTTGCGGTTAGGGGCGGAGGAGGTACATATGGCATGTCTGGAATCCCGCGCGGAGATGCCCGCCCATGAATGGGAAGTAGAAGAGGCGGAAGAAGAAGGGATTATTATCCATACCTCAAGAGGGCCTAAACGGATACTGGGTAGAAATGGCCGGGTAGCAGGGTTAGAGACCCTGGATGTGGCCTCGGTGTTCGACAGCGAGGGGAGATTTAATCCAACCTTTATCTCCCACACGGAAAAGGTTATAGAAGCCGACTCTATAATCCTGGCTATTGGCCAGGCCTCGGATCTCTCGTTTATAAAAGAAGAGGACGGGATAAAGGCATCAAAAAGGGGTTTGGTAGAGATTAATCCTGTAACTTTGGAGACTTCAAGCCCAGGGATATTTGCTGGCGGTGATGTGGCTTTTGGGCCCAGGTTAGTGATTGAGGCGGTAGCTGATGGGCAAAAGGCGGCCAGGGCCATTGATCGCTATATTACAGGCTTAGAGCGAAGAAAGACCACCTGGTCCATGAAGATAGTCCCTGCCCGGAGTAAGTATGAGGACTATGATACTATACCAAGACAGAAGGTATCAGTAACCCCCCTTAACCGCCGTATGGGCATTGATGAAGTAGAGCTAGGCTACGATAATGAGACGGCGACCCTGGAGGGTAAGAGGTGTCTAAAATGTGCTATCAATACTATCTTTGATAGCGAAAAATGCATCCTTTGCGGCGGCTGTGTAGATGTCTGTCCTTATAACTGTCTAAAGTTAGTTAAATTGGGGGACATATCGGGAGATAAAGATTTAGAGGAACTGATTGAAACCCGCTATGGTATTAATTTGAAAGGAATAACTGATAGAGATAATCTGTCAGATATGGGGACGGCTATTATTAAAGATGAGACTCTGTGTATCCGGTGCGGTTTATGTCAGCAGCGTTGCCCCACCGGGGCTATTACTCTGGAGTTATTCGAATTTGAGGAGGAAGTAATCCAATCAATGGGTTATTAGGTCATTAGGTGATTAGGTTATTCGTAATAGTTTAGCCACAAAAAGGCACAAGAAAATTCTGGTTAAGTTTATAACTACAAAGACACCAAGGACACAAAGAATTCAATTGACCATCCTCGAGATGCCACCCTTCTTTTTCTTGGTGTTCTTTGTGGCTTTGTGGTTCATATTGTTTTTGTTCTTTTTGCGCATTTTTGCGGCTTATTTTTAGAAGACTTTAGTTGGCTAAACATTTACGGTTATTCAATGACCTAATGACCCAATAACCTAATGACCTGAAATAACAGGAGGGAATAGCTAATGCCAGAAGAGAAAGGAGGCAAAATAAAACGGCGGGATTTTATGCTCTGGATCGGCTGGGGAACTCTGTTTCCTGTATTTGCCGGGATGATCGAAGAGACAGTAAAATTTATCTTCCCTAATGTCTTATATGAACCAGCCACTACTTTTAGGGCAGGTCGGCCAGAAGATTATCCCAGCGATTCCGTAACTTTTCTGGCAGAAAAAAGAGTCTTTGTCTTTAGGGACAATGGAGGCTTCCGTGCCCTCTCGGCCGTATGTACCCACTTGGGATGTACTGTGCGGCAGGAAAAGAAGGGCTTTTTCTGTCCCTGTCATGGTAGTGTCTTCGATGCCAATGGCTTTGTGCTCTCCGGGCCAGCCCCAAAGCCCTTGGATTGGCTCTCTATTGCCCTTACGCGAAAAGGGGAACTGGTGATTGATGTTGCCAAGTTTGTCGAGACCGGCTATAAGCTAAAAGTTTAGGAGGAGATAGGGTTAGATATGGCAAAATTCAATGACCTTATAAAAGGACTAAGGGAGACTCAGGTCTGGCGATCTATTTTCCGGCATGGCTATGCCCCCACAGAACGTAACCAGTCATTAGCTATCTCGAGTAATTTTTTCCTCCACTTACACCCTGCGAAGGTTAGAAGGCATGCCCTGAAGTTTACTTATACTTTAGGATTAGGCGGGCTCTCCTTTTTTCTCTTTCTCGTGTTGACGGTAACCGGCATTTTGCTAATGATTTACTATGTCCCTTCTACTAAGGAAGCATACAACAATATGAAAGATTTAGAGTTTGTGATTTCGTATGGTCTCTTATTGAGGAATCTACACCGCTGGTCAGCCCATCTAATGGTCTTAGTCGTTTTCTTTCATATGTGTCGGGTGTTTTATACTGGCGGTTATAAAAGACCCCGGGAGTTTAATTGGGGGATAGGGGTAGTGCTGTTATTACTAACCCTATTCCTTAGCTTTACTGGGTACCTTCTCCCCTGGGACCAGTTGGCCTTTTGGGCCATAACTGTAGGCACGAATATAGCGAGTTATGCCCCTATCCTGGGGCCTAAAATCCGCTATGCCCTGCTGGGTGGTAATATCGTGGGGCAGAATGCCCTGATGCGCTTTTATGTCCTCCATGTGACTATCCTGCCGGTATTGATGGGTACTTTTTTGGCCATACATTTCTGGCGGATACGAAAGGATGGGGGGATTTCTGGGCCGCCCATAGAGGAGGTAGGAGCAGAGGAAGAAGCCGCTCCGGCTCCCCTAAAGACTTATGGGCTGATGGGGCTGGTTAAAGGGCCGACCCCGATGGTCGAAAAAGAGCCGGAAGATACAGAGTTTACCTTTCCTAACCTGGTTTATAAAGAAATTAAATATGCCATGCTCATCATGATTATCCTTCATGTCTTTTCCTTCTTTTTTAATGCCCCCCTGGAGGAATTGGCTGACCCGGAACATACCCCCAACCCGGCTAAAGCCCCCTGGTATTTCCTGGGTCTACAGGAATTAGTAAGCTACTCGGCCTTTCTTGGTGGGGTACTCGCTCCCGCCCTGGCGGTCATAGGGATTATCCTGATCCCTTTTATAGACAGGAACCCCAGCGGTGTAGGGGTATGGTTCTCCCGGGAGAGGAAACTGGCAATAATACTTTTTTCTATCTTTGTACTGACGGCTGTTATCCTTACTATTATTGGCACTTATCTTAGGGGCCCTAACTGGGGTTGGTATTGGCCCTGGCAGGAATGGCCTAAGCATTAGGCAAAAGTAACTTGATTGCATAGGAATTTTCATTTTAATAATGCGGTTTTGGGGTAGTTGCAGGCTTTAGCCTGCGTTAATTTAACCTTGTCACATTTATTGGATACCCGTAAGAATTAGCCAATTTTTTTACAGTTTGGCTAATGTGACAAAGTCGAGGGAATATAAGAGGATAAAATATGAGGATAAAAAACTGGGATTTTGCTCTTTTGGGTTTAGGCTCTCTGGTGCTCTTTGGCCTCACGGTAGGGAGAGATACCAATAGAGAGTGGAAAAAATATCAAAAGAGGTATTACCAGATGGAATATAGCCAGGCAATGGCACGGGGAGGAAAAGGCCCCATGGAGCCGCTTAGGTATAAAATAAATCAAATTATGATCCCTGGTACCGATATTGTGGATCGCTGTACTACCTGTCACCTGGGATTTGACAATACCGAAGCGGGCTTTGAGGATAATCCCTATAAAGCCCATCCAAACCCCTACCAGCACCCACCGGAAGACTTTGGGTGTCCTATTTGTCATGGTGGGCAGGGATTGGCTACTACGGTAGCAGATGCCCATGGCGAGCGGGAGAACTGGCAGTACCCAATATTGAAAAGTGATTATGTGCAGGCATCCTGTAGCAAGTGCCATCAAGACCAGGAATTGATAAAAGATGCCCCACTACTTTTAAAGGGTAAGGAGTTATTTGCCCAGTATGAATGCCTGGGTTGCCATAGCCTCCGGGGTGAAGGAGAAAAAGATGCCCCGGACCTTACTAATGAAGGGGATAAAAAGAGGCATGAGTTCGATTTCGGTAAATATGATAGCCCAAAGTTGACCCAGGCAGATTGGCAATTTATGCATCTCAAAGACCCGCAGGTATTTAATCCTGACTCAGAGATGCCTAACCTGGGTCTTTCAGACGAAGAGGCCAAGGCCCTGACCATATATGTCCTGAGTCTTACGGAAAAAGAAACACCCGAAACCCTTATATATGCGAAAAAGCCATAAGCTAAAAACCCTCTCTGAGCATATCTGAGCATATATGAATGACCCGTTAGCTAAGATCCCCATTAAATATAAATTAACCCTCACCTTTTTATTCATCTGCCTCCTCTCACTGGGCGCTGGTGGCATGCTGGGTTTCATTACCACAAAACGGTCACTCGAAACCCAGATTTTAGAGGACCTGTCGCGTATAGCAGAGGGTCTGGAGG
>MHDQ01000011.1 GCA_001803565.1 Nitrospinae bacterium RIFCSPLOWO2_12_FULL_45_22 | reverse complement strand
CTCTATAACCTTAGTTCCAACTCTTTGGCCTCCAACTGAAATATCCTATCCCGTAATTGCGCTGCTTTTTCAAAATTATAGCGGGCGGCCTCTCGCCGCATCTCTTTTTTCAGGCGTTTGATAAGTTTGGGTATATCCTTCAGCGGCACATACTCCTCTGTTTCCTCCGCTGCTAAGGCAATAGTAACATAGTCTGCCTCATATACCGATTGCAGTAGATCGTGGATGGATTTTACTATAGTCTCTGGGGTAATATTATTTTCTTCGTTATATCTCTTCTGGGTCTCTCGTCTCCTGCTGGTCTCATCAATAGCCTTTTTTAACGATTGGGTCATCGCATCGCAGTACATGATGACCTGGCCATGGACATTGCGGGCAGCCCGGCCAATAGTCTGGATAAGGGACCTCTCGGAACGTAAAAATCCCTCTTTATCTGCATCCATAATGGCTACCAGAGAGACCTCAGGGATATCCAGCCCCTCGCGCAACAGGTTTATTCCTATCAAGACATCAAATATCCCTCGCCTTAAGTCCCTGATAATCTCACTCCTTTTTAAAGTTTCTATATCCGAGTGGAGATACCTGGTCTTTATCCCCAATTCCAGGTAATATTCCGTAAGTTCTTCAGCCATCCGTTTAGTTAAAGTAGTTACCAGTACCCGCTCTCCCTGGTCTATGCGATGGCGGATCTCATGCAATAGATCGTCCACCTGCTTTTTGGCGGGTCTTACCAGGACTTCTGGATCAGTCAATCCCGTCGGTCGTATGATCTGCTCTACTAGGGCACCAGCGGCCTTTTCTAACTCATACTCGGCCGGGGTAGCCGAGACATAAATTACCTGATTAACCGAGGCCTCAAACTCGAAAAAATTTAGGGGCCTATTGTCCAAAGCAGAGGGGAGGCGAAAACCGTATTCTACCAGGGTCTCTTTCCGGGAGCGATCACCATTATACATGCCACCAATCTGGGGGACACTTACATGGCTCTCATCAATAAAGAGTAAAAAGTCTTCAGGGAAATAGTTCAGTAGGACGGCTGGTGGCACACCAGGCATCCGGCCATCCAAATGCCGGGAATAGTTCTCTATGCCCGGGCAAGTTCCCATTTCCCTGAGCATCTCCAAATCAAACCGGGTACGCTGTTCCAGGCGCTGTGCTTCTAATATCTTGTTCTGTTTAATAAATTCTGCCAGCCGCTCGTCTAACTCTTCCTCTATATCGGCTATCGCCCGCAATAAGTTATCCTGACTGGTAACATAATGGCTACCGGGATAGATATTTACTCTATTCAACTGCCTTATTACCTCACCCCGTAAAGGCTCTATCTCAGAGATCCTCTCAATAGTATCGCCCATAAACTCTAACCTGATAGCCCTGTCCGCCTCATATGCCGGAAAGATATCTACTATGTCCCCTCGTACCCTGAAGGTCCCCCGGTGAAAGTCCAGATCATTCCGCTCATACTGGATCTCTACCAGTTTCCGGGTAACATAATCTCTCGATATCCTCATCTGGTCCTGGAACAGACAGAGCATGTTCCGATATTCTACAGGAGAACCTAAACCGTATATACAAGAAACACTGGCAACAATTATTACATCCCTTCTCTCCAGCAATGAGCGGGTAGCTGAATGTCTCATCTTATCTATCTGATCGTTTATAGAGGCGTCTTTATCTATATAAGTATCCGTTCTTGGAATATAGGCCTCTGGTTGATAATAGTCATAGTAGCTGACAAAATACTCTATTGCATTCGTGGGGAAAAGCTCCCGGAACTCGGTATAGAGTTGGGCAGCCAGGGTCTTATTAGGGGCTATGACCAGGGTGGGGCGGTTTACCCGGGCAATCACATTAGCCATAGTAAAAGTCTTCCCCGACCCCGTGACTCCCAGGAGGACTTGATGCTTACGGCCATCCTGAACCCCTCTAAGCAGCTTCTCAATGGCCTGTGGTTGATCCCCTTTAGGTCTAAAAGACGATGCTAATCTAAACATTATAAGTTATCTGTATGTATCTATGAAAACCTGTGTCCTAATTAATGCCATGCAAAAAATGATTGTAACTCAATCAAAAAATATATATAATAAAAATAGATTTTTCCAATCGCCCTTCCCAGATAGCCTTTTTGAAGAGGCCTGAGATATAGGGTAGATATAAGGTGGTGATAGCTATGGAGAAGGACCTTTCTTGTATCATTGAGGGCTGGGATTATGACCCGGATGACTTCCTTAACAATGTAAGGAAAATTATAGGCAAGGATTGCCAGGAGAGAATCCAGTTGAGAACTGACCTAGGGGTTTATCAGATGGAGACAACCGGGAGGCCAGATGGCAAAAGGCCTGGGGGCAATGAATCCCTTTTAGCTTACTACCTCGCAAAAGCCCAGGAACAGCAAATCAAATTTGGGGCGGAAGGTAACATCAAGCTTAATGAGCAGGATATTGCTAATCTTTACCGCGAGTCATTACAATACTATCACCGTCGCATATGTCTCTTTACCCTGAAAGAGTTTGAGCTGGCCAGAAAAGATGCAGAGCATACTTTAATGATTATGGATTTGGTAAAGAAATATTCTATTAGCAAGCTGGCAGTGTTCCATTTTGAGCAGTACCGCCCTTATATGATCGGGGAAAAAACCAGGGCTATAGGACTACATTTACTGGAAAGGAAGGATTATACCAGTACATTAAGGGCTATCCAACAAGGGATTGAGGAAATTATCAATTTTTATAAAGAGTATAACCGGGAAGATTTTGTGAATAAATGCCAGCAGATTAGGTTTCTAAAGCAATGGCAGAAACAATTACGGAAGGAATGGGAAAATGATACCAGCATGCTCTCAACCACCGAGCTTTCTTTAGAAGAGCAGCTTGAGATTGCTATCCGGCAAGAAAATTATGAAGAGGCTGCCCGGCTAAGGGATATGCTGAAGGGACAGAAAGAAAGGTCGAACTAGGAGGTACAATGGCTGAAAAAAAAGATATTACCAAACTACCCGTGACTAAATTAAGGGAAATAGCCTTAAATATCCCTGATCTCGAGGGGGTCCATGGGATGACCAAGCAGCAGCTTATTGAAGCTATCAAGGCTGCCCAGGGAATAGAACAAGAAAAACCTCAAAAAGCCAAATTAGATATTGATATTAGTACGGTTAAAAAGCAAATAAGGATGTTAAAGGCCGAAAGGGATCAGGTGATAAATAACCGCGAACGAACCAGGCTCAAGGAGATAAGAAAAACCCTCAAAAGGCTAAAACGTATTACCAGAATAGCTTCTTAATTTTAGTTTCTAGTATTTTTTACTAGCTGGTTTAAGCCCTTCAAAAAATTCTCTGTCCAAATATCTTCGGCTAAAAGTTTATTAAACAGCTTTTCTACTGCAAAGAGATCGGCCTTCTTTTCGTTCTCCAGAAACCTTCTCAGCCACTGCCAGCCAAAATCTCCTTTCTGGCCATGTTCTAAATAGAATCTGATGGGGCAATCATCATATAACTTATGGCCAATCTCATGATAAAGAAGAAAGCGGAAAATATCTTCCTCTCTAATCACCTGGGTGTAGCGCCTATAAAACTGCATCGGGTCAATAAAGCGCCTCATCTCCATATAGCGATAGCCATTATTGGACATATCAATAAACAACTTTGCCAGAGTACCATTAGGCAGGGATTCGTTTATCTCCAGGATAAGTTGATAAGAAAGGGCTATTTGCCTAAGCTCATTTTCTTCTTCCTGGGATAAAATAATCATTCTGTCACCCTTTATCTGTCCGTGAAATTTATTATCAGCATATCATAGGCCCTGCTTGGAAAGCAATACTAGAAAAAATCTCATACTAACCACCAAGACACCAAGACACAAAGAACACAAAGTCTAAACTTTTTATCTCTTTGTGACCTTTGTGACTTTGTGGTTGTAATTTGTATTTTGCGAGATGATCTACTGGGTTTATTGACATAGAGTGGTATATATGCTAATAAACAAAAATATAAAATTTTATGGTGAATTTTTCTAGCCGGCAGTTCCGTATATTTTCTGATTTCAAAAGTTCTAGGGTCAGATTATGAAGAAAGAGGCATATCCAGCCGTAACTAAGCACGAACTCTACCGGCTCTTACGCAACATTGGCCCTATCTTAAAAGGAGAATCACCTATTGATTTAGAGAGGCTCCGGTTAGAGGGAGGGAGCCGGGAAGCAATAGAAAATTTCCTCTGTTCATACGGCATTTCGTTAGAGGATCTAGCAAAGGTTGATAGGATTAAGGCAGAGGCTATAGAATTCATCCAAACCCACTTGTTAAAAGACGAGGAACTGGAAATTCCAGAAGAGATCCGCTCCCCCCAGACAGATATCTATTCCCTATTACAAATGGCTACCTCTCCCCCGCGTAGGAAAGATGGCAATTTACAGCAGAAATGGGCTTGTGCCCTATTGCGGGTTATGCATACCATTTATCATCTAGAAGACGATATCCGCTTTAAATACATCCACCATATTCAAGAAAAGATCCTGGCCAAGATAAAAAGATATATCCAGTATGATGAGGGCGGACAGATGTACCTAGGGCAAAAGGGGAATGATATTATCCCCCTGGTGGCCCTTGACCTTAAGAGGATCAAGGAACGAGAGAGTATCATCGTGAAGCTCCTGCATAAAAGAGAGAATATCGTCACCGAAATAACCGATGTAGTGGGGGTGAGGCTTATAGCAAAATCCAAGCTGGATGCCCTAAAAATTGTCAATTTTTTAGTCAAGGAAAATATCCTCTCCTATCCTAATAGCATTCCGGGGAGGACCAAGAATACCTTAATGCCTTTAGATGAGCTAGAAAAAGTCTTAAAGCGGGGGGACAAGAAGCAACTTGGGGGTTATTTTCGCCTGCTAGAAGAAGGAGTAGTAATAGTGGATAAGAGCAAGAATGATAACCCGCATTCTGTTGACTATCGAGCTATGAATTTCACCAGCCGCGAAAAGATAGAGATCGAAAATCCGGAGTATCAGACCCAGTTCAAACTCCTCCAGGAGTTAGAAAAGCAGCATAAAGATTTAGTGCAGAAAGTAGATGCAGCTCCCCCCATCCATCGGGAGCTAATTTCTTACCACAAAAAGGTTATCCAGAATATTAAAGGTTCCCTGTCCCGGATGAGCCGCTATATATCTTTTTACTATCCCTTCGAGATCCAGATAATGGATAGAGAAGCCTATGAGCAGTATCAAAAATCTTATCCCCGGTATAAAGAGAATCAGAGGAGGACAGCCAGACGAAGAGTATTGAAGTCCCTACTCTTGGAGAGCAATCTTTACCGAAACAATATGGCTAGCTAAATATCACTCCTTACCCCAAAAAAGGCACACATCAGAGGGTCGGGACCGCTGGGGCTAGGAGCCCGGTAGCGACATCCACTCCGACATTCCGGTAAAAAGGAACAATCTTTACACTCCAGGTTTGCTGAGGATATATGGTCAATGCGCTGCCAGCAATTCGCTAACCCTTCCTCGATATGGCCTACAGCTCGATCCATATAAAAACCGCATTGGCACACACGGCTATCGGGCATAATGGTACAAAGATGATATCCACAAGCGTATCCCCCGGCATCGCTATGATAACTCTCCCCAAAGCGATATTTAAGATAAGGGGCCGCTTGTTCGGCCGACAAGGCTAGGTCTTTGCTATGTTCTAATCTCCCCTTAACAACGGGCAAATCAATACCCCATTCTTTTATACCATAGGTAGTTAACTTTTTAGCTAGCGCTGGGATTTCATTCAGATTATAAAGATGGAGCATAGTAGCTACAGAAAGGTCTAGGCCGGCAGATCGGACGGCTTGCAACCCCCTCATAGTGCGACTATATGTCCCGTAACCCCTGAGGGCTTCATGCCCTCTCTCCAGACCATCTAAGCTTATCTGCACTTCATCTACCTTTAAACTTCGGGTCAGCTCAGGTGTTAGTAGGGTGGCATTACTCAGGAGGACTTTCCGGAAGGCATAAGCTGGTAATAGTTCGTTAAGTTCCCGGAAACGGGGATAGAGGAGCGGCTCACCGCCAGAGAGGATAATCCGTAGGCCCTGGATAGTCTGAAATTCTTCCATAATATTCACTGCTAAACTAAAATCTAAATCTATAGGGCGAGACTCTCCTAAATAGCAATGGTGACACTGGAGATTACAGCGATGGGTTAGTTGCAGTTCTAGATAACGTAATGAAGGCTTAGGCGATGGGGAAATTCTTATAGTTTTAGGCTGAGGAGCAGGATGGAGTTCTATTAACCCATTTTCCAGACAATATCTGATAAATTCGGGATCGGCCTTTAATTCTGCAAGCCGTTTAGTCCCGTCACAAAGTAGTAAGAATTTTGCTGCTTCCTGATCCAACTGGTATAAATCATCCGCCCGTATATCATACAGATAGAAATCTTCCAGTTGTTTCAGGGTGCAATGATCTGCTATACGGATAAACCCATCCATTACTCTGTGGGCCTGATGAGCATAAGTAGGGCGGGGTCAAGCAAACCCAGTTGTATTAAATTTTGTAGGATCAAATATCCACCACAAGGAGGGGCGCTGGTCAATGAGGTCTGATCTCTAAAATCACACCCATCCGGTAAGAATGGACATAAGTGACATAATCTTGTCTTTAGTATCGAGTCAAAAGGGTATTCTTGAAGGAATGGGATAGGATAATATAGGGCGGATAGGAGTTCCCAGCTTAGTAACCCCTTCTCTAAACCTTTTTCCAGGAAGAGAATGCCTTCACAGGCCAAATCCTCTTTTCTATCAGGTTTAAAAAAGAAGCAATATCTCTGGCAGACCAAATTTCTCAGCTTTTTCTGCGCTCGCATAGGAAACTTTATTAATTATTCTTTTGTAGAAATACCTTTAATTTCTTGCCACAGAGTACCCAGAGAGCACAGAGATGATAGAAAATAAGAGGAGCATTAGTGGCGAAACACTCTAAATTTATTCTCTGTGCCCTCTGTGGCTAAGTTAACAGGAGCTCTTGCACTTACAAAGGCCATTGGAAGTTTTAACTACCTTCTTAATCTTCATTTTCCCTCACCTCCTCTCGCCTTCTAGTGCTTCTATCCGCTTCTCTAATTGCCGGATAGTTCTGATCAATTCTGGCAATTTGGGGAGACTGGCATGTATCTTAAGCCATACCGGGTGAGGTACAGCGGGTGAGCCTGAGACTACAGCATTAGCCTCTACATCCTGGGTTAAACCAGACTGGGCTATGACGATGGCGTTATCGCCAATATTTATGTGGTCTACCATACCTACCTGACCGGCCAGGGTTACGTTCTTACCGATAGTACAGCTACCTGAGATACCTACCTGGGCAACAATGATAGAGTTTTCACCAATTACTACATTATGGGCAATATGACTCAGGTTATCGAATTTTGTGCCTGACTTGATGACCGTCTGCCCCAGATTGGCCCGATCTATACAGACATTAGCCCCAATCTCTACCCAGTCTTCAATGACTACGCTACCTATCTGGGGAATTTTATGGTGGGTGCCATCGTCTTTTTTTACAAAGCCAAAACCATCGCTGCCTATAACTGCCCCACTATGGATGATTACATTATTACCTATAGACACAGCATCATAGATACTTACGTTGGCATAGATGGTGGTTTCCGATCCTATCTTTACCCGGTCTCCGAGAAAGGCGCCAGGATAAATGATGGAGTGATGTCCAATAACTGCCTCTTCCCCGATATAGACATAGGGAAAGACAGTAACCCCTTCCCCTATCAGAGTATTTGGTCCGATATAAGACAAGGGGCTTATCTCCGGCATTGGCCTGGGTTTTGGATAGAAAAGCTCCAGGAGATAGGCAAAGGCTAAATAAGGATTTTTTACTTTTATATGGGGCAGTGCTGGTTCTATCCCGTCTGGTACAATAATGGCACCGGCCTGGCAATGGGAGAGGCGATCAAGGTGTTTCTTATGGGCAAGAAAGGTTATTTGGTGGGATTGGGCTTCCGTGATACTGGCAACACTAGAAATCTCTATCTCTGGATGCCCTCTTAGCTCTCCCGCCAAAAAATCTGCTATCTCTTTTAATTTCATAATCTGATAAGCTTTCAGCAACAACGGTTATTAGGTCATTGGGTCATTAGGTTATTGAGTTATCGGTTTACGTAATGACCCCCTGACCTAATCACGTAATCACCTAATTTTGCTGATTGCTGAACGCTTACTAATTCCGTTTCAACTGGTCATATCGTTTCATAACTTCCTCGGTCAAATCTATACTCTTAGAGGCATACAACAAACCTTCTTGCCGTTCCATAATCAAGGTATATTGCTGTTCTTGACCCAGTTTATCAATAACCTTTATCAACTCGATCAGTATCTTCTTGGTCAACTCCTTCTCCTGGTTATCCAGCTCCTGATTAGAGTCATCTACAAACCTTTTCAAGTCCTTCATTTTACTCATATATAGTTCTTCTTTTTCTTTCTTACTCTCTTCCGCCAGGACTGATGCCTTTTTAGTGATCTCATTCTGGAGGGCTTCGATCTCTTGCTGCTTGCTATCAATAATAGACTGTTTTTTCGTAAACTCGCCTTTTAATTCATCAAAGGCCCTTTTACCAGCAATAGACTCGCGGGCTGCCCGTTGCAGGTCCACATAACCCAGCTTAAGAGATGGTACCGGTTCTGTACTGGAGGCATATTTTATCCCCCAATACACATTCGGTAATAGAAAAATCAGCAGAAATGTTATTGGTTTAGCATATTTGATTAAGCCCCCCATATTTTTTTACTCCTTTCTCTAATAAGATGATCCAAAGCCAAAATGCCACCTAGTCCTCTTATCTTCCTCCTCATCATACCTATCTCTTTGATCTCCTTTATCCAGCTTATAGGCCCAATCAAGCCGTACTGGGCCCATAGGGGTCCCTACCCTTATACCTAAACCGGTGCTCTTCCTCTGAGAGAATAGGTCAATGGCTTTTGCCACATCTCCTCGGGCAAACACATCACCTACATCGAAGAAGCCAACCCCTTTCAAGACCTTTACATAGGGCAGCTTCATGGGTATAGGGAAGTATAATTCCGCACCGCCCAGGAATGAAGCATCACCACCCACAGCATCGCCATTCTCTCCTTTGGGGCCAACCTCCTGGAAATCATAACCCCGCAAGGAAGTATCACCACCCAGATAGTAACGTTCATAAACCGGTAAATCCTGGCCCCAGCCTGAGGCATAACCTAGATTACCTCGTAACCTTAAGGTAAGGTTCTCGGTTAGTAAGAGGGGGAGGACTCTTTTCATAGGGGATAAGGAGAAGAACTTACTGACTCCTATATCGCTCTTATAAAAAGAATCATCGCTGAGTCCGCCAGCTAACTCAGTAGAGACAAAAATATTACTACCGAATTCGGGAAACATAGGATTGTCGTAGGTATTACGGCTAAGGCCCAGGATTAAGCTGCTAACGCTATTCCGGTCATTCTCTTCCCTAATATAGGCCGGGGCATCATGCTCTATATCTTTTAGGTTTACCCATTCGTATTTGGTTCCAATACTGCCACTAACAAACTCGAACAGATTCTTATTCAGGGAAACCTCGCTCCCCTTACGGTCCACATCATAATTGGGATAGCCATAGATACGGTTATACAGGTTCAGAGAGCTGGAGACCGGATAATCGAATAGATAGGGCTGGGTCAAGCCGATACCGTATCGGCTTCGATAACCGCCGAGCTGTCCCCCTATATTGGCCCGCAAGCCGGTACCAAAGAGGTTGTTCTGCTCAATCCCAACCGTCCCCAGGAGGCTAGAGCTGGTACTAAAACCACCCCCAAAAGAGAGGTTGCCCGTAGGTTTTTCTGTCAGGTCAACATCTATATCCATTAATCTATCTCCTCCCCTACGCCTCTCATTCTTTACCTCTACCTCTTCAAAATACCCGAGGGCCTTCAGCCTCTCTTTGCTGGCCGTCAAGAGCTGGCTATTATATATCTCTCCTTCATTCAAAGGTATCTCTCGCCTGATGATCTTATCCCTGGTCTTGGTATTTCCTTTAATATTTATCTGGCCAATATACATCTTTTCGCTTTTATCAATAGTAAAGGCTATATTTATTCTCTTTTTGTGCTTATCAATGTTAGTGAGGGGTTCCACCTCAGTAAAGGCAAAACCTTTTAAGGTATAAGCGTCGGTTAAAAACTGCACATCGTCTTTGAGGTTAGCCCGGCTGAAGATATTACCGGATTTAGATCTTAACCCCACGGCCAGGTCTTTAGTGGTATATACACCATCTTCACCCTGAAGATCTATTTTGCCTATGCGGTATTGCTCCTCCTCCTTAACCAATATCTTTAGATTTACCTTTTCCGTAGTGCGGTCGATTTTCATCGGGAGGAGTTCTGCCCGGGCATCTATATAGCCATGGTCACCATAAAAGACCTGTAGCCGCAAAAGGTCGTCTTTAATCAGGGCTGGCCGATAAAGGTCCCGGCCAAAGATAGAAGAGATCAGGCCTTTTTCCCTGGTCTCGATAGCTTTTTTCAGCTTCTTGTCCGAAAAGACTTTATTACCCACGAATTCTATCTTGCCTATCTTAAACTTCTTTCCTTCTATAATTTTTATCTCCAGCCTTACTTGATTCCCCACCATCTCTTTTATTACGGGCGCTACTTCTGTCAGGTAAAACCCCTTCTCCTGATATAGGTTATTTATGTTTTGGACACCAGTGCTAATACTGGCCTGATCCAGGACTGAATGGGGCTCAACACCTAATTTCTCTTCTATATCCTTACTCTCTACATCTTTATTCCCGATAATCACAACCCTTTCTACAATAGCCCTTTCTGCTACAGAATAGACCAATTGTATCCCCTGTCCCTGAGAAACAAGATCAATCTTCACATCGGCGAAATAGCCTGAGTCATACAACTTAGCAATGTCCTTGCGGACTTTTGCCGGAGAATAACTATCCCCTACCTTACTCTCCAGCATATATTTGATGGCCGAGTCTTCTATCCTCTTATTCCCCTTAATCTCAATGCTGGTTATTTCTGGTGGTTCAGATGATTTGACACTGATAGTCTGTATCAGTAGGCTTATAACTAAAATAAATACAAAAAAGATACCCTTACTACCCAACCCCCTTATCTTCATAAGACCTTCCTCCTAAAAAGTGTTTTAACCGTTCACCCGGCTAAGCTTTATCAGCCACAAAGACACGAAGGCACCAAGAGATACGATCATTTATCCGGTGTATGACATACGCTGCAGGCCCTATGCAGAGCAAGCTCTGCCACTACAGCCTACAAAAAAGCTTGTAGTGGTCGAGCTTGCTCGACTCCCTTCATGCCTTGGTGACTTAGTGCCTTGGTGGCTGAACGGTTACAAAGTGTTTTATACCAAACTGATTCTAATTTCTGCAAAGATGTAGGGACACGGATCGCTTTGCCCTGTCCATAACACCTTGATCTCTCCCTTCGGTCGAGATGACATGCTAATTAAGAAACGTTCTACTGGTTAAAAATCGGAGGGGGACAAAACCGGCTCTTCCTTTTCGGCAAAGACCAGTCGGTCGCCCTCGAGCCTAATATATACTATATCCCCTTCTTTAAACCTACCTCTCAAAACTTCTTCTGCTAATGGGTCCTCGATATATTTTTGGATAGCCCTCCGAAGGGGCCGAGCACCCGAGGTGAGGGAATAACCTTCGGTAGCTAACCACTCCTTAGCCACCTGATCAACCTCTAGGGAATAACCTTGTTCTTTCAGTTGATTCTCTACCTCGCCCAGCATAACCTCTACGATCTTGATCATATGTTCTTTATTCAAGGGGTGGAAAACTACTGTACCATCCAACCGGTTTAAGAATTCAGGGTTGAACATTTTTTTCAATTCAGAGTTGATATTTTCTTTCATCCTATCCAGGCTATCTTTTTCCTCAGTCCTTTGGAAGCCTAAAGAGGCCCCTTTCTCTATGTTACGGGCACTGATATTAGAAGTCATAATAATTACCGTGTTTTTGAAGTCTACTACCCGCCCATAACTATCAGTCAGCCGGCCATTATCCATTACCTGGAGTAAGATATTGAATACATCAGGGTGGGCCTTTTCAATCTCATCAAGGAGCACAACTGAATAAGGCTTTCGTCGAATCTGCTCAGTTAATTGCCCACCTTCGTCATAGCCCACATAGCCCGGGGGTGCCCCGGTTAAACGGGAAATATTGAACCTCTCCATATATTCCGACATATCCAGCCGTATCAAGGCGTTTTCGTTACCAAAGAGGAATTGGGCTAAGATACGGGACAGATGGGTCTTCCCTACACCACTTGGCCCCAGGAACATAAAGGAGCCGATGGGTTTATTACGGTCTCTGAAGCCCGCCCGGGCGCGCCTGATAGCCTTAGTAATAATCTCTATAGCCTCGTCCTGCCCCACGACCTTTTTATGTAATTCTTCTTCCATGTTTAGTAGCCGATGGGAGTCGGCTTCCTTTATATTAGTTACCGGTATGCCAGTCATCCTGGCAACTACAAAGGCCATATCTTCGCAGCTAACAATCGGTATAGAATCGTCTTGTCTTTCATCCCATTCTTCCTTCAAGACCTGCAATTGTCTCCTCAGTCTCTCTTCGTTGTCTCTCAGCTCTACGGCCTTTTCAAACTCCTGTTTTTCAATAGCCCTTCTCTTCTCCCATACCACCTGTTCGATCTCCCGCTGGATTCCCCGAATCTCGGGAGGCAGGGTGGAGCGGTTAAGCCGGGCCCTGGACCCTGCTTCATCTACCACATCAATAGCTTTATCGGGCAAGTACCTATCAGAGATGTATCTATCCGCCAGGCGCACGGCGGTTACAACAGCCTCATCCATAAACTTGGCTTGATGATGCTCTTCATACTTATTCTTTAGCCCTCTTATAATCTCTATGGTCTCTTCTACTGTAGGTGGGTCTACAATGATAGGCTGAAACCTCCTTTCTAAGGCACCATTCTTTTCGATATATTTTCTATATTCCGAAAGGGTAGTAGCCCCTACACATTGTAGTTCCCCCCTGGACAAAGCTGGCTTCAACATATTGGAGGCATCAATAGACCCTTCGGCTGCTCCTGCTCCTACCAGGGTATGGAGCTCATCAATAAACAGGATAATATTTTCTGCCTGGGTTATCTCTTTCATTATGGCCTTTAACCGGGCCTCGAATTGGCCCCGGTACTTAGTGCCAGCCACGAGGGCCCCTAAGTCCAGCGCCATTACCCGTTTATCGTATAGGCACTGAGGCAAGTCTTTAGTGACGATCATCTGGGCCAGTCCCTCTACAATAGCCGTCTTTCCCACGCCTGGTTCCCCGATAAGGACCGGGTTATTTTTGGTCCTCCGGCTAAGTATTTGGATAACGCGTTCTATTTCCTTTTCTCGGCCAATGACCGGGTCAAGCTTACCCTCCATGGCTAATTCAGTAAGGTCCCGGCTAAACTCATCCAAAGCCGGGGTCTTTTCCCGTTCCTTAGAGGGACTAAAGGGCTCCTGCAGGAGATTCAAGGTATATTCTCTGGCCTGAGAAAATTTTACCCCCATACTGATCAGTACTTTTGATGCCATGCCATCTTTCTCTTTAATAAGCCCTAGCAATATATGCTCGGTACCGATATAGTTATGCCCCATGGCCTTGGCTTCTTCGACAGCGAATTCTAACACCTTTTTAGCCCGAGGCGAAAAGGGTATCTCAGTACCTACAGTATGGGGAGAGCTATGGGGAAGAGTTTTCTTTATCTCCAAATTAAGGCGATCTAGATTAACTCCGCTCTTTTGCAGGACGGTAATAGCAATCCCCCCACCATCCTTCAGTACCCCTAGAAGGATATGCTCGGTTCCTAAATATTCATGGTTATAACGCTCTGCCTCTTCTCTTGCTAAGATAATCACCCTCCTGGCTCTTTCGGTAAATTTCTTAAACATCTTACCCCCCCATCAATCAGCTAAAATTGAACCATCTACTAACTTTAATACCCTATCCATCTTTAAAGCCATCTCCTGGCTATGGGTGACAATAACAAAAGTCTTACCTTTTTCTTTATTTAAACGGCATAGGAGCTGAAAAACAGCTTCCCCGGTCTGCCGGTCAAGGTTGCCGGTCGGTTCATCAGCCAGGATAATTTCTGGGTCATTCATTAAGGCCCTGGCTACTGCTACCCGCTGCTGTTCACCACCAGATAACTCCCCCGGTTTATTATGTAACCTCTGCCCCAACCCTATCTCAGTAAGGAGCTCTACCGCCCTTTCCCGTGCTTTTCTTTTGTCCTCCCGCTTGATCAAGGCAGGTATCAAGGTATTTTCTAAGGCACTAAACTCTGGTAATAGGTGATGGAATTGAAAAACAAACCCTATTTTTTGGTTCCTAAAATGGGCTAATTTTTCATCAGCCAGGGAGAATAGGTCAAAACCATTAAAGAAGACTTTACCCTGGTTAGGACGATCCAGGGTACCCATAAGGTGGAGAAGGGTGCTCTTCCCTACCCCCGAAGCGCCCACTATGCCCAACATCTCCCCCACCTTCACCTCTAAATTAATGCCTTTTAGCACATACAGCTTTTGCTGGCCCACAAAAAATATCCGATGAAGATCAACCGCTTGAATTAGCAAGGATTCTTCCTTTATCACTATTCATACCGGATAGCCTCTACTGGATTAAGTCTGGCCGCATTCCAGGAAGGGTAAAGAGTAGCTAAGAAGCTTATAGTAATAGCCGCTAAGGCTACTACCAGGAAATCCCCCCCTTCCATCTTTACCGGAAGAGTATCTAAATAATATACATCACTAGGGAGTTTAATGAAATGGTAAGTTTCCAATAAGTGGCATACCAAATAACCGCCTATGACACCGATAATAGTCCCGGCTACACCAATTATTATACCTTCCAGCATAAAGATTTTCATGATACTTTTATTGGTAGCGCCCATAGATTTCAGGATAGCTATATCTTTCCCCTTTTCCATAACCACCATAATTAAGGTGCTGATAATATTGAAGGCGGCCACTAAGACAATCAGGGTTAAGATTACAAACATTACCACCTTCTCCAATTTTAGGGCAGAAAATAAGTTTTTATTCATCTCCATCCAGTCCCTGACCCAATAAGGTACCCCTAAGAGTTTTTGGATATTATTGGCTATTTTATCTGCCTTGTAGATATCATCCACTTTTACTTCGATACCCGTTACCCTATCTCCCATGTTAAAGAAATTTTGGGCATTTTTCAAGGAGATAAAAGCTAAACCAGTATCATATTCATACATACCGGAATCAAAAATACCTGCCACCCAAAACTTCTTCATTCGAGGCACCATGCCTATGGGGGTCATTTTCCCTAGAGGTGATATGATGGTAATCTCTTCCCCCAAAGATATCCCAAGATTACGGGCTAACTCCTGGCCTATGATTACCCCTCCACCTACGCCATTGTTTTTCTCAAGGTCGGTTAGAGACCCTTCTTTTAAATTCTCTGCCAGATTAGTAACCCTGGCCTCCCGTAAAGGGTCTATTCCCCGAATAACTACTCCGGAAACACTGCCAGTGCTGGTGAGCATAGCCTGACTATAAATGAAGGGGGTAGCCGATATGACGTGATCTACCTTTTCCACCTTATCAATGGCCCCTTGATATTGGGCCATGCCGGGGCTGCCAGGCTCTAAGATAACAATATGGGAATTAGTACCCAGGATCTTATTGCGCAAATCTTCCTCAAACCCAGCCATTACTGCCAGGACAATGATCAAGGCCATTACCCCTACTGTTACCCCCGCAATAGAGATCCAGGTAATGAGGGAAATAAAAGTCTGTTTTCTTCTGGCCTTCAAGTATCTAAGGCCTATATCCAGCTCGTAAGGCATAACCTAAATTATGGAGTTTCAAGTTTCAATTGTGGGAAAAGGATTACATCTTTGATTGAAGGAGAATCAGTAAAGACCATCACCAGCCTATCAATCCCTATCCCTTCACCCGCTGTAGGGGGCATACCGTATTCTAAGGCCCAGATAAAATCTTTATCCATCCATAAGCACTCTTCATATTCATACTCCCGGGACTGGGCCTGGGTTATAAACCTCTCCTTCTGGTCAAGAGGGTCATTTAATTCCGTATAGGCATTGGCAATCTCTTTCCCCGCTATAAAGAACTCGAACCTCTCTACCAGGTTAGGATCGTCTTCCTTAGACTTAGAGAGTGGGGAGAGTTCTTTAGGATAATCCAGGATAAAAGTAGGTTGGATTAATTTGGGCTCCACGATTTCGGCAAAGATCTTATCCAATATCTGGCCATGATTATCGCCCGGACGAACATGGAGAGATAAATTCTCGGCGAATCTATAAGCCGCATCCCGTTCTTGTAAAACCTCTGGGTCTACCTGGCCCACTTCTCTAAGGGCCTGATAGAAACTTAACTTAAGCCAGGGAGTAGTAAAATCAATCTCTTGTTCATTGAACTTTATCCGTAGGCTTCCCATGGTTTGGTGGGCTAAGCCCGATAGTAATTCTTCGGTTAGGACCATAAGATCATTATAATCAGCATAGGCCATATAAAATTCTAACATAGTAAATTCGGGGTTATGTTCCCGTGAGAGTCCTTCATTACGGAAGTTTTTATTGATCTCATATACCCTCTCCATGCCACCCACAATTAGCTTCTTCAGATAGAGTTCTGGGGCTACTCTAAGGTAAAGGTCCATATCTAATGCATTATGATGGGTAACGAAAGGCCGGGCTAATGCCCCACCAGGAATGGGCTGCATCATAGGCGTTTCTACTTCTATGAAGCCTCTTTTATTGAAAAAATCCCTGATCGTTTGGATGATTCGACTACGGATCAGAAATACCTTTTTAACTTGAGGATTCATCAAGAGGTCCACATACCTCTGGCGGTAGCGAATTTCAATATCCTTTAATCCATGCCATTTTTCCGGTAAGGGACGTAAAGACTTGGACAAGAGAGTAATATCATTCGCCCACTGAGTCAACTCGCCGGTCCTGGTCTTAAAGATAGGGCCTTTTACCCCAATAAAATCGCCAACATCAAACTTTGAGAAAATGTCGAATTGCTTTTCTCCCAAATCCTCCTTCCTGACATAGATCTGAATCCTACCACTACCATCCTGGATATGGCAGAACGAGGTACGGCCATGCTCCCGTTTGCTCATGATTCTACCTGCCAGGCAGTGATTATCTTTTTGCCCTTCAAGCTCTTGCTGGTTAAGAGGACCATATTTCTCAATCATTTCCTGAATAGAGTCAGTTACCTTATATCTATTAGGGTAGGGGTTTATACCCGCTCCTTTTAATTCCTTGAGCTTCTCTATACGTTGAGAAATCAGGACGTTGCTTTCCTCCACTAATATCCCCCTCTTAACTTGACATTGTCACATTTACTGAGAGCAACCCGGCTTAACAAACTCTAAATCCCAAGCACTAAACCCTAAACAATATCAAAATCCTAAATCCAAATGTCAAAACCATTTTAAACTTTTGAATTTTGGTCATTTGAATTTGTTTAGGATTTAAAATTTCGAAATTAGGATTTATCTACCTAATGTAACAATGTCAAATTAAATAATCAGTTTAAATAATCAGTGACCAGTATAATCAAATTGCCCCTCAGCGTCAAGGTAGTCTCTTTTTCAGATATGCCTCAATAAAGTCATTAATTTCACCATTCAAGACCTTATCTACATCCCCTTTTTCTAAACCGGTGCGGTGGTCTTTTACCAGGCGATAGGGGTAGAGGATATAAGACCTGATCTGATTACCCCAGGCAATTTCTTTCTTATTTTTATGCCTCTCCTCCATCTGCTCGGTCTGCTTGCGTAACTCCAGTTGGTAGAGTCTGGCCCGTAAGACCTTCATAGCCATAGCCTTATTCTTGTGCTGGGAGCGCTCATTCTGGCACTGAACCACAATCCCGGTAGGGAGATGGGTTATCCTTACAGCCGAATCTGTTACATTAACATGCTGCCCACCTGCACCGCTGGACCTGAATGTATCCACCCGCAGGTCCGTCTCGTCTACCTCAATCTTTATTTCTTCATCTATCTCGGGATAGACAAATACTGAAGCAAAGGAAGTATGACGTCTCCGGTTAAAATCAAAGGGGGAAATACGCACCAGGCGATGAACGCCGGTCTCGCCTTTAAGATATCCATAGGCATATCTACCGGCAATAGAAAAAGTGGCGCTTTTGATCCCCGCTTCCTCACCGTTCTGCCAGTCAATAATCTCGAGTTTAAAACCCCTCTTTTCCGCCCACTTCAAATACATATAATAAAGGATCTCTGCCCAGTCCTGCGATTCTGTCCCTCCGGCGCCGGGATGGATAGAGAGGATTGCATTGTTGAGGTCTTGCGGCCCTGGCAGGAGAGTTTCCAACTCCATCTCTTGTACTTTTTTTTCTAAAGTTCCGATTCCCTCCTCTAGCTCCAGTCCTAAGGACAAATCCCCTTCTTCCTGGGCTAGTTCTATCATGAGCTGGCACTCTTCTAGTTGCTTAGCCAAATTTTCCCATTGCCCTACAGTATCTGAGAGGACAGCCCTTTGCTTAAGGGTTATCTGGGCCTGTGCATTATCTATCCAAAAATCCGACCGGGAGATTTTCTGGTTGAGTTTATCTATCTCTATCTGCTTACCTCCCAGGTCAAAGACAGTCCCGCAAGTCCTCTAATTTGTCTTTTAACGGAAAAAGCCTTTTACTCAAATCTTCTAACATATCTTCTCCTCTCCTAGGTTAATTGTTCAGCGTCTTGTTGCTGACGGATGAAGGCTTATTAGTTTTTTAGCGACCACTCGTGTCGTAATTATTCAATAAGTTGTGGAAAATACCATTAAACCGCAGAGCCGCAAAGACCCCCAATAGGTCATTACGTTATTGGGTTATTGGGTTATTAAGTAATGGCGCAATAACGTAGTCACCCAATGACCCAATAACCTCTTTGCGTTCTTTGCGTTTCTGCGGTGATATTAATTCCCCACAAGATATTCAGCAATTACTTCGTGTCACTTCGTGGCTGAACTATTAAAACACTGCTTCTTATTTTAATGGCTTTTGCAATTAAGGCAATAGCTACTATAATGGTGCATAGATAAGCGAATACATCACCATAAGCAGTATAAAAAGTTGTAGTATTACCTTTGGGCCATATAGTCCCCTGGATCATAGTCTGAACAAAGAGTTCAGTGGCATTACCAATCCTACCTAAAGGGTCTATGATAGCCGATATGCCGGTATTAGCTGCCCGAACAATACAGACCCGGTTCTCGACGGCCCTGAAGCTCCCTATAGATATATGCTGATAAGAAGCTGCACTGCGGCCAAACCAGGCATCATTAGTTATATTAGCCAAAAACTGCGCCCCCCTCTTTACGAACTGGCGTACCAGATCAGGGAAGATGATCTCGAAACAAATTAGGACACTGAATCTACCCTGGGGGATAGCCATAACCGTGAACTCCTGTCCGCTATAAAAATCGCCTATGCCCTCTACCATCTTCTGGACAAACGGTAGGAGCTTTTTCACAGGCACATATTCGCCAAAAGGCACCAGATGAATCTTATCATACTGCGCTAGTAGCCCTTGCTGGGGTGCGAGGAGATAGGCCCGATTAAACATCTTTATCACCTTGCCAGCAGTCTGATAAGCGGGGCTGCCAAAAAGTAAATAACTACGGCTTTGACGGGCGATAGCAACCATCTCAGGGGCATACTTAGTATCCGACTGATAAAAAAATGGCGTGGCGGTCTCTGGCCAGACAATAAGGTGGGGCTGAGCCGTTGAACAAGCCAGGCTCAACCCTTCATAAATATTAACCACCTGATCCTGATATGCCGGGTCCCATTTGGCATCCTGCTCAATATTGCCCTGAATAATAGCGACCTTTATCCCCTTATCTCTGCCCCCTGGAAGAGGGTATTGCCCTATCGTCCATTGTCCATAAACCAGGGCTGAGAGCAATACCAAAAGGGGTGCTAGCCCCAGGAACAGTGCCCGGGGAACTGACAATTGCTTCTCTTTTAACCCAATTACCAGGGCCGCCAGGGCCGCATTGATCCAGACAATCAAGAAAGATACCCCATACACCCCGGTAATATCGGCTATCTGGATGATAGGTAGGGTTAAGAACTGACTGTAACCTAAACTAGCCCAGGGAAAACCTGTGAGAAAATGTGCCCTTATCAGCTCCAACGAAGTCCAAAGGAAGGGTGGAAGAATAGCATAGAAGAGCAATATCCTACGGACCAAAAAATTCAGTAACAAGCTAAATAGAGCTACATAAAGCCCTAAATAGGTTACCAGGAGGAGTAAAAGCAGGAAGCTAATCACGATGGGTAACCCGCCATAATTCACCATGGTATTGGTGACCCAATATAGAACCCCTCCGAAATAGATGACCCCGGCTAACCAACCCAACCAGAAAGACTGGACAACTGGCTTGTCCCATAATGCATAAAGTAAAGGAATTAGCGCTACCCAGGCTAAAAGCTCCCTATTGAATTTAGGGAAAAGAAGGACTAATATTATCCCGGTTATGGCGGCTAAGACTATATCTCGTATTCGCATCGTTAAATTATATTTAGGCCGCAGATTCGCCACTCCTCACGGCTTACTCTTCTAAAAATCTGCGCTTATCTGCGTCCAAAAAGGAAATTAACCTTTTTACCACGCCATCTTAATCCAGAGTTAATAATTAACACAGTTACTAGCGGTTTTCAAGGAGCGATCGGTGTCATTCCCGGTAATAGGATTAGCAAAGGAAGGTATAAATTTGGATCAGTTAAGGACGGTAAAGGGAGGTGAGTCCCCTTTCTCTTTTATAGCCGTAGAAGCAGAAAGGGGTTATCGCAATATCTTTTGGATGAGGCAAGAGGCATCCTGGGCGATGGGCGCTAGGCTAAGGGCAATGGGATCATAGCCTTCCATAAACTTCAGTCATTTCCGAGAGTTTTTTTCTCAGAGAAGGGCTTAACTGTTCGGGCATGAGCCGCCACTCCCAATTCCCTTCAGCCTCTCCCGGGCGATTCATCCTTGCTTCCTCACCCAGACCTAGTAGGTCCTGCATAGGGAACATGACCAGGTTAGCCCTGGAGGCCATCAGTAGGCGGATAAACTCCCAATGGATATCTTTTCTCTCTTTACCTTTATACCCCAGGTAACGTAAAGCGTTTTCCCTCTCCCGGCAGACGGCCTCGGGCTTCCTGGCAGAATAGTCCTTGCTTCCATAAAGCCAGCCTATAAAGGTATCGTTGTCATGCGTCCCGGTATAGGCGGCACAGTTTTCGATGTAGTTGATGGGTTTATAGGGATGTGTCGGAGAGTCGTCTGCAAAGGCAAACTGGAGTATACGCATACCAGGAAATCCAAAGCGGTCGCGCAATTCATGAACTTCGTCTGTAATTATTCCCAGGTCCTCGGCGATAAAAGGGAGGGAGGGAAAGTATTTCTGGAGGGCGTTGAAAAAGTCATCTCCCGGCCCTTTCTCCCATCTCCCTTTTATGGCGTTCGGTTCCGTTGCTGGTATCTCCCAGTAATCCGCAAAGCCCCTGAAGTGGTCTAATCGGGCGATGTCAAAGAGCATCAGGTTATGGGCCACGCGCCTTATCCACCAGTCGTATCCCCTCTCTTTTAAGACCTCCCAGTGATAGATAGGATTTTCCCAGAGTTGTCCTGTAGAACTGAAGTAATCGGGAGGGACTCCAGCAACAACGAGGGGCCTCTTTTCTTCATCTAACTTGAAGAGATCAGGATTTGACCAGACATCAGCGCTGTCGTAACTGACATATATGGGGATATCACCAATTATCTGGATGCCTTTGCGGTTGCAGCATGCTTTAAGGAGAAACCACTGTTTAAAGAAGAGATACTGGAGGAGTTTTTCCCGCTCTATCTGGCTCCTCAGCCTTTCCTTCCATTGGGATAGCTCCTTTGAATCCCGGTCCCTTAGTAATCGGGGCCATCTATGCCAAATTTTTTTCTTAAAATGCTCCTTTAATACTAAAAAAAGGGCATACTCCTCGAGCCAGTAGTCGTTTTCCTTGCAGAAGCGCTCAAATTCGTCATCCTCTTTCCTTTTATCTTTAAAGTTTGTATAGGCCTTCTGGAAGAGTTCCTCTTTATATTTGATGACGGACGGGTAATCAACCCGATTCCCAGGAAGGGGAGGGGGTTCTTTGATCTCCGCCTTAGATAAGAGACCGTCTTCTGCGAGGAGTAGGGGACTGATGAGTAGCGGATTCCCGGCAAAGGCTGAGGGGCTGCTATAGGGTGAATTGCCAAACTCGATTCTGGTTGGATTTAGGGGAAGAATCTGCCAGAATCCCTGCTGGGTCTCCGCAAGAAAATCCGTAAAGCGGTACGCTTGCGGTCCGAGATCGCCTATCCCGTAAGGTGAAGGGAGGGAGGTGATATGTAGCAGGATACCGCTCGCTCTTCTTTTCATGAGAATATGCCAGGATACCCCGTTGCTTGCGGCGGGGAGGAATGGCATCCTCTCAAAAAAAATATGTTACCAGGGCATAACACTATCTTCTGCACGATTAGCCTTTTTAGAAAGTTGCCGTCTTTTCGTGAGGCCGTAATACCCCGTCCCTTGGGGTGGGGATAGGTCTCACGAGGCAACTTTCTTTATTTTTAAAGAATAAGACACTTAAGGGAGGTAGGGTCAAAGACAGGGAGTGGTGTCTTCCATGAGCTGGTATGGGAGTTGCCTCAACACCACCAAAGTTTCCCTGGCCGCTTCCTTCATATATTTTAGCATCGCTATTTAGAACTTCTCTCCAGAAGTCGCCCAGCGGCACCCCAACTCGGTAGTTATGCCTTGGAACCGGTGTGAGGTTGCAAACAACAAGGATTATGCTACGGGGGTCTTTCCCTTTTCTTAAAAAGCTTATGATGCTATGTTCCCAGTCACAAAAGTCTATCCATTCAAAACCCTCCATTGAGAAATCCAATTCATACAGCGCCGGCTCGGTTCGATAGAAGTGGTTTAGGTCTCTGAGCCATCTTTGTATTCCTTGATGAAAGGGATATTGGAGGACATGCCATTCCAAACTCTCATCGTGATTCCACTCTCTCCATTGGCTAAATTCCCCTCCCATAAATAGGAGTTTTTTCCCCGGATGGCCATACATATATCCATATAAAAGCCTCAAATTGGCAGTGCTCTGCCACTCATCTCCGGGCATTTTGCCTATGAGGGCACTTTTTCCGTAAACCACCTCATCGTGAGAGAAGGGGAGGATAAAATTTTCTGAAAAAGAATACCATATGCTAAAGGTAAGCTGGTTATGATAATGCTTTCTGTAAATAGGGTCTGTGGAAAAATAATCCAGGGTGTCGTGCATCCATCCCATATTCCATTTCATACCAAAACCAAGGCCACCAACATATGCTGGTCTCGAGACCATGGGCCATGCTGTTGACTCTTCGGCTATAGTCTGAACATCAGGATAGCTTCCGTAGATTGCTTCATTTAATCTTTTTATAAAGGTTATGGCTTCTATATTTTCCCTACCACCATATTTATTGGGTATCCACTCACCCTCTTTCCTGGCATAGTCAAGGTAGAGCATTGACGCTACGGCATCCACCCTGAGGGCATCAATATGGTATTTATCAAGCCAGAAAATGGCGCTACTGATAAGAAATGCCATTATCTCATACCTGCCATGATTAAAAATATAACTATTCCACTCTGGATGATATCCCTTCTTTGGGTCGGTATGCTCATAGAGATATGTGCCGTCAAAATAGGCAAGTCCATGCTCGTCAGAGGGAAAGTGAGAGGGCACCCAGTCAAGAATAACACTTATCCCATTTTGATGCAGATAATTAACCAGGTACATAAAATCCTGGGGGGAACCATACCTGCTGGTGGGCGCAAAATAACCTATGGTCTGATATCCCCATGAGCCATAGAAGGGATGCTCCATAATGGGCAAAAACTCTACATGGGTAAACCCCATCTCCTTGACATAGTCTGTCAGATAAGGTGCCATTTCTCTATAGGTGAGAGACCTGTTTCCTTCTTCAGGAACGCGCCTCCACGAGCCGAGATGAACTTCATAAATGGCAATGGGGGCATCAAGGGCATTGGATTTATGCCTGTTTTTCATCCATTCATCATCTTTCCATTCATAACCCAGGTCCCATACAATGGAAGCCGTTTGAGGAGGTGTTTCCCAATAAAAGGCATAGGGATCACCTTTATCAACCCTATAGTTATTGTATCGCGATATTATATGATATTTATAGGTTGTCCCTTTTTCTATAGCAGGGAAAAAACCTTCCCATATGCCCGATTCATCCCCTCTTACTTTTAAGCGGTTTTTTTCTGGTTCCCAATTGTTAAAACCCCCTATGACGGAGACACTCTCGGCATTAGGGGCCCATACAGCAAAGTAGGTGCCTTGGGTTCCATCGAGGATCACGGGGTGGGAGCCCAGTTTGTCGTAAAGTCTAAAATGACTCCCTTCTTTAAAGAGATAGACATCATGATCCGTAAGGAGACTTGCATGAGGTCCGTTCATTTCGGCTCTTTTCGTGTCTTGTTGGGGCATGGTTAACCCTACATATTCAACACATGCCTTTTCAGTGGCAAAGCGTTCTGCAAATTCCAGCAAGGTTTTCGGGTAGTCCTCCATACATGGAGGTTATACACGGGATGGTTACTGGAGTCAAGTGCATACCTAAATAAATTAACAAGGTTGCCTTATATCCTGTAGAGTATACTTCCAATGATATTTACGGTTAAAAATTTTAATGTGGTCTGGATATTGTTTATCATAACCTTCGGATTAAATTTTAAGGAAAACCTAAAGTTTCCGCTTTTGCCTATCCAGACCATTCTTTGTTTTCAAGGGATCGTATACATCTTTATAGGTTTCCGGGATTGGCAAACAGGCCTGCTTTGTAATACAATTTTGGGATACAAAAAAAATAGCCTCGTTATGAATGATGGGATGAAGGTCAAAGGAGCAGCAATCAAGCAAGATAAAGGAGGAGGAAGGATCAATGCCTGTTAGTATCCGATTGGATAAAGAGACAGGGGAGCAGCTTAACCAGGTGGCAAAACGGCTGAAGGTGAACAAATTGAAATATATGCCAGAAACTATTCTGAGATATCTGGTAGCGGTAAAGGTAATCTATCCCTTAACCACCGAGAAGAGCTCATCAAACGAATAAAGGAGAGACATGATCTGTGATTGCCATTGATACAGGCCCTTTAGTTGCTCTCTTTGATAAAGACGATTTAAAAAAACTTTAACCTAATAGTAGAGCATTAGAATTAGAACAAGTGAGGCTGATAACCTATAATGAAAGTTTTATTGGCTAATCCTCCAACATTTAAAAACATAGGAAGCTTTAATCGGCCGATTCGGTTCCCTACCTTTAATTATGCTACGCCGGTTCTGCATCCCCCGTTGTTGTTAGCTTATGCGGCTTCTTATCTCCGATCAAAAGGGCACGAAATATTCCTGCTTGATCCCGTAGTAGAGAGGAAGGCGGTTGATGCTTTCCTGGAGGAAATAACAGCCATAAACCCACAATGTATAGTCTTTGAAACCTCTACCCCTTCGTTTTATAACGATGCCGAGGTTAGCAAACTGATAAAGTCTAGGTTAGGGGCAGCTAAAATAATCTTTTTAGGGCCCCATGTGTCAGCCTTACCAGAAGAGTCTTTAACCCAAGAACCCCTCGATGCTGTGGTAATAGGGGAGTATGAAATTTCTTTAGAAGAATATATTTCTAAAGGGCCTAATGGCACTAAAGGTATTGCTTACCGTGCTGATAATGGAGTAATTATAAGAAATGAAAACAGGGAATATTTGGAAAATCTGGACCTCCTACCTTTTCCAGCCCGGGACCTCTTGCCTAACTATAAATATTTTGATCCTATTTTAAAAAACCCTTTTACCTTTATTTTGGGTGGACGGGGATGTCCCTATAAGTGCATATTCTGTAACTGGCCTCAAGTCTTAACCGGAAGGAAATATCGGCTAAGGTCAGCCAAAAATATCACAGAGGAAATAAAAAATATCATCCAGCAATACAACTTTAGAAGTATACTGTTCAATGATGATACCTTTACTGCCGACAAGAAACATGCCTTAGAAGTCTGTGATGAGATGATTAACAGTGGATTGAAGCTGGATTGGGCGTGTTATGCCAGGGCGGATGATAGGGGTGAAGACTTTTTGCATAAGCTCAGAAAAGCAGGGTGTTATCTCCTGAAGGTTGGGGTAGAAAGCGGTAGCCAACAAATTTTAGATAAGACAAAAAAAGGGTATGCCCTCTCTGAGGTAAAGCAAGCAATTTCACTAATGAAAAAAATAGGTTTTCATGTACATGCTACCTTTGTCTTTGGCCTGCCGGGGGAAACAAAGGAGACTATCCGGGAAACTATTGATCTTGCCAAAAGATTAAACCCAACTACCGTTCAGTTCAGTAGTGCAGTCCCTTTCCCCGGGACAAAATTTTATGAAATTCTAAGCCGAGAAAACAGATTATTAACTAGAGATTGGTCAGATTTTATGCCGATGCAGCCTATTTTTGAATATGAAAACTTATCGGCTGAAGAAATGAAAAATTCAGTGGGAACAGCTTACCGCAAGTTTTATTTTAGGCCCGGATATTTTATTACTGGCTTGAAAGAATTTTTTTTCCAGCCCCGTATCTTCTGGGCCAATTTAACTAAACTGATTAGGTTATTAATTCAAAAATAAGAGTGAATATTTCTATTGTCATTCCAGCCTTTAATTCTCAAAAGACCATTGCCCAAGCCATAGAAGCATGCCTGCAACAAATATATGACCAGGGAGAAATAGAAGTAATTATAGTAGACGACGGCTCAACGGATGATACACAAAAAATAGTGAGAAGTTATCCAGTGGGATACATCTTTCAGGAAAACAGTGGCCCGGCAAAAGCTAGAAATACTGGCTGGGAAGCTGCCCAGGGAGATATCATCTGCTTTACTGACTCTGATTGTATTCCTCATAACGATTGGGTACAGAAGCTGGTAAGGAATTTTAATGCTAAAGATGTTGGTGCGGTTGGGGGGAGTTATAGCATAGCTAACGAAGAGAACTTATTAGCTGCCTGTATCCATCAAGAAATTTTATTAAGGCATGAACAAATGCCTAAAAGGGCCAAGGCCCTCGGATCATATAACCTTTCAGTGCCTAAAAGATTACTAGAAAAAATAGGAGGCTTTAATGAAGAGTATACCCAGGCCAGTGGAGAAGATAATGACCTGTGCTATAGACTAATTAAAGCAGGATATAGTTTATATTTTGAAAAGGAGGCCCTGGTTTTTCACTATCACCCAAGCAATTTTCTCCGGTACCTAAGACATCAATTCTGGCATGGTTATTGGCGAGTGAAGCTTTACCAAGACCATCCGGGGATGATGCGAGGGGATGATTATAGTGGCTTATTTGATTTTATCCAACCCCCCTGCTTTTTGTTAACTTTTGGGCTGGTTCCTTTTGTTTGGTTATCGCCTGTTGATCAAATTTTATTGATACTTTCTACCCTCGGACTAATTTTTCAAATCCCCCTAGCAGCTAAAATAGCCGCCCGCAAAAGGCAATACAAATATCTTATGATCATACCCATAAATTTTTCCCGGGGGTTTGCCCGGAGCTTAGGGATGGCAGTAGGGATTCTGCGATTCTGGCTATTGGATAGACAAAAAAGAAAATCGCCTAGACAGGAATGTACCGCCAATAGATAAGTAGGGTTTTCTAACCTAGTCAAAGGGCTTTCAGAGCAATGTCGAAACGGATCTTGATAATAATTCCCGCCTATAACGAACAAGAAAATATCGCCTCGGTAATTGATAACTTAAAGAAAGAAGCCCCTTCTGACGATGTTTTGGTAATTAATGATGGCTCTTCGGATCATACCCTTGCTATCCTGAAAGAGAGACATATCCCGCATATTAATCTGCCATATAATATGGGGATTGGAACCACAGTCCAGACCGGGTATAAATATGCTGCCAGTAAAGGGTATGAGATAGCGGTTCAGGTAGATGGCGATGGGCAGCATGATGCCAGTTATATCAAAAGCCTTGTAGAACCTATATTGGCAGGTGAGGCCCAGGTTGTTATCGGCTCACGCTATATCAACAAAAGCGGATTCCAGTCTAGTTTCTTTCGGAGGATGGGGATCAGGTATCTTTCCTGGTTGATAGGATTAACTACCGGGCAGAGCTTCACTGATCCTACCTCGGGATTCCGGGCCGTAAATAAGGAAGTTATTGCCTTGTTTGCCCAGCGATATCCTCCAGACTACCCCGAGCCAGAAGCCCTGGTTATGCTCGCCCGGAAGGGTTTTATCACTAAAGAAATACCGGTGGAAATGAAAGAAAGGGCCTTGGGTAAATCCTCTATCAATCCCATGTCAGCCATCTATTATATGATAAAGGTTACTCTAGCTATTATTATTGACAAAATGCGAGGGTAATGGGCGAAGATGATTGATCTCAAACTATATATCTTCTCTATTCTTTTAGGTGTGGGCTTTTTGACTATTATAATATACCTGGTAAGGAATGAGCATCTCTCTTTGCGCTATGCCCTGCTCTGGCTGGCTACCAGTCTTATCTTTCTCCTGGTAGCCTGTTTCCCGCCAGTGGCCAGGGGGATAGCCTATGCTATGGGGATAAAGGCCCCCTCTAATGCCTTATTTCTATTAGGGATAATATTTATCCTTTCGTTGCTCTTGATGCTCACGGTAGGCTTTTCTCGACTCTCGGAAAGACATAGAGAGTTAACCCAGAGGTATGCCTTATTGGAGAAAGAGATAGAGATTCTAATGGAGAAAAAAGATCGGGGGAGCATATAAATGTATCTGCTGCTGCTCAATCCGCCTTATGAAAGGTCTATGTTTTCTCTGGTGGCAGCCGACTTCCTTAAAGATATAGCGTTTGGCTTTTACCCCCCATTGGGGTTACTTTATGTGGCTGCAGCAGTAGAGGCAAACTCTTCGCATAAGGTAGAGGTGTTAGATGCCGATGTGGAGGGGATGAGCTATGAGGCGATCCAGCAAGAAGTTAGGCAGAAGAATCCTGACCTGGTAGGGATCTATACCTCTTCTGTAGCCCTGAGTATGGCTTACAAGACGGCTAAGGCGGTAAAAGAGGTGAATATCAATATCCTGGTTATTGCTGGTGGACCCCATGCCCAGATCTATCCCCAGGAGACCGCCGCTTTGCCTGAGATAGATTATGTGATCCTGGGGGAAGGCGAAGAGAATGTGGTTAACCTTCTCCATTGTCTGGAACAGGATAGTGATCCTGCATGCCTTGACGGGATTGTCTTTCAGCGAGACGGAGAAATTATTGTCTCACCACGGATCAACTGGATAAAGGATTTAGATGCCCTACCTTTCCCGGCCCGTTACCTTACCCCTTTTCATAAATACCATTCCCTTATTGGGAAAGACAATATCAGTACTACCCTTATGGCCAGCCGGGGGTGTCCTTATCGTTGCACCTTTTGCTATATACCCTTTGATGGTAAGCTCCGGTTGCGGTCGGTTGCTAATATAATAGACGAAATCCAGGCCTGTGTAGCTATGGGCATTAAAGAATTTTTCTTTTTTGATGAGATCTTTACGGTCAATAAAGAGAGGGTGATAGCAATATGTCAGGAAATAATGGAGAGAAAACTGGATATTATCTTTGATATACGCTCGCGGGTGGATACCATTGATGAAGAGGTTATCCGGCACCTGAAAGAGGCTGGTTGTAGTCGGATACAATTTGGCGTGGAGAGTGCCTCTCCGGAGATACTTCAGGCGATGAATAAAAAGATTACTTTAGAGCAGGTATATCAGGCATTCAAGCTGGCCAAAAAATATAAATTGGCTACCCTGGCCGATTTTATGCTGGGTTATCCCGGCGAAACCAGGGAACAGATGCAAAAGACTATAGAGCTAGCAAAAAAACTCCATCCAGATTTTGTCCAGTACGCCATTACCGTCTTTTATCCGGCTACCAAAATCTATCAGGAAGCAGTAGAACAAGGAAGGGTTGAAGACTTATGGAAAAGATTTGCCCAAAATCCGGACTATAAAGCACCTGTACCCATAGCCTCTGATCTCTATTCTCGTGAAGAGATGGTAACCCTCTTAACCCGTGCCTATAACTCCTTTTACCTAAGACCACAATATGTCTGGCAAAGGCTGAAGAAGGTCAAGTCCTGGTCTGAGTTCAAACGCCAGGCCCGGGCTGGCCTGCAGATGCTCTGGTATAAATTGAAAGGATATTTTAGGAAAAACCTTATTTTGACTTAGTCACATTAATTTGGATGCCACGTTTGTCACCCTGAGCCCTTCACTGTGCTCATGGTAAACTCCGCGAAGGGTCTTAGCTTTTCGATAACAAGATTCTTCGCTTCGCTCAGAATGGCATGGCAAATGTGACAAAGTCAAGTTATTGCCCCTTCTGAAGACAAAAGCTATTGATATTCCAATCTGATCATATATTCGCCGGTTTGTATCCCGTCATAGAGCGACAAATCAGCCTTTTGGCCATTGAAGCTGCTAAAGCGGGTGGCCGCATTGGCATCACCATAGATAACAGCATAATTATGGCCTGCATCTGGACTACCTGTTACCGAGAGGGAAACAACTATCTTTTGCTTACCCTGGATAATATCCAACGGAAGGGGTATTAGGTACCAGTCAGCGATAGGTGGTACCCCTCCGAAAAAAACTTTCACTATTCGGTCATCTACCCTAACAACAAGGTCATAAGTATGTCTCTGTTCAGGATTGTATCCGTTAGCCCCATTCATAAAGATCTTGAGAAAGACCCGGTGGTATTCTACTACATGGTCCAGTAGGATAAGTTCTTTTTGTATAGTATTCTTGGCATCTGCCAAATAACTAGCCCATTCATGAGCGCCATCGTCTGTTCGTACCTCTGCGGGGGCAATAATTTCATTACCTTGTCCTGCCAGCCAGAGGGATAGAAGGACGGCAAATATAATTAGTGAAAGGATTATCTTGTTTTCTCTGTTTGAGCTGGCTTTAATCTGTATCTCTCCTCCTGAATAGTTAGTCTATCCTCGTGCATAATCTCAAAGGTAATTTAACTCTCTAAGGGATGATTTTCAAGCAAATTGAAAAGGAGAATAAATAATGTTACTTGAAGAGTCCCCTTCAGTCCAGATATAATGAGGCATAGGATAAGCACAAAATGGGCTATCGTAACTATAGTGAACGAATTAAGTAAGTTGACATTTGTAAGCTGTCATTCCGAGCGAAACGAGGAAGCTTGCATTTTAACGGTATAGAAGATTTCTCCCTTTGGTCGAAATGACAACTTTATTTGGTCGTTTACTATATAATCTTATCATTATGAACAAGTGCTTCCAGAGAATATTACTTAGTGCTATTTTAATCCTGGGGTTGGCCAGTCAGCTTTTTTTTGCCTGGTCAGATATAGAGATCCTGGTCCGGGATATAACCTTAGATGACAGCTACTACTATTTCCAGATCGCATATAACATGGCTTCAGGCCAGGGTAGCAGCTTTGATGGTATAAATGAAACCAATGGCTATCAACCCCTCTGGCAGTTCCTATTAGTACCCTTATGGTGGATTAGCTCTGACAAAGAACAGTTTGTCCATCTGGCCCTCACCCTGGCTGCATTATTTCATGTCTTTGTCGGGTATTTCCTTTATCGTATTGTCATATCCGTCAGTCATTGGATGGTTGCCCTGGCCGCTGCTGCCCTGTGGCTACTCAGCCCACGACTAATGATGTTGGGTATCTCTGGCATGGAAAATAGTATCTATGCCTTTACCCTTTCCGCTACCCTATTATATTACTTAAAATTTAAACCTTTTTCTCAACGGAGTTCTCCCTCTCTTTATTTTTTCGGGTTCTTGGTAGGCATTACCTTCCTGGCACGGGTGGATGCCTTTTTTCTTTTCATAACCGCCTTTTTATGCTTAGCCCTTCAGAAGACAGAAGAACCTTTAAACAAGCGTATACTGAAATTAACCTCGTTTGCTATAGCATCATTTGTAACGGTATTGCCTTATCTCTGTTGGAATTGGCTTGGTTTCGGCCTTTTAACTCCCATAAGCGGCCAGGTAAAGTTCTGGCTCGGCAGGGGAACAGTTGGTGGATTGGGTGGATATTTCTCTTCAGGGGCAGCCAAGGTTGCGCTGAAATCTCTCTTATGGGATGACCCTATCAATGATGTCTTTACCTATCTTTGCGATCTTATCCGGCCCTTTAACAATAATCTATCGCTTGACACCTTATATAAGATCTGGGTTTTTATCTTCCTGGCCGCGGTACTATTAGCCTTATTAAAGTTTATTGAGAAACTATTCGGTGCGAATAAAAAGACAGAACATCCACCCGCTAAGATTTTCGGCCATGCCGGATTTTTTATCCTCTTTGTAACAATCCACTATTTCCTCTATTCTACAAAATTTGTAATTGCTGTAGGCCGGGGTTATTACTTTGTTCCCGAATATCTTCTTCTTGCGATGCTAGCTCCTTATGCGCTATTTTCTCTGATAGAGACCATATTTACACCCATACTCAAAAAGACCTTATGGCCAGCAGGAGTTTTGCTAGCAGCTTTCCTCTATTCATTACTCTATCAACTCTCAGGTTTTTATACCTACTCTTACCGGGGAGAAAATTCAAGTACGTCTTATACTTATCTAAATTCTTATTATGTAGCCCAATGGTTGCGAAACAACACTGACCCGCAGGATATTATTGGCGCATGGAATGCCGGTGTAGTGGGATATTTCTCAGAAAGGAAAGTGATAAACCTGGATGGAATAGTAAATAATCGAATGTTTTTTAAAGTCATGCAGAGTTTTAACATAGCCGATTATGTAAAGTCTCAAGGTATAAAATATCTTACCGATTATTTAGAGATTAATCCTTCTGCGGGAACGGAGGCCGTCACTCAAGCATTTGCCGGACCACGCTACTTGAATAAAGACTCTTTACGGCTGGTATTCATAACTGAGCCCGACTTCGGCTATTATTGGTATATCTTTAATACTCAACCAAATAACAATCAACAGAAGACAAAAAATAAAGATATTAGAGTATCCAACAAGGTTAACAGCCTCAAAGGCTTTAAAGACATCTTATCCTGGTTAAAAAAGCCTGATAACTCTCTTGTTATAAGCGATGACGATGGTATCCAGGATTGGCGCTGTTATATCTCTAAGACTACTGACCGGATAGAGAAAATTCTGTCTCTTCCCAATAATATCGGCAATTACAATAAGGTCAGCTTGAATATCTTGATGAAGGGGGCAAGCTTCATGGGAACCAAGGCAGTGCATACATATAATTGTACAGTAAAGGTAGGTGATAGGGTTGTGAAAACCTACCAGGGAGGCATACCAGAAATACTCGCCTGGCATAAGATACCTATAGACAGAAGGCTGATAGAGGGTAAGGAAAAGATTGTTGTAAGTTTATCCCTCTCTGATAAGCCAGACCCTAACTCTAATTATATAAATATTTATGGTGATGTTAATAACTATGCTGGTAAGAGTTTTTTTAACGGCAATAAAGAAGACCTCT
>MHDQ01000010.1 GCA_001803565.1 Nitrospinae bacterium RIFCSPLOWO2_12_FULL_45_22 | reverse complement strand
AGGAGATAATATGGGAAGTGGTGGAGCAGCGGGAGTCTCCTGAGAGCCCTAAACTGAAGAACAAGAAATACATCGGCAGCCTGGCGAAGAGCAAAAGAGAGGTGGTGGAAGAGGTTAAAGAAGAGGTAGAGCGGCGGGATAAAGAGGAGAAGAGCGAAAGGGTTTGTCTATTAGATGGAGAAAGAGGGCTATGGACCCTGGTATTATCCATCCTTACTGGAATGGTCTATATCCTCGATATTTTTCATGTGATGGAGTATGTGTGGAAAGCATCCTATGTATTCTACAAAGAAGGTTCCCAGGAAGCCCGGTTGTGGGTCAAGGAGCAGCTGATAAAATTACTGAAAGGAGAGGTTGAAGGGCTCATAGAGATCCTAAAACAATCCTTATCTGAGAAGAGACTCACCCAAAGGGGACGAAAGACCTTGAAAAAAGTGATAGGCTACTTTGAAAGGAACAAAGATTACATGCGCTACGATGAGTACCTGAAGCAGGGATATCCCATAGGTAGTGGAGTAGTTGAGGGAGCTTGTAGACACCCGGTAAAGGACCGATTTGAAAGGACAGGGATGAGATGGACTGTAAAAGGTGCTGAAGCTGTCTTGCAGTTAAGAATCATCCATGAAAATAATGCCTGGGAAAGATTTTGGAAATTCCGCATTAACAAAGAAAAAATGCGGAGATTTGGAGGTAGATGCTGGAAGCCTAAAACTCCAGTTATCGAAATCGAAAAGAAGGCTGCTTAATCTCTGACAAAAAATAGCCACACCCCTTTTTCTCCTTTATCTGGCTCTTAGTGACATGATAGCATAACGATATTACCTAATGGAAGTATTACTTGAAGACTCAGTTGACCAAAAGGCAGGTCTCTGCTAATATAAAAATGTTTAAAATCCAGCCTTCAATAATAGTTCTGAAGAGGCTTTTAGGGAGTAGCTATTTTGTCAGATGACCTTTTTTATAATTATATTCTAGGAAGCTTGACTGAGGGCTTGATGACGGTGGATAGAGACTTCATTATAACCACCTTCAACCCCGCCCTGGAGCAAATATTAGAGATTTCTACCAGTCAAGTCCTGGGCCGTCCTTTCATAGAAGTCTTCCCTGAAAAAGAGCTAGAAAAGGCTATCCACAAAAATATCACCACCGGTCAATCCTTCTCCTTTCCTGAATATTATCTGCCAAAGCGGGGCAAGGGTTTACTCCTCAGCAGTATTACTATCTCTCCTTTAATCAATGGGGCAGGGGCGATCCTGGGTAGTGTAATCCTGGTGAAGGATCTTCAGGTATTGAAGGAGATAGAAGAAAGCTCCTGGCAGGCCGATAAACTCTTATCTTTAAAGACCCTCTTAGCGGGCCTTACCCATGAGATCAGGAACCCCCTCCTGGGCATCCGGGGTGCAGCGCAGTTGCTGGAAAGAGAATTGGCTGATCCAGAGCTCAAAGAATACCCACAGGTGATTATAAAAGAAGTAGATCGCTTGAATTTTCTTATAGCAAACCTTACCAGCCTCACATATATGCGAAAACCCTTCCTGGAGTTAGTAAATATCCACGAGGTATTAGAGCGGGTGATTCTTTTAGAGCGGCAGACCCCTATAGGCCAAAAGGTTCAATTCTCTTCGGAATATGATCCCAGCATCCCTCACATCATGGCGGATGAGAACTTATTAAGGCAGGTATTTATTAACTTAATACAAAATTCCCTGGAAGCCATGCCGGAAGGGGGTGAGGTAAGAGTCAGGACCAAGATCTCGTCGGATTATCAATTAGCCAGAATAAATGGGCTAGAGCACCATATATCAATAATTAAGATCCAGATCCAGGATACGGGAGGAGGTATACCAAAAGATAAAGTTCAATACCTATTTACCCCTTTCTTTACTACCAAGCCCAAGGGCAGTGGCCTGGGCTTAGCGATATGTCAAGAAATTATTTGGCAGCATAAAGGCCGGCTCAGGATAGAAAGTGTTGAGGGAAAGGGGACTACTGCTATCATTTTCCTCCCCTTACGACAGTAGTTATTCGTAACAGTTTAGCTAAATAAAGACCGCGATAAAGATTTGACCACGGATACACACGGATGAAGATAGATTACTCAGCTAACTTTCTTGCCACAAAGACACCAAGACACTAAGAGGTCACCCCTTGTAGTAACTTAGTGCCTTGGTGGCCTAATCTGTATCTATCCGTGTTCATCCGTGGCTAAGATACTAAATTTGGCTAAACAATTACATAAAAACATTAAGTTACAAAGATTATTTGTAGTCATTCGTGTATATTCGTGGCTCCAATAAAATCAAGGAATTATGGATAAAAAGAATATCCTGATAGTTGATGATGAAGAGAGTATAAGGTGGGTCTTCAAGAAGGGATTAGAGAAGGAAGGCTATGAAGTCCACTGTGCTGAGAAGGCCGCTGATGCCTTCCGCATGGCCCAAGAAACCCCTTACGCTGTTATATTTTTGGATATTATCTTACCCGATATTAACGGCCTGGAGGCCCTGACAACTTTACAGAAAATAGATCCCGAATTGCTGACAATAATCATTACTGCCCAAAGCTCTATGCAAAACGCTATAGAAGCCATGAGGCTGGGCGCTTATGATTACCTGATAAAGCCCTTTGACCTTGAGCAGGTCTGTCTCCTGACAGAAAAGGCATTAAATACTAAGGCTTTGAAGAAGAAGGTTCAGTTCCTGGAGGCGGAATTTCAGAACCAACTCATGGTAGGTAGTAGCCCAATAATGCAAGAGATATATAAGACTATCGGTAAAATAGCCGATAAGGATGTTAATGTATTAATCAGAGGAGAAACTGGCACCGGTAAAGAGTTGGTAGCCAGGGCCTTACATTATTATAGTCACCGAGTAGATTCCCCCTTTGTGGCAGTAAATTGTGCTGCTATCCCTAAGGAGCTTTTAGAGAGCGAGCTTTTCGGCCATGAAAAGGGGGCTTTTACGGGCGCTATTGCGACAAAAATAGGGAAATTTGAGGAAGCTAATAAAGGTACTATCTTTTTAGATGAGATAGGGGATATGGACATTGCCACGCAGGCTAAAATCCTGCGCGTCATTCAAGAGAGGTCTTTCCGGCGGTTGGGTAGCCAGGAAGATCAGGGGGTAGATATCAGGATTGTAGCTGCTACTAACCAAAACCTGGAGGAATTAATGGCTCAGGGAGGCTTCCGAGAAGACCTTTTTTATCGTTTGAACGTCGTCCCTATTCTTATCCCACCTTTACGGGAACACCCGGAAGACATCCCGGCGTTAGTACACCATTTCCTGAACCGATTCCATAAGGAGCTAGGGACAAAGGTTCAATATATATCCTCTGAAGGACTGGATTGTCTGATGCAATACTCCTGGTCAGGCAACATTAGAGAGCTAGAGAATACCTTAAAACGGGCAGTGGTATTAGCCCGGGGAGATACTATCCTGCCAGAACATCTGCCGGCTGCTATGATCCAGGCTTATCCACCTAATGACTCAAGAAACGAGAGAGGGGTTTCATCTCTGGAAAGCTTCCTGGAAGCAAAGCTTAAACAAGTTATTTCGGCCTTCCACCACCTGGGCCAAGGGGGGCTATATGACCTGGTTACGCAGGCGGTAGATAAGACCTTATTCCAGTTGGCCTTAAAGGAAACTAAAGGTAACCAGTTGAAGGCGGCTGCTATCCTGGGGATCAACCGGAATACCTTACGGAAAAAGATACAATCTTTGGGTATCACAACCAGGAAAGGCAATTAAGAGCGTGTCCGTGGGACGTGACCGTGTCCGTTGGAGGTAGTAACAGGCTCGGATCACAGTCACGGACACGGATCACGGTCACGAATTATGGAACGACATACTTTCCTTGAATATTTAGAGTCAAAGGTATTGGTCATGGACGGGGCTATGGGAACCATGCTCCAGGATAAAGGCCTCCCGGCTGATGTAGCCCCGGAGCTCCTTAACCTTACCCACCCCCAATGGATACGGGAGGTGCACCAGGCATATGTAGCTTTAGGAGTAGACATTATTGCCACTAATACCTTTGGCGCCAATAGGATAAAATTATCTCATTATAGTCAAGATAATAAAACGGAGGAGATTAATGCCTCAGCTATTGCCCTGGCAAGAGAAATAGCGCGGGATAAGGCCTTAGTAGCGGCATCTATTGGCCCTACTGGTAAATTTGTAGAGCCCATAGGAGAACTTAGCTTCGATACTGTCCGGGAGGTCTTTAAGGAACAGATAGCTGCCTGTATAAAAGCCGGTGCGCAACTGATCCTTATCGAAACCTTTTCTGATATCAAAGAAGTCAAGGCGGCTATCATTGCCGTTAGAGAGATCACTGAACGGGTGCCTATCATCTGTACTTTGACTTTCCAGGATAATCTGCGAACCATTCTAGGCACCGGGCCAGAAGAGGCCTGTATCATCTTAGGGTCCCTGGATATTGATCTGGTGGGGGCCAACTGTGGCCTGGGCCCAGAGAAGATATATGAAGTATTCCAGCGGATGAAGCGGGTCAGCCAAAAAAAGCTGGCTTTCCAGCCCAATGCTGGTATGCCAGTGCTACGTGATGGCCGTACCTATTTCCCTGCCTCACCGCAACTCATGGCTGATTATGCCGTAAAGCTTGTCCAGGAAGGCACCAGTATTATTGGCTGTTGCTGCGGCAGTACGACGGCTCATGTCCGGGCGGTTAGGGAGGCGGTAAAAGAATTATCGCCCTTGAGACGTTCAGTAATTCCTTTTTCTGGGCTAGCTAGCCGCACCCGGTGGATAGAGCTGGGGAGAGACAGGATGCCGGTTATAGTAGGAGAAAGGATTAATCCTACCAGAAAGCCGGAGCTAGCCA
This sequence comes from Nitrospinae bacterium RIFCSPLOWO2_12_FULL_45_22, assembly GCA_001803565.1. GTDB lineage: Bacteria > 2-12-FULL-45-22 > 2-12-FULL-45-22 > 2-12-FULL-45-22 > 2-12-FULL-45-22 > 2-12-FULL-45-22. The sequence goes on along the minus strand of MHDQ01000010.1, from coordinate 4,771 downwards.
CTCAGCTTAAAGAAGGCAGGTGGGATTGGGTCAAAAAGGCTGCCCAGGAACAGGTAAAGCAGGGCGCAGAGGTCCTGGATATAAACCTGGGCTTGCCTGGCATAGACGAAGCTGAGTTGATGGAGAGGGTGGTACTGGAGGTCCAGCGGTTAGTAGATATTCCAGTTATGATTGATTCCAGTTTACCGGAAGTACTGGAGCGGGGTTTAAAAAGTGCTACCGGTAAGCCCATTATCAATTCAGTAAATGCCAAACCAGAAAGCCTTGATCGCATTTTACCTCTGGCAAAGAAATATGGCGCGGCTATTATTGGCTTAACACTGGATGAGAAGGGGATGCCCGAAACAGCGCAGGAGCGGCTGACTATGGCCCTGAGGATACTGGAAGCTGCCCAAAGATATGCGATACCGCCGCGAGATATCCTGGTTGACTGCCTGGCCCTAGCCGTCAGTGCCCAGCCCCAACAGGCCCAGGAGACCCTTAAGGCATTAAGGATGATCAAAGCCAACTTACCCGTTGCTACTATCCTGGGTATTAGTAATATATCTTTTGGCCTGCCTAACCGTAACTTCCTCAATGCCTCTTTCCTGGCCATGGCCCTGGCAGCCGGCCTGGATGCCGCCATTGTTGATCCCCTGGACCCATTGGTCCAGCAGGCCTTTTATGCGGCCGCAGTCTTGACCGGACGTGATATGCGAGCAGAGAAATATTTAGCCTATTGCCGCCCTATATCTAGCAAGGATAAGCCGCCAGAGACCAAAGAAGTTAAAGAAGAAAATGTATGGCTCAAAGAGGCCCTTCTGAAAGTCAAAGAAGGAAATGCCGATGAACTGATCACCCTAATAGATCAAGCCCTAAAAGACCAGGTAAAACCTATGACCATTATCCATGAACGGTTAATACCCATCCTGGAAGAGATCGGCCAGGCCTTTAATAATGACGAGATATTTTTACCCCAGCTTATCCTTGCTGCCCAAACTGTGCAAAAGGCCTTCGATTACCTAAAGGGAGTTACCAGAAAAGAAAAGGAAAGGGAGATAGAATCTCTGGGTAAGGTTATCCTGGCTACGGTCTATGGTGATATCCATGATATTGGTAAAAACATCGTGGGGCTAATCTTAGAGACCCATGGATTTGAAGTAATAGACCTGGGCAGGAATATCCCTACCCCAGAGATTGTTGCGGCGGTGCAGAAATACCAACCCCAGATAGTAGGTCTCAGTGCCTTGATGACCAGCACCATGCAAGAGATGAAAAGGGTAGTAGAGGCCTTTCAGGGTCTCCAGTTATCTATTCCAATAATGGTGGGTGGGGCAGTAGTAACCGAAGACTTTGCCCAGGCGATTGGCGCCCAGGCTTATGCGAAAGATGCTATAGAAGCCGCCACCAAAGCCAAAAGATTAGTTAGGGATCAGAGGTCAAGAATCAGGAATAAAAGATCGGCTGAGCCCTGACCCCTGACAGCTATGCTTAATATATAGGGACCAAGGTTGATGGCAACGGGAGAGTTAGCGGTAATTATCCTGGCAGCCGGCAAAGGCACGCGGATGAAATCAAACAAGGCTAAGGTATTACACCTCCTGGCCGGTATTCCCTTAATCCAATATTTATTATATACTGTTCGGCAAATATCTCCCCAAAGGATTTTAATGGTCATTGGTTATCAGGCTGAAGAGGTCAGGGCAGTCGTAAACCGTGTCCCTGACCTGGATCCCTGCTCCAGAACTAAGTACAGACACGAATTACAATCACGAACTACTCATATAGAGTTTGTCTATCAGGAAGAGCAAGTGGGTACCGGCCATGCTGTGCTCCAGACCTACCCCTTATTAAAAGACTTCATGGGTGAGATTATGGTGTTGAGTGGTGACGTTCCTCTCTTGACCTCGGGGAGTTTAGTCCAGCTTGTCCATATCCATCGCTCTCAAAAGGCCACTGTATCCTTCCTCACTGCTGACCTGGATGATCCGAAAGGTTATGGTCGGGTAATACGGGGTAAGGGGTTAGAAGTGATAAGAGTAGAAGAAGAAAAGGATGCCAGCCCACAGGAGCGGAAAATCAGGGAGATCAACAGCGGTATCTATTGCTTTCAGAAAGATTTCCTTTATGAAGCCCTCAGATTAATCAACCAGGATAATCAGCAGGAGGAGTATTATCTCACTGATATCGTCCATATAGCTCACCAAAGGGGCTTAAGAGTTATAGGGTATAAGAGTGATCAGCCAGTAGAGATTCTAGGGGTTAATACCAGGGAAGAATTATCCCTTATGGAGTCTTTACTTCAGGAGGCAGGCCGTAAAGCATAGGCCCATAAGACGTGAGACGGTAAGGGAAGAGCCCCTAACCCCTTACCCCTAACGATTAAGGGTGGAGGAGGTGAAGCGATGAAGGTTGTAATCCTAGCAGGTGGTAGTGGAGAAAATCTTGCCCCTTTCACAGCTACCCGGCCCAAGGGCATGATGGCCTTCTGTGGTAAATATATCCTGGAAACAACCCTGGAGCTTCTCAAAGAAATCGGCCTGAACGAGGTCTATATTATTGTCTGCCACCAGAAACAAAGGATCATGGAATATTTCCAGAACGGGCATAATTTCGGGACCCATCTCCACTATTTACATCAAGAAGGGCCCCGTGGTATAGGTGATGCCTTGTATACCGCCAAAGATAAGATCATGCCGGGCGAATATTTCCTCCTAATATATGGCGACATATTAACCTTTGCCAATATCTTCAGCCATACCCTGCAGACCTTCCGCACTAGCAAAGGCCCAGTCGCAGCTATATACCTGCCACCATCCTCTCTGCCCTATGGCAATGTCTATCTGAACAATGAGATGCAGATAACCAAATTCGTAGAAAAGCCCAAGGAAGGATTGGCAGGAAATTATGTCCTGGCAGGGGTTTACGTGCTACCCAGCGCCATCTTCTCATTACTGGAAGAGAGTAATAAGAGTATGGAATTAGCCTTAAACCGCCTAATCACAGAAATAGGTATGCAGGCATCTATCTGGGAAGGCGATTGGATAGATATTGGCTATCCCTGGGAAATCCTTAGTGCCAATAAACTTATCATGGACACCTGGCCCCAGGCAGCTATGGATAAATCGGTTATTTTCCGGGGTGATGTAAGACTGGAAGGGCCGGTACGGATTGAAGAAGGTGTGGTTATTGAATCGGGCACGGTCTTAAAAGGGCCCTGTTATATTGGCTCCGGCAGTTTTATTGGTAACAATGTCCTGGTGAGGGAATATACCTCCATTGGCCGAAACACCCAGATTGGATTTGGTGTCGAGTTAAAGAACTGTGTTATATTTGGCAGATGCAAGGTGGGTAGGCTCTCCTTTGTGGGAGACAGTGTAGTAGGTGAAGGGGCCTATCTGGGATCGGGGACCGTTACCGTGAATTTTAATCTGGACGATACCCCGATAAAGGTCTCCCTTAACCAGCACTTCCATGAAACCGGCCTGAAGAAGTTAGGGGCCTTTATCGGTGATCATGCTAGAATAGGTGCTAGTCATACACTACCGGCCGGTACAGTAATAAAGTCCGGAGAGATCATTCTACCTAATTACTCTTTAGTATAGTAAAACCACTGCCAAAAGAGCCATAATTTGGAATTATTCTTACCACAGAGACGCGAAGGACGCAAAGAGATGGGCTGCTCCGTCGAAAATTCTTTGCGTGCTTTCTGTCTTTGTGGTGCACAATTTTGGGATAATATGTTATGTGTGGTATAAGTGGCATTGTGGCTAAGAAAGATATAGCTGAGGACCTGCTCAGGTCTATTCAGAACCTGGAGTATCGGGGATATGATTCCTGCGGCGTAGCTATCTTAGGCCAGGATGGGATCGAGGTCAGAAAAAATATTGGCACAGTAGAGGAAGTGAACCAGCGAGAAGCCCTAACTACCCCAGCGGGTAAGGTCGGTATTGCCCATACCCGCTGGGCTACCCATGGTGGGGTAGCGAGAAACAATGCCCACCCCCATACTAGCTGCCAGGGTGATTTTGCCCTGGTCCATAATGGCATCATTTCTAATTATCGAGAACTGCGCGAGGAATTGACTAATGAGGGTCATTGTTTTCGCTCGGAGACCGATACCGAAACTATCGTCCATCTCTTAGAAAAATATTTCCAGAAAACCGGTAATGTCGAAGAGGCATTGATAAACACCCTTAGTCGCCTGCAAGGGAGCTATGCGTTAGCTATCCTCTCTACCCATCAACCCGATACCCTATTCTGTGCCCGTAAAGAGAGTCCCCTTATCCTGGGATTAGGCCACCAGGCCCATTATGTGGGGTCTGACTTCAATGCCTTTATAGAATTTACCAGGAATGCCATAGTCCTTGATGATGGTGAATATGCCATCCTTAGCCAGGATGGCTATGTAGTGAAAAATGTCTTGAGTAGAGAGATAAGCTGGAAAGAGGGCCTTACCATTCATTGGGATGTGGAGGCGTCCAAGAAAGGGGGCTTCCCTCATTATATGCTCAAAGAGATCTTTGAGCAGCCCCAATCTATCACCCATGCCCTTAAGGTAGATACTGAACAAATACAAAGACTGGCTGAGCTTATAGCCCATGCCCAACTAACTTACTCTGTTGGTGTCGGCACTACTTATTACGTAGCTCTAGTAGCGCAATATTATTTTGCTAAGCTGGCCAGGCATTATGTCCCTTGTATTAGCTCCGATGAATTCTGTCATTTAAGCCAGGTGGATAGCAATAGCCTGGTCCTGGCGATTTCCCAATCAGGAGAGACCTATGACACA
>MHDQ01000009.1 GCA_001803565.1 Nitrospinae bacterium RIFCSPLOWO2_12_FULL_45_22 | reverse complement strand
TCCTCTCTGCAATTTTTTCAAAGCCGCGGCCAGATAGAGGGGATTGCCTGATATACTTGCCCCGCCCGCATCGGCCAGGTATTCCCGGGAGCGGGATATGGCCATCTGGATAAGCATGGCGGCAATAGGGGCTATGATCATCATGGCAATAGCTACCAGGGGATGCCCTCCTCCTCCTTCGTCTTCGTCCCTCCTGCCACCAAAGATCATGGCCCACTGGGCCATATTGGCCAGCATACTAATAGCCCCGGCAATAGTAGCAGCAATGGTCCCGATAAGGATATCCCGGTGTTTTATATGGGCCAGTTCATGGGCCAGGACACCAGCCAACTCTTCCCGGCTAAGGATCTTCATTATCCCCTCAGTAACAGCTACCGCGGCGTGCTGGGGGTTTCTCCCGGTAGCGAAGGCATTGGGGGCCTCCTGGGGGATGATATATACCTTGGGCATGGGCATCTGGGCCTGTAGGGCCAGCTCGTTTACTAAGCCATAGAGCTGCGGTGCCTGGCTAGGGCTAACTTCCTGGGCCCTATACATTCGCAGGACAATCTTATCGCTAAACCAATAAGCGCCTAAATTCATGACACAGGCCAGGATAAAGGCCATCATCATCCCCCCTCGACCACCCAGGGCACCTCCAGCCAGGATAAACAATAGAGTTAACCCTGTCATTAAAATCGTTGTCTTGATAACGTTCATGAAAATCCCCTCCTTTGAAAATAAAAATTGTTTAGCCCGGATAAGGATTTTAACCACGGCTAAACACGGATAGATATAGATTAGGCCACGAAGGCCTTGCAGCTATATTCAAATTAGCTGAGATTGATTCGCTCTGGATCCAGGTTTATTTAAAGGCTTTAACTATTAGAGGATACAGTTTGGGGAACTGCTCCATATATTTCCTCCTCTCTTCTTTCAACTGATTAATCAATAATTCCAGTTGCGTAGCGGTATAGAATTTTTGGGGATTAAACTTGTCAATATCTATACCTTCAGCAACTCTTTTGGGTACCAGGGTACCAAAATAAGGCTCCTTTTCCCATTCGATAGTACCCCGGACAATGTTTCTGATATTGGCTGCTGTCTCTGGTATTTCTGGCCGGAGGACCTTTTGCTTAACTACCTTGGCCCCATCATCAAGGAGTTCTACTATCTCCCCTACGCCACCAGTATTAACTAAATAACATTCTACCTTCTCTGGGTATTGGCTTATGATATCATAGAAGCGATTACCTTCTTCAGCAAAATCGCCGATGATGAAGGGGTTCGTCCCTACTTCCCTAACAGACTCGCCCGCCCTTTTGGGGTCACTACCGGAAGATTCAATAGACTCACCCAGCATAAAGGCGCAGGCGGCCTGCTCCAGATTTAATTTAGAAAGGATTGGGACAATATTATTGCGCCGGGTAATAAATAGTATGATCAGACCATCAAGGTCAGCTACAGGTGGTAAATTGATATCTTCACCCTTAAGTTTACCAAAATCATCCCGCTGCATAACACCACGGCCGTTACTGGTGAGGGTCTCATTATCGAAATCGACCTCCCCTCGATAATTAACAAAGACATTCTCAAAGATGCAATCCCTGGAAGTAGCGGCCTGATAGATAACAGGTTGGGTTTGGGGATTCACACCTTCCGTCTTCAGATAAAAACCCTTCTCGGTACCCAGGCAAGAACCATCCTTTCTCAGAAAGACTACATCATCTTGCAATATCTCAATCCCCTCACCAGGTAAATCAAGACCATGGTCGTGGCAGGAATGGGTAGTCTTACCGGTAGCTGTAAGACCAAAGATAAGTATACCATATTTTTTTATATTATTAGTTTTAGTATCTCTGGCATAAATAATTTTAGAACCGGCATGTAGCCCCAGCATACCCTGCTGTTTAACATTCCACATGGCCATCCGCAGATGACCTTTCTTTGACTCTCCATAATAGTCAGAGCCTAATACAAAGGTAGTGCTAACTTCCGGGAAAACAAGTATCTGCCTGTCCTTCTCCTGCCATTCAGGTATATAGACAAGATATTGTTGCGGGCCAGGGGTATCAAGCGGGGGGGAAAGGGTCTGGGCCCACATATAGGCCAGTCTGATCATCTCCTTTCGCTGTACCGAGACAAAAAGGTTACATAATGGGCTGAAGACATTATTCTTCCCCATATTTCTTCTCACATAGATAAACGGTGCTTGCTTTATATATTCTTGAATCAACCTGAGAGTATCCGGCACCCCTTTAATAATCTCCCTTTGGCGGGCAGACCAGTTCCTATTCATCACCTCATCTGAACCGGTATATACCGTAAGGCCAGCCGATCTATTTTTGACGGTAGAGACAAAGTTGTAGTTTCCCCATATGGTTTCTGTCCCAAATATCTCTGCCTGGGACCTTAGTGCCTGGAAACTTGGCTCTTTTACATTGGGTAAACCCTTCAAATTTTTTATCGTCTCCAAAATCCCTTTTATCTCTTCCATGTTAACCCCCTCATCTCCTTGCAGCAAAACCATTATCCGGCCTGGTTCCTAGCCGCTGTTCACTATAACTTTCTTTTAGTACCCTAAGGCCATGAACTTTTCCCCAAAATAAAAAAGCCAACAGTAACCTTCAAGTGAAAGATTCGCTGTTGGCTTACCTTACAGACTGCCTTCCCCTTTTCAGGGGACTGCCTCCTCTCTTGTCTGCCAATCGTTGCTTATTTTATCTTTTTCTCTTTTGAAGAGCAAGGATATTTTTGCTCTAAATTTTCCTCCACCATGAAGATAATGACCCGGTCGCCAGTCTTCGTACTTATATCGGTATGCATACTAATAACCCTGGTCCCTAATATTTCAAAAATAATCTCTTCTAGCAATGACCTGGAATGCTCCAGCAGATTTGATCTAACCCTTTTTATTAGGTCTATACCTTCATTGTTTCTAGCTAATTTATGCTCAGCGGCCGTCAAAACCCCTTTCAATCTTATCACTACCATATCATTGACCAGATGGGTCTGGACCTCTTTGGGCCCTCTACCCATATGTCCCCTTTCAAACTTTATTATAGCCTTGCTTAGTTCTGCGGTAACCTGTCCCCTGGTTTGCATTAAATATTAAATCCTTTGTAAATATTTAGCCAAAATAAGAGGGATAAATCCGTGCCTACAATATTTTCATAGCTCGCATCGCCCCTTTAGTCATGAAGGTTTTTTAGAATGTGGAATCAATTTATTAGAACATTAATGGGTAATTGATCGTAACTGCTCAATAACATGTGGAATAGATTCTCGATTCTGTCATTCCCACGAAAGTGGGAATCCAGAATAGCCTATTATAAAAAAACCTGGATTCCTGCTTCCGCAGGAATGACAAGAGTCTTAATCGTTACTTTCCCATAAAATATTGAGCAATTACAATTGATCTATTGACTGAAGTAATGGAGGTAGAGTTGGCGCACTTGGTCGGTATGGTGCTTATACTTCTCCAGAAGCTTTTGGCCGGACAGTGGCGATCCTGGGTAACTGTAGGCTAGCCGTTTAGCCAGGGCCTCCAATTGAACCTCATCGTCCATCAGGGTATCTAAAGACCGGTCCTGAGCGATCCTGATCTTACTCTCTATTTCGGTGAGGAACTCCCATGCCTCCACAAGAGCTGAATAATCCTTCTCGGGCAACATGCCCCGGTTATATAATTTCTTTAGGGCCCTGCCGGTATCTCTCTCCCTTATCTGCCTATTAGCATAGCCATATCCTAGTTGCAGTAGTTGAACAATGAATTGAATATCAATTATGCCCCCCTGGCCTAACTTAAGATTAAATTTAGTATCCGTTTCCTGGGCCAGCTCGTCTTCCATCCTCATCCTTAGGCGATGGACATCCTGAATTTCTTGTATACTCAACGGCCTTTGATAAATGGAGCTATGGATCAATTTGAGCACCCTGGCCCCTAACTTTTTATCTCCAGCTACCCAGCGGCTTTTTAGCAGTACCTGCCGTTCCCATACCTGGGCCCTTTCTTCATGATAAAGCTGAAAGGCCCGGAGCGATGATACCAGAGGCCCGGCGTTGCCCGAAGGCCGAAGCCGGGTATCAACCTTAAAGACATACCCTTCTTTAGTAAGGCAACTCAGGGTAGTGATGATCTTTTGGGCCAGCTTTACAAACAATTCATGGTTAGATATGGTTGGGCCTTGATTGGACATGGCTTCTCCTTCATGGGAATAGATAAAGATAATGTCCAGGTCAGAGTTATAACTCATTTCCCTGTCCCCTAATCTCCCCAGGCCTATAATAGTCAATTGAGCGGGTCGGGTACGGTCCTGGGCCGTCTTATAGAAAGGATAGCCGTACTTCTTTTCTAATTCCTGGGTACTAATGTCATAAGCTTTTTGCAGGCATACCTCAGCTAAATTAGTTATCTGCCTGGACTCTTCGCAACGGTCCAACTCGCCAGCTAAGGCCGCCATACCCAGTCGTAAAGTCTCTCCATTCTTAAACCGCCGCAGCTCATCCAACTTATCTTCGTAGTTTTTTAATCCCTGAAGGGCCTCTTCTAGCTCCTGGGCCATGGTTAACCTGGATTTGTTAATCTCTGCAGCATCGGCCCTCACCAGGCTGTCTAGCAGTTCTGGGTGATGGATAAAGAGCCGAGCAAGATAGTCGCTGCCGCCAAATAACCGAACAAGTAATTTTACCACAGGTGGGTTTTCAGCCAGGAGGGACAAGAAGGTAGTCCGGGCCCCTATGGTGGAAAGAAACCCTTCTAGATTTATTAGGGCCGCATCTGGGTCTGGCGCTCCTATCAGCTCCTGGAGTATGATAGGGCTGACTCTTCTTAATAAGCGATTCGCCCTGGCAGAAAAATGGACAAAAGGTGGTCCCTCTCTAAGGAGCCGTAAACGGCCCTGAGCCCCCACCGGGTCTTTAAAACCACAATCCAGTAATCGGGCTAGAATCTCTTCTTTAGGAAGATCATCTCTTAAGAGCTCCGATATGTCGGCCTTAAACCCTTCCTCTATCTCCTGGGTAGGACCATAAAACAATCGGCTATAGATATCCTTTACCTGTTGGGTATGGTTTTCCAAATCAGCCAGGAAAGATTCAGAGTCTTTATAGCCTACACGCCGGGCTAATCGGAATATCTCATGAGGATTTCTGGGCAATAAGTGGGTCTGCCTGGAATAGACGATCTGGATCTTATGCTCTACCTGGCGGAGAAATTTATAGGCTTGTTCCAGGGCATGGTATTCATCGTTCTGTAAGTATTTCCTGTCCCTGAGCTTAACCAGGGCTTTTAGGGTATTTGATTCTCTAATAGCCGGGTCCTTACCACTATTGATAAGTTGAATAGCCTGGATAAAAAATTCTATCTCTCTGATGCCCCCAGCGCCCAGTTTTATGTTTTTCCCTCTTAGCTCCTCCCGGGCTGCCCGGCGATCAATTTCTTCTTTCATTTCCCTTATCTCTTCTATCATGGTATAGTCCAGATATTTCCGGTAGATAAAGGGCTGTACGATCTCGAGGAAACACTCTCCTAGCGCTTTATTACCAGCTACGGGCCGGGCTTTTAGCAATGCTGCCCGCTCCCAGGGCCGTCCCCAGGATTCATAGTATATTTCAGCGCTGCGTAATGAATTAGACAGATTGCCCTTAGAACCCTCCGGCCTTAAACGCAGGTCTACTCTAAAGACCAGCCCTTCTTCCATAGGCTCACTAATGGCCCTGGTAATTAATTCCGCCAGGCGGGTATAGAACTGAGGCAATGAAAGTCTTGCTGGCGATTGACCGGCGCGGGCTGGCCCACCACTGGTTTCTCCTTTATCGGATGAATAGAGATAAATAAGGTCTATATCGGAACTGAAATTTAGCTCCCGCCCCCCGAGCTTACCCAAACCCAGTATGACGAACTGACTTTCTTTTTCCTGGCCATCTATATCGGTATATCTGGGGCTTCCATACTGCTCTATCAGCATGGCCAGGATATATTCATAAGCTACCTGGAGGCAGGCACTGGCCAGGGATGAAAGCTCTGTCATCGTATCCTCCAGGCTGGCCATACCCGATAAATCCCGCATACCAATCCTGAGTATCTCTCGATTCCTATAGCGCCTCAAAGAAGAGCATAGCTCGGTGAATTTAAGGGCGTTTCTTACCTGCTGGCGCAAACCATAGGTCATCTCCTCTTCGTCCTTCTTTCCTGTAAGACCTTCATCCTGGAGGAGTAAAACTAGCGCCTCAGTATCTCTTATCATAATATTTACTAAAGCAGGACTGGTAGCACAGGTTATTATTAAGGCCCTAAGATTTTCTTCTTTTCGTAGTGCAGGGATGATACTGCCATCCCCGGTTTCATAAGCCGAAATCACTCGTTCCAGGTGGATAAGGGCCAAATCAGGGTTGGGAGAGAGCCCGGCCAGGGCTATTAATTGAGGGATTAACTCCTTAACCCCCGGCGTTCTATCTAATGAGTATAAGTTTTGGAGGGTTTTCTTGGTCTCGATGAAGCCCAGATCAGCCAGGGTTTCCAAAAGGTTCTGTTCTTCTGCAACATGAAGGTTTTTAGCTACATAATTTGCTATTGCTATCATAATAGGCCTTTAGGGAAAAAATTAAAGCCGGGGCTGGCTTCCCCAGACCCCGGCTCATTAATATCTTTTCTAGCTAACGGTTTATCAAGCCTCCTTTTCTTTACCCTATAAACCCTTAGCATTCTTACAATAATTTAATATAATTATCTCTATATCCTTAGTCAAGCCAATATATAATCCCAAAGTAATGCCTCAGTTATGTGGGGTAGCCGTAACCTTCAGGTTAATCGCAGGCTTTAGCCTGCGTTAATTTAACTTTGGAAGTAAGCTATGGACGCAACGAGACAGGTTTTGCAAAAATTCCTTTATGGTGTGTATCTGCTCACTTGTTGTAAGGGAGAAGAGATAAATGGTATGCCCGTCTCCTGGGTATCCCAAATATCCTTTGATCCCCAATTAATAATGGTAGCGGTTCATAAAGACCGCTACTCGCACAATATGATAAAATCCTCCGGTAGTTTTGCCCTTAATCTTCTAAGAAAAGATCAGCGGCCGATTATGGATCAGTTTATGCAGAAAGGGGTAGCGAAAGAAGAGAAGTTTAAAGGGATCAATTTTGAGCGGGGCATCACTGGCACCCCGCTCCTCACGGATTCCATTGGTTTTGTTGAGTGTAAGGTAGTATCTTCTTATCAACCCGGGGACCATACCCTTTTTATTGCAGAAGTGATAAGGGCTTGCTGGTACGGCGATGCCCCTCTGCTTTCTAGCGAGGATTATTACGGCTCTTATGCTGGTTGAAACTTTCTCTAGGATTGTTCGTAACAGTTCACGGGGGCCAGGGATCAGTTGTCAGGCAATCTTTTTCTCAAAGACATCTTTCGCTCAATCTCCAAATATTGATGACTATTCAAAAATTAAAGTCTTTTCCTGAACCCTGTTAACTGAACCCCGTGAACTGTTAGGATTGATCTTGATCAGACTCTTCGGATGGTTTTAGCCATTTATCCAGGTAGCGGGCGGCAATATCTCTTCCCCCTAAGCCAAAAGCCAGGCCCAAAGCCAGACAGAACGCGCCAAATATCAATATAAATGCCTGGCTAACAATTTCCGAGGCAATACCCAATTGGGTTAAGCCCAGGGCCGCAGTAAAGACTATGATAGCATAGAGAGTTATCTTCCCTAAAGCTTCTGCTTGAGGTACGCCAGCATTGGAACACGCAGTAGTTACCACACTTTGGAGGAAGTTGGCAAAAAAGAGCCCCAAAATCAATACTACTACCGCGGCTATTACGTTAGGAATGTATAGTAAAATCTGGTTGAATAGTTCGGATACTGTTTGTAATCCCAGGGTATTAAGGGCTACTGTCAGTACCAAGAGCATCACCAGCCAATAGACCAGTATCCCTATCAGGTCTGAAGGTGTTTCACGAATATCCCCTTTTAGTAGCAACTCTTTTATCCCGGCTTTATCAGTAGCCTTCTCGAAATGGAGTAATTTAAGGAGATTGACCACACCGACTTTAGCCAGTTTAGCGCCCATCCAACCTACTACCAGGATAGCTATGGCCGCAAAGAATCCAGGTAAAAAAGCCATTATCTTAGCCCAGAAGGCCTTCCAGGGACCAATGACCAGAGCAGTTATATCCATTATCTTTCCCCTCCTTGTCTTAACGGATTTGTTGAATTAATAATTTATATCTATTATACCACATCTCAAAAATGCCATGCTCTTGGTAAAGCTCTTTTTTCTCACCGAGGTCATAACTTTTACAAGGGGGCTATCTAGAACCGAAAAAGCTACGGCCAGGGATGGTCAGGGTCTTGGCGGATTCAGGTTATACCATGCTGGTTTTGCCTCAGGATATCTACCACTCAAAGCTCTGAATTACTATTATATTTCTTTCTTTCGCTTCCCTCATAAACCCCTTAGTAGCATAATGGGTTATCAGTACGCTAACTATCTCCTCTTCTCCATACTCCCACCTGACTGCCCTGCCCTTCTCCTCTAACTCTTCAAATACATCCCTCTCGCCCTTCTTCCTCCTCTCATCAAGCCTTAATTTTGCCTCCCCTACAACTAATACATCCCTCCCATCCCTCTTTGCCCTGCCAAAAATATTTATCTCCTTGCCTCCAATCTCAGCCCTTATTAACCTATCCTTAAGCTCAATGCCATAGCTCCTTTTCAATACCTTTGGGAGCCCCCGGTATGCCTCATTCTCCAGGGCATAGCTTACACTCCTGGATAAGCCGCCAACCTCGCTCCTGGTCTCACCCAACCCCCTTACAAGAATTCTTATATCTTCAGCAAGCTCCGCTACCTTAATCTCTGTCCTTCTCTGGGCTTCGGCCAACTCCTTTACTATTGCCTTAAGTTCATTAAAATCACCGGCCTTTACCAGTTCACCATAGGCATCAACTATTACCTCGATCAGGACAGATGCCTGGGCCTTATCAAATACCTTCTCTAATCTCTCTTTTATCTCTGTAGATGTACGCATAACGCCTTTGCAACCCCTTTATTCATCCCTGGTAAGATAACCCCTTTTTAATGCCTTTGTCAATCCTAAGATCTCAACTCCTCCAGCAGAATATGAGTATAGTAACCGTCATCATCTCGCTCTTGGTAGGGTATCTTAAAGGTAAGGATGATCACGCAAAGAAGTCCTAATAATAATAATAACCACCAGCGATTTTGCTTTAGGGCGAAAGTAATCCTTGATAACATTAAGCATAACCTTAATGCTTTCTTAATTTTGATGCCCGGGCTTCCCCCCTAAAAATAAATGCTTATGAACCCTACTTACCTCTTTGAATAGTTCTATTCTGTTTTGTCTACAAACTGATACAATTTTCGCCAATCAACCTTTTGTTGATGGGCGGAAACGGTGAATATTTCCGTAAAGTATTGTATATCTTTTAGCCTTTCTTTGCCTTTCTGGGATAAGTTATCAAACATTTTTTTTGTTAGGTATATATAATCTATATCTAGGTTTTTTAATGCCTCTATGTCTAGAAATTTTATAGCATCCTGATATTCTTTTCTAGGTACAACATGTTGACCATATATATATACAGGCACGAAGAGGCCACTTAGTTCCGGAATTAAGAAGAACTCCTCGGCCAGGACCCTTTTCTGAGGAGGAAGGTTTTTTTGTATCCACATACCCATCTCTTTATCTAATTGAGAAGTTCCATAATATTGGGGCTTGCTCTCCATATATCTTAAGGTATTTAAAAAAGAAGAAATGGAACTTAAAAGTAATATGCT
>MHDQ01000008.1 GCA_001803565.1 Nitrospinae bacterium RIFCSPLOWO2_12_FULL_45_22 | reverse complement strand
AGCGGGCCGGTGGTCCAGATATATTTTCGCCGTATAACCCTCTTCTCTTTCAACCTGGGGTAAAAGGTCTCCAGAGAGATGCGCTGAAAATTATTTTCACAAAAAGATTCCTTATGGGGCTTGGTATTAATGGCATACCAACACTCCATTGTTCTATCCTCCTGGGAAAATGTCAAGCCCTGAGAGGGAGCTGACAAAGGAAGGGAGGAAGCAGCAGGCTATGGCACCCTGCCTGGGGTGCGTCTCCATAATTTAAAATTAAATCCCCGGAACAAATCAGGTTCAAATAGGATAGTGCTTTATTCTAGTGTAGTCAACCCAAAAACGAGTGGAGTTTTTTTCCACACCTCCTCTCACTGCTCGCTAAAAAGACCTGCCTGACAACTGATCCCTGACCCTGGTGAACTGTTACTAAGGCCTAGGGTCGTTAACGGGGATAATAAAAAATGGTTGACAATGGGGCATCTGGGATTAAAATAGGCCATAATATTTTCCCTGGAGAGAAGGAGTGCTATGGTGGGGGATGATATGGTTTTGTTAGATATGCTTATCAGAGAAAAAGGGTTTATCTCAGGAGAGGCTATAGCCGAGAGGTTAAAAGTTTCCCGCACAGCCGTCTGGAAGAAGATAAAGACATTACGGGGGCAGGGTTTTCATATAGAGTCGCAGCCCAACCTGGGTTATTGCCTGATCAGTTGCCCGGATAAATTACTCCCCGTCTTTATCAAGAGGGAATTAAAGACAGATTTCATTGGCCAGGAGGTCTATTATTATCCGGTTACTACTTCCACTAATGTGCTGGCCAAGGAGTTGGCCAGTCAAGGGGCCAGAGAAGGTACGTTGGTCATTGCAGAAGAGCAGACCCAGGGCCGGGGTAGGATGGGCCGGGAGTGGCTCTCGCCTGCCAATAAGAACATATTGATATCCCTTATCCTCCGCCCCCATCTCTCGCCTATCCAGGTGTCCTATATTACTATGATAGCCTCTCTATCTGTAGTGAAAACCATCGAGGCCCTAACCCCGTTGGAATCTTCAATAAAATGGCCTAATGACATAATGATCCGCGGGAATAAGGTTGGTGGTATACTTACAGAATTTTCGGCCGAGCAAGATCAGGTGGTCTATGTAGTCGTAGGTATAGGGGTTAATATGAATTTCGATCCTACTATATATCCTGAAATTGCCTATAGTGCCACCAGTATTTATTTAGAGCTAGGGCAGGAAATCTCCCGGCTAAAATTCCTGGTGGGTCTCCTACAAGAGATGGAGAAGGAGTATAAGGAGCTACAAGCGGGTAAGGGGCTTCTTATCGTAAAAGAGTGGCGTAATTCATTGATGACCCTGAATAAAGAGGTACGAGTCGTCTCTGAACAGGGAACCTTAGAAGGCATGGCTGAAGATGTAGATGAGCATGGGGCTCTGATCCTTCGGTTAGCCTCCGGCCAACAGATAAAAATCTATACTGGGGATGTCTCTCTGCAGATGAACAAAGCGTAAAGCGTAGAGTGTAAAGCTTAAAACTAAGTACACGAATTCACAAATACGCTGACATATTATAAACCTCCCAGCTAAATCTCGCAGCGGGTGTAAAATAAGGCGATAAGGAGATGCTGGAGATAAAGTTATGGAATATCAACAAGATAAGCTTACCGAGACAATAATACAAGCGATCATCAAAGTTCACCAAACTCTTGGTCCAGGCTTTTTAGAAAGCATTTACCGCAAAACGTTACTAATCGAATTAAGAAGTCAGTCTCTAAGAGTGGAGACGGAGAAGGAAGTAATCATTTATTACAGAGATGAGGAAGTAGGTCGGCACAGACTTGATCTTGTGGTGGAAGATAGGGTAATCGTAGAGCTGAAAACCGTGGAAGAATTGAGCAAAGCACATTATGCTCAGGTTCGTTCCTACCTGAAAGCCACCGGACTTAAATTGGCCATCCTTGTCAATTTTGCAAAAGAGATGGCAGACTTCCGAAGGATTGAGGCTGAATAGATGGATTATCTCCACATCTCCATAATCTCAAAATCTCCTCTTTTTACACAAGTAAATAGTTTTTAAATACGTCACCGAACTTATGAATTAGAGTATTAAGGTAATTTATCCTTAGTTTTGCGCTTTTCGTTTTAAGCTTTACATTGATAAATTTCATAGTGAATGGGTATAGCTTATGCTAGCTGCGATTAAGACATTGGGAGAGAAGGTTCTGGAAGGTAAGGGTATAAGCCTGTCTGAGGTCCGAGTTTTAACCGACCTAAACCGAAAGAATGATATCCTGGCTTTGGTGGCTGTGGCTTGTGAAGTGCGGGAGAGGCAAAGAGGCGATAAGGTGGATTTTTGTTCTTTGATCAATGCCAGGTCAGGGCAATGTCAGGAAGACTGTGCCTTTTGTGCCCAGTCTATCCACTATAATTCCTCGGCTCCTTCCTATCCTCTATTAGACCCTTCGATAATAATACAGGCAGCCAGGGAAGCGGAGCAGCGCGGGGCAGACCATTTCTGCCTCGTCACCAGTGGCAAAAGGGTAAGCAAGACAGAATTTGGGATGATATTAGAGACCCTGGAAGAGTTAAAGAGAACTACCGGGCTAAGGCTGGACTGCTCTTTAGGACACCTCCCCAGGGAATATATGATAGAGCTGCACCGGGTAGGGATTAGCCGCTATAACCACAACCTGGAGACCGCAGAAAGCTTCTTTCCTAATATTTGCTCTACCCATACTTATCAGGAACGCTGGGACACAATAAGGTCGGTACAGGAAGCGGGCTTAGAGGCTTGCTGTGGGGGGATAATAGGCCTGGGTGAAACATGGGAACAGCGGCTGGAACTAGCCTTTGCCTTGAAGGAGCTGGAAGTAGATTGTGCTACTATTAATATCCTTAACCCTAGACCCGGCACACCCCTTGAGCATACCCCCCCCCTACCACCCTGGGAGATAATAAAGACTATTGCTATCTTTCGCCTGATTTTACCAAATAGCATTATTAAGCTGGCTGGTGGAAGGGAGAGAAATCTGCGGGATTTGCAATCCCTGGGTATTTTAGCTGGTGCCAATGGCTTAATTATCGGTGGGTATCTTACTACACCCGGGAGGGATGCAGCCGAAGATTTGCAGATGATAAAAGATTTAGGCTTAGAAACTTATAGTGGCCGTTATTAGTCACTGGTCATTAGTCATTAGGTTAAATCCTTGTTGCTCTGCATTTGCTATTGACCAATGACTAGTAGAACGTTTCATTAAAATATATACATTAAAAACTTGTATTAGCCACAAAGGCACTAAGGCACAAAGAGTTATTTTTTCCTTTAAAAACAATGAATTAGAAATTTTGTGTCTTTGTGACTTCGTGGCAAAGACTTGGTTACGCATTGGAAACATTTTAATGTAACGTTACACTAGTGACCAATGACGTCGGCTATAGAAAGGAGGAAGAGATGGAAAAAAGACCATGCCGGATAGCTATCCTGGGGGCAGGCGGGCTGGGTAAGGCAGCCGCCCGTTTTATCAGCTTAAAAAGGGAGATGAGGTTAGTCGCTATCTGTGATCAAGGGGGCTATGCCTATAGCGAAAAAGGGTTGGATGGCCAGGAGATTTACCAGATAAAACCGCAGGGTTCAGTAGCTGATCTGTTTTCGGGTGGGGTGCATTGCCCGGACTCTATTGGTGAGATTATTGCCCTGGGAAAGTCTATTGATGGGATCTTTGTGGCCCTCCCTAATCTACCTAATGACTTTATCGCCAAAATAATAGAGCGCTTTATTGATGCCGGCTATAGCGGGGTGTTTACTGATGCCTTGAAAAGGACCAGGGCTATGGAGCAGATGTTCCAACTAGACCGAGGACTGAAAGAAGTCAGGAGTACCTACATTACTGGTGCTGGTGCGACGCCGGGCCTATTAACAGCCGCGGCGGTATTAGCTGCCCAGTCCTTCCAGCAAGTAGAGGAGGTAAAGATATGGTGGGGGGTAGGGGTCTCTAGCTGGCAGGATTATAAAGCTACTATTCGGGAAGATATTGCCCATCTGCCCGGTTATACTGTAGAAACAGCTAAAGCCCTGACCGATCAAGAAGTAGAGGCATTACTGGATGCCCGGGAGGGGAGGCTAGAATTTCAGGAGATGGAGCACGCCGATGATTTACTCCTGGAGAGAGTAGGGGTCGTAGATAGCCGGAATAAGGTCATAGTGGGTGGTATCATGGATACCCGATCTAGTAAGAAACCGGTCACTACCACGATGACCCTAACCGGTATAACCTTGAGTGGCCAGAAGAGCACGCATCGCTTCGTTTTAGGTGATGAGACCACTATGGCCGATAATGTGGTAGGCCCCGCCCTGGGTTATCTCAAGCGGGCCTGGTGGCTGCGAGACAAGGCTATCTATGGTGTCTATGGTTCTACCGAATTTATGCCGATGATAGTACGATGAGCTTCTGGCTGGAGGATTACCTGGGACAGGCTTTGGAAGAGATAGCGCAAAAGGGCCTGTCCCGTTCTTTAAAAAGTCTGGACGGCATACCGGGTCCTACAGCCTTCTGGCATGGCCAGGAAATAGTCCTCCTTTCTTCCAATAGCTACCTGGGGCTCCATGCCCATTCCCATGTTATCAAGGCAGCGCAGGAGGCCCTGGCCCACTATGGTACTGGTACTGGGGCTTCTCGTTTAATCTCGGGTAACCTGGCCCTACATGAAGAGCTAGAGAGGAAGCTGGCCCGGTTCAAGGGATACCCTGCAGCTATCCTATTCTCTACCGGCTATATGGCTAACCTGGGCCTTATTACTTCCCTGGCCCAAGGCCCCCAGGACTTAATCATCAGTGACCAGTTGAACCATGCCAGTATTATTGATGCCTGCCGCCTCAGTAGTGCGGCCCGGGCCATCTATCGTCACAAAGACTTAGAGCACCTCAAACAGATCCTCTCCCAAAGCCAGCAATACGCCCGGCACTGGATCATTACTGAAGGGGTCTTCAGTATGGATGGAGACCTGGCGCCATTACCTGGAATCTGTAAATTAGCTGAAGAGTATGGGGCCCTGGTCCTTATTGATGATGCCCATGGTTTTGGCGTGTTAGGCAAGGAAGGCCGGGGTACGGTGGAGCATTTTGGTCTGGAGGATAAAATACCCCTCCAGATAGGAACCCTGAGCAAGACCCTGGGGAACTTAGGTGGGTACGTGGTGGGGACAGAAAGGTTGGTGGATTATTTGCGGCACAAGGCCCGCAGTTTTATCTATTCTACCGCGCCACCACCCAGTATCCTGGCCGGCTCTTTAGCTGCTTTAGCATTGATAGAAAGCCAACCCCAGCTCCGACAACAACTATGGGCGCGGGTAAATTATTTCCGCCAGGCATTACTAGAGCTAGGCTTTGATCTGATGGATAGCCAGGGCCATATCATCCCTATCTTAGTAGGCGAGCTAGAGAAGACTAGCGCCTTTGCCCAGGGCTTGCTGGAACAAGGGGTATATACCCCCGCTATCCGACCCCCTACAGTGCCAGAAGGCAAATGCCGCCTGCGGATAAGCCTCATGGCTACCCATACCTCTGCGCAGCTCGAAAGGGCCCTGCTAGCCCTGAAAAATGTCGGCCAGTGTCTAAGAATAATATAAGTGAGAATAAAGATAGCCCTAACTGCGTCAAGGTGATAAACTTAACTTGATTGCATAGGAATTTCCATTTTATTTAATGCTAAAAAAGCAAAGGGGTAAAGATATGGAGCAGATACTGCAATTTAAATTAGAAACCCATATTTGCCCGGAAGAAGTAGGAGAAACGGAGATTCTTTGTGGTTGGGTGACCCATCAGCCAGCGACAGGTAAGGAGATAAGCAAACTCAGTCATATTTATTGTCATCGGCCCAGGATATGTTGGTTTGGATCAGATGATTGCCGCTGGGAGTGCTGGGAAGCCCTGGAAAAGAAAATAAAAAATTGACAGCCCATACTCCTGTCTATAAACTGTTAAGTTGAATAAGAGGACGCAGATTTCCCCAGATTCACGCGGATAACTTAGAATACAGGAGTCAGTAGTCAGAATTCAGAATAGAACTCGATCGTTCCTTCCATGCTGACTTCTGTATTCCCGAAATAGCATAATCTGCGTTCATCTGCGTCCAGAATTTCTGCGTGCTCTTCGGTGAATTAGTGAACTAATCTTATTGAGTAAAAGTGGTAGCTACTTTTTGTGCGAAATGAAGGATGTGGGAAATTTAGCGGGAAGCTAGGGCCGATAATATTTTTATAGGGAGGGGAGAGAGATGGCAGTAGTAGCAGAAAAGAAGTCCATAAAAGAATTACGGCAGGAACCCATTTATCAGAGCAAGGGCATGCGGGGCCTGGGCCGTATACTGGCCCAGGAAAAAAAGGAGAGTCGCATGCCTTATCGGGCTGGTATCAAGCTCTGTATTGAGCGGGCCCGATTGATTACTCAGAGTTATCAGGAGACCGAAGGGGAGCCTATGGTCTTACGCCGGGCCAGGGCCATAGCCAAGCTCTTAGATAACATGACTATATATATCTTACCCCATGAACGGATTGTCGGTAATATCGCCAGTAAACCCAGCTCCCTCATTACTTACCCAGAACTATTCTGGCGTTGGTTAGATAAGGCCATAGATGCTGACTATAAGGAGCTGCTGAGCGAAGATGAGCGGAGGGAACTGCACACCATCCATAAGTATTGGCAAAATAAGGCTGTACATGGCATGGAGCGGGAGCTGCTGCCTGACCAGATCAAGCCCTATTGGTTTTATAATAATCAAGGGGTATTTCTCTGGATCCATGGGGGGCGTACTGGTGTGCCTAATTATCATAAGCTCTTCCAGGTGGGGTTGAATGGGATAATAGCCGAGGCAAAAGAACGGCTGGCAGAGCTTGGAACTGACCCGGCTAGCTATCTCAATGCCAAAGAATATCTCTCCCGGAAGCGATTCCTGGAAGCCACCATAATAGCGTGTGAAGCGGCTATCCGCTTTGGTCAGAGGTTTGCCGAAAAGGCCCTGGAGCTGGCTAAGCAAGAAGAGGATGAAGATAGGAAAAAGGAATTAGAAGAAATAGCTAAGGTATGTAGCTGGGTGCCAGCTAATCCGCCCAGGGGATTATATGAGGCCCTGCAATGCTATTGGTTTATCACCCTTATTACCCGGATCCTGGACTTACAAACCCCGGGCTTAGGGGACCGCTTTGACCAGATCATGTTTCCCTTCTATCGGAAAGATAGAGAAGCTGGCCGGTCGAGTCGTGAAGAGGCCCAGGAGTTAGTCGAACACCTCTGGCTCAAGATGAATGAAGAGGGGCAGTTGATCCCCCCGGTGCAGGGGGCTGGTGGTGGCGGGTTGATAACCGCCCGGGTATTGACTATTGGTGGCCAGACCCTTACGGGCGAGGATGCTACTAATGAAATGACTTATATTGCCCTGGATGCCAGCAAGTCCGTAAGGCTCACCCAACCCGCCGTTGCTATCCGCCTCCATCGCAATTCTCCGAAGGAATTTCTGGTGGCCATTACCGATACCTTGAGAAAGATGGCGGGGCTCTTTTCCTTCTTCAATGATGAGATGATGATCCCTTACCTGATGAACCTGGGTATACCCCTGGAGGATGCCCGGGACTATTCCACGGAGGGATGTATGCGCTGGATAATACCGGGTAAGGCCATGGGTATGCGGGCCCTGGGCGGCATGTTTGCCTTGCCCAAGTGTCTGGAATATGCCTTGAACCAGGGCATTGATAAGTTTAGTGGCAAACAGATCGGCTATCCTACCCCAGACCCAAGGAGCTTTTCTTCTATCGAAGATGTCATCGGGGCCCATCTTAACCAGGTGCGGTTCTTTACCGAGAAATTGGTTGCCATCTATAACCTGGTAGATGTGTTGGATGGAGAGTATCTACCGCAACCATTCTTATCATCCCTGTTGGATGGCTGCCTGGAGCGGGGGCAGGACTGTCGGCATTACAAATACTTCCCCAATACCATTATCCAGCCCGTAGGGCAGGTTACAGTGGTTAATTCGCTGGTAGCGCTCAAGAAGCTGGTATTTGAAGACAAGAAGGTCGCGATGGCAGAGCTGCTGGAGGCCATGAAAACCAATTGGGAAGGTAAAGATGCCTTGCGCCAGATGTGCCTCAATGCCCCAAAATTTGGTAATGATGACGATTATGTGGATCGCTTTGCCGCTGATCTCTACCTGCGGACTACCGGGGTCATCAGGGGCTTTAAGAATATTTGGGGCGGCCCGTTCCTCGAGGATGGGACGGGTGGTGCTAGTTACTATTCCTACAGTGGTCTTACTGGAGCTACACCAGATGGCCGCAAAGATCGCAGTCTGTTTAATGATGGCACGGTATCACCGGCTATAGGTACCGATAAGCGGGGGCCTACCGCGGTACTGCAGTCAGTGGCCAGGATAGACCATACCCATACCTTTACTCATCTGCTGAATCAGAAGATTCTACCCCAGTACCTTAGCCCGGAGCACCAGGATACCTTTCTTAGCTATCTGCGTACCTGGGTAAATATGGGTATTCATCATATCCAGTTCAATATCCTCGATCGCCAGATCTTTTTGGACGCCCAGCAACATCCAGAAAACTATGCTGATCTAATAGTGCGGGTAGCAGGCTTTAGCGCTTACTACGTGGATATGGAAAGAGAGGTCCAAGACCAGATCATTGCCCGCACTGAACAGGCCCTGGCATAAATCTAGTAGAAGGTTCAGAAAATAAAATCCTTGGTAACTCTTTAGTCACGAAAAGACACGAAGGAATCCCAAAAGTAGGGACGGAGTATTGCTATGTCCTTACAAAGGCTTTTGCTACATGTTCCTTTATGGAGAAGTGGGAAAGTATAGTAGAAAAGCTTACTTGCCTTTATCTCTTTTCCAGCTATTCTTTTTACAAAGTGTAGTTTTTGCAAGCCAGTTTTCAGGTATTGTGGTTGATGTGAAAGGGCAGCCGATTAGCAACGCAGTTGTTCGCCTTCAGGGAACTTCATTTTTAACTTTAACTGATCAAAAAGGTCATTTTAACATAGTTATTGATGAGGTTATCAGTTCAAAATATATCACTGCCTGGAAGTCTGGCTTTTATAATGGCGGGCAACCTGTTTCCAGGGAAAACAAAGAGTATCGTATAATATTAATATCTATCCCGTTGAGTGATAACCAGAAATATAAATGGCTTCCACCCTCACATGATCAAATGCCTAGGCCAATTGACAGCACAGTAGAAGTTAAACCCTGCCAGGTATGCCACCCGGTGCTTACGGAGCAATGGAGAAACAGCGCTCACGCCGGTTCTGCAATAAATCCCCTATTTTTGGCCTTTTTTAATGGAACTGATGCTTACGGGGGAAAAGGTATTGGGCTAGGCTATAAGCTGGACTTTCCAAATTCCAATGGGAATTGTACTACCTGTCATGTGCCGGCCTTAGCTCTAGATAACCCATTTAGTGCTGATCCCAATGAGGCCCAAGGAGTTGTAAAAGAAGGGATTTTTTGCGATATTTGTCATAAGATTAACGGTGTTAATATTGACCAGACGGGCGGATATCCTGGAATTCTATCCATTAAATTACAACGGCCAGCCGATGGACATCAGACTTTTTATGGGCCGTATGATGATGTCTTTCCGGGTGATGATAGTTACCACCCTTTATATAAAAATAGCCAGTACTGCGCACCTTGTCACAACGGGAAATTTTGGAATGTCTTGACTTATTCAGAGTTTCAGGAGTGGGCTGAAAGTTCTTATGCCAAAGAGAATATTCATTGCCAGGATTGCCATATGAAACCCGATGGCAAAATGACCCGCTTTGCTTTAGAAAAAGAAGGCGGGGTTTTGCGTGATCCGGTGACAATTCCTTCTCATCTGTTTTTTGGTGTCAGAGATAGGGTCTTTATGATGGAGGCGATTGACCTTATCACCCAGGCCAATTTGGCAGGGGATACATTGAAGGTATGTGTAACGGTTAAAAATGTTAAAGCAGGCCATCATTACCCCACAGGGAATCCCATGCGTAATATGTTGCTGCTGGTGGATGTTGTTGATGGAGATGGGAGCAGTTTATTGATGAACAAAGGTGAACGGGTGCCGGTATGGGGTGGAGTTGGAACGGTAGAAGAGGGGAACTATGCAGGCTTGCCTGGCAAAGGATTTGCTAAGGTGTTGAAAGATCTATTGCCCTATCCTGATGGGCGAAGGAAGCGGCACTTTCAAAATGAATATCCAGCCCCCCATTGGCGTCCCACGCTTGTAGAATCTGATGATAGGATTCCTGCCAATCAGTCTGATGTTTCAAACTATCAGTTTCATGTTCCCAAAACCCTATCTAGATCACTCCACATAACTACCAGATTGCTCTATCGCAGGGTGTATAAAAATTTGTTAGACGCTAAGGGCTTAAAAATACCCGATATAGAAATTGCTCGAAAAAACTTAATAATCAAGAGGTAATCAGGATGAATCAGACAAGGGGCTTAAGGCATAAAAAGAATATATTAAAGCTGAGAAGGTTACTACTTCTTTTGTCCTTTATTGCTCTATTACTATTTTTATGTACAGATGAAACTGCTTCCCAGACTTCATGGGTGAGTACTGGTGGACCATTAGGAGGGTTGGGATATGATGTTCGTATAAACCCTGCTAACAAAAGTATCATGTATGTTACAGACAATTATGCAGGGGTAGCCAAGAGCATCAACGCCGGACAGACCTGGTATCAAGCCAATTCTGGTATCTCTATAAAGGGTGGCCCCTCAGGAGATGCTGTCAATATTTTCAGCTTGACCATAGACCCTAATAATCATGATGTTATTTGGGCAGGAACGAATGGAGAGGGATCAGCTTTTGGGGTTTTCAAAAGTACAGACGGTGGGACCACATGGACATTAAAAACCAATGGTATTACACTAGGTGACGACATCGGGATAGTTTTCCGGGGATTTACTATCCAGCAAGATAACTCAAATGTAGTTTATGCTCAGGCCGAAATACCAACGGATGTAAATGGATGGGAATTCAACCGGGTAAAAGGACGGGTATATAAAACGACAGATGGTGGAGAATCCTGGAGCCTGATCTGGCAAGGAGACAACCTGGCCAGATATCTAATAATCAACCCCACCAACCCCGATATTCTATACCTATCCACCGGTATCTTTGATCGAGAGGCATATAACTCTGACTGTACAAATAGTCTCCCTGGTGGTGTAGGTGTTTTAAAAAGCACTGATGGGGGGGGAACCTGGACCCCGATTAATAATGGATTTACTGATCTGTATGTTGGAAGCCTGAGAATGCATCCGACTAACCCGCAGATTCTCTTTGCCGCCACAGGGAATAATGCATGCTCGGGACAGTACACGGGTAACCCTGTTAGTGGATTATTTAAAACAGCCGATGGAGGTGCCTTCTGGACCAAGGTAATCACAAACGATATCATGACAACGGTGAATTTCAGCCCCTCGAATCCAAATATCGTTTACGCTGGAAGCGCAAGGGCATTCTATCGAAGTAACAATGGAGGGTTAACCTGGAGCAGTTTTTCTAAGCCTGGAGATGCTGACTGGGGGCCGCCAGGGGTTAGAGCCGGGGTCCCAATTGATATAATTGTTGATCCTGTCAACTCTGACGTCTTATATGCCAATAATTATGGTGGCGGTGTTTTCCGTTCCACAGATGGGTCGGAAACCTGGAAAGATTGGAGTAAGGGTTACTCTGGAGCGGAAATTCACGACCTCTGTATCCCTGCCAGTAATTCCTCCACCGTTTATGCAATCGGGAGGAGCGGTCCCTTTGTAAGCTCTAATTATGGAGGAGATTGGATCGGCATTGGTAACGGCGATGCAAATTTCGCCGAATGGTATTCGGTTGCTGTTAAGCCCACGAACTCCAACCTGGTTTTGATAGCTGATGAGCATCAAGGCGTTATTTTACGCAGTGCTAATGGGGGAAAAGATTTTATTACGGTATTCAGGCATCCAGAAACTAACCCCAGCGATCCAAATAGGCGCCAGGGATTTAAAACCATGATATTTGCTCCTTCCGCCCCTGATGTGGCTTATGCGGGCCTGGCCAAGGATCGCTCTACCTTTATTTCTTCTCCTTCTATCGGAACAGTCATCTATAAATCTAATGATGCTGGTGCTACATTTTCCCCGATGGCCTCTATTATTGATGGCCACAATGTGAACGGATTAGTGGTTGATCCTAATAATTCCACCATCGTTTATGCAGCTACGACAAATGGTGTCTATAAAACCACAAATGGGGCAATAAGCTGGGTACATCTGGATAGCCTTGGTACCAGGCATATCGAAGCCCTGGTTATTCAGCCACAACAACCAGATTATCTGATTGCCGGTGAATTGTTTGGGGGGATATGGATAAGTAAGGACGGTGGTACATCCTGGACAGGTCCGCACAACAGCGGTTTCAATTCTAGTAATCCATATATTTCTGCCCTGGTCATTGATCCTAAAAATACTGATATTATCTATGCGGGAGATCTATATTCTGGTGTTTATCAATCCCTGAATAAGGGGAATACCTGGTCACCATTTCCAGATTCGAAGATGTCGGGATTGATGGTACGTGCAGTCAAAGACATTGCCATAAACGATCGGGTAATCTATGTTGCTACCCAAGGAGGCGGAGTCTTTAGATACGGAGGAGGCACAGGCATTGATAATCCTGTTCCTGCTATAAGTGCAAATGGCTCAGATGATCCAAGTACCATAGGCACAAATGATGTCCTTTCAGTTAAGGTTAGCCTTGATGCCCGGGGCAATGCAGGTGAAAATGCTGATTGGTGGTTAGTAATGGATACACCGTCGGGACTGAAATACTACGAGATACAGGGAGGCTGGCTACCTGGCTTTTCTGTCACATATCAGGGCCCTTTAATTGATCTGACTACTCCTGTTGAACTCTTGCTGACAGGACTACCTCAAGGTACATATACCTTCTATTTCGGAGTTGATATGACTATGAACGGCACCCCGGATTTTGACCGGTTGTATTATGACAGCGTGCTGGTAAACATTATAAAATAAAAGTAACCGTTCACAAATAAAAAAATCTGCCAATAGTTT
>MHDQ01000007.1 GCA_001803565.1 Nitrospinae bacterium RIFCSPLOWO2_12_FULL_45_22 | reverse complement strand
TGTCTTTCCTGCCAAAAATTTGAGTATCGACCCCCGTTCAGGAGTGAAGAGACGGCATCACACCCTGGAGTCCGGTCTACAGAAAGCCGTCAAGGTAGCGGTTGACCGTGCTGAGATTACTAAACGCGTCAGTTGTCATACGTTTCGCCATTCATTTGCAACTCATATGCTTGAAAATGGGGTTAATATCCGGGTTCTTCAGGAACTCATGGGGCATGCTGATGTCAAGACGACGGAAATATACACCCATGTGATGGAAAAGGATATTTCCAAGATTGTAAGTCCATTGGATGCCATACAAAAGTAAGGTCAATGGATCTGACCCTTGGGGCGGACCAAGATAACATGTTGTTTATTTAGATGAGAAGGCCCGGAGGGGTGATGTTCTGCTTGATGGCAATAAAATGTGATATCTCCCCTCGCTCGTCCCGGACTGGAGTAATGGTCATCTCCTCTGTATAAAGCCTGCCGTCCTTACGGAGGTTAATAATCTCGCTGCGCCAGACCTGCCCGGAGAGGACGGTATCCCAGAGATTCTTGTAGAATGAAGCATCGTGTTTGCCTGACTTGAGAACCCTCGGATTCTGGCCAATGGCCTCCTCAGCCGTATAGCCGGTCAGGGAGGTAAAGGCCGGATTGACCCAGAGGATAGTCCCTTCACGATTGGTGATTACAATGGCGTTGGCAGCGGATTCAAGGGCAGTGCTTTGCAGG
This sequence comes from Nitrospinae bacterium RIFCSPLOWO2_12_FULL_45_22, assembly GCA_001803565.1. GTDB lineage: Bacteria > 2-12-FULL-45-22 > 2-12-FULL-45-22 > 2-12-FULL-45-22 > 2-12-FULL-45-22 > 2-12-FULL-45-22. The sequence goes on along the minus strand of MHDQ01000007.1, from coordinate 11,759 downwards.
CGCAGCGACTCTTCTGCACGCCCGCGTTCAATGATTTCGGCCCGCAATGCTTCATTAGCTTTAGACAGTTCCACGGTCCGCTCTGCAACTCGTATTTCTAACTCATCATGCGCCTTTCTCAGCGCTTCTGCGGCTTGCTTCCGTTCCGCTATGTCATGACTCACGTTGTTGATAACAAGTCCCAGGCCCAGAACAAAAAATGCAATTGCGGTATTGAGCGCCATCGGTATTGTTGTCCCACCATAAAGTAATGGCGCACCATAGAGGTAACCTAAAGAGAAAGCCAAACCAATAAAGGTTGTTAATCCGGCCAGGGCAATCATTCCTATCCCCACCACGATAAGCCCACAGGCCTAGGAAAAGAATCTAAATAAAGGACCAGGGGAAAGATTAGACTCTACACCCATAGACTCCCCTCTACTAAATTGCATATTAACTATGGGAGCTATCCCCGGCTTTTACCGTCTCGGAGATCTTTTCTGGTAGAAATTGGTCTTATTCGGTCAATTGTATTTTTGTAAGCGTTCAGCCGTCAGCTATCAGTGGTCAGCAAAACAAACAAAGCAACGGGTTATGAACAAGTCCCGGTCTTAGGAGCGGAAGGCTGGTTTTAGTATCTCCTTGTTTTTACTGAAAGCTGACGGCTGGTAGCTGAACGCTTACGTATTTTTTATACCAAACTAATGCCTATGTCAACTCAAAAACCAGGTAACAGTTTAACCACAAAAAGACACAAGGTGTGGTGGTCATTTTTCGTGTCCTGGGGTCTCTTTCGTGCTTTGGTGGTCACAGCTTTCATAAATGTGACCACGACAGCTTTTTGGGCTTTTTTGTTGACAAGTTATCGGATAGGGTTAATATTTGGATTATAAACTATAAAATGGGGAGGTTATTATGGCCTTTGATAAAGGGAATAAAAGTGAAAAAGGAACAATTATAGCTGTTTCTGGTAAGGGAGGAACCGGCAAGACCGTCTTTTCCGCTATGATGATTAAATTACTGAGCAAAAACAGCCGACATATATTGGCTATAGATGCTGATCCTGCTACCAGCCTCCCACCAGCGTTAGGTTTAAGGGCGAGGAAGACTATTGGGGATCTCAGGGAAGAATTGGTCCAGGGTCCAAGTAGTGCCCCAAGTTATGACATACCCCCGGATATGATAATAGATTATCAGATAAAGGATATGTTAGTTAAGGCCCCTACAATATCTCTATTAGCTATAGGAAGACCCGAAGGACCAGGATGCTATTGCCTGGTAAATGATATTCTCCGACACGCTATAGAGACAATTTCTAATAACTTTGATTTGACTATCATTGATTGTGAGGCCGGCTTAGAGCACCTGAGCCGAAGGACGACGCGGAGTGTGGATATTATGGTAATTGTTACCGACCCTACTCACCGGGGATTGGAAACTGCCAGGTTGATTAAGGGTCTGGCGGAGAAGTTAGAGATACATTTCAAGCGTATCTGCTTAGTACTCAATAGGGCTACTGGTAATATAGAAGAGGAATTCCAGCAAAAGGCCCAGGAAATCGGGATAGAACTGCTGGGCATTATCCCCGAAGATAACAATATCACTCAGTACGATCGGGCAGGCAAGCCATTAATAGGGCTCCCAGAAGATTCGCCAGCAATTCGGGCCACCCAGAAAATACTTACTAAATTAGAAATCCCCATCTGAAGGGCTAAATGGCCCAGAACTGCGCCACATTTGAATGGCCCTAAGGGAGGCTTCTGGGTCAGTAAAATGGGCCCATATTTCTCTGTCCACAGGAACCCCTAGAAAGGGATTAATAGCTCTATTTTCTATATCTACTACCCAAACAGAAAGACCTTTATCCCTGGCCTTATCCTCTGACTCCCTAAGGAATTTTATAAATGGTGCGGGTGTCCTTTCTGAAGGGACTATGATAACCTGCTCCTCGTCTTTCTTGGGAATATTATCCAGGAACTCTTGAGCCGTGACTATAGAAAAGAATAGATAAAGTCTCAAGCGGTATTGATCCTTATGGGCGATTAATTCTTTGTACGAACCAGCTAACTGCCCCTCTTGAGGAGAAATGCGGTACTCTAATTGCCTCAAGAAATGAGAAAGAACCTCCTCCACCTCGCCCAATAGGCTTTGGCCTCTCTGCTCGGCAATGCGTAGAAACCCTTTATGGAGTTCTGCCTGCATATACTTATGAGTTGGAGGACAGAAGAATATCTCCCCCAGATAGTTGATCTTGACATGCAGGTCTGGACAGAAGACAGAAAGGCCGGTTTCTTCTCCTATTATCCCATGAAATATCTTATGCTTAGCATCACTCTCTAATAAATCTTGCAGCTCTCTTTGTTCTTGCTCATCCAGGATGCCTATCTCTTCTGATATTTTGCCCATAAGTTCATCACCAGAGAGGACTTTATACTCTATAATATAGTTTGAAAGTCTGTTCAATAATCTTCGTAGTATATCTGCCATCTCTAAGTCTCCTCTTTATATATTCCTAACATATCTATGAAAAACTACTTAAACCTGCATTATAGCCTAGCATAATTTTACTGGCTGTCCAACTGCTACTTTTTACTATTTACTATAGCTAATTGGCATCCTCTTCAGAGGAAGATAGGAAAAGGATAATTGACAGATCGGTTTTATCACGTTATTTTTAGTTAAATTTTGCTTTTTATTTGTCCCTTTGCCAGTTTCAAATCTCTCTGAGCAAAGTATGCTATACTGACATTTTTCCCGTACCAGGAGGAACAGCTATGAGATTAGAGCAGATGGTAGCTTGGTTTGAGAAGAGGTTAGCCTTTCGCCGTACCCACCCCACTAACTTAAGCGAGGAATATTATATAGAAACCATGACGGATTATCTAAGCGAGGTTCTGCATGCCAAAGAACGTGGGAAACCCCTGGCCTGGATAAGCCCTATTGCCCCGTTAGAGATCTTCCGGGCAATGGATATTGTCCACTTTGGCCCGGATCAATATGCTATTCAAGTCTTAGCCCAGAAGACCGGTTACGAGTATCTGGATTTAGGGGCTGGGGTGGGCTTTTCTACCGAGGGGTGCTCGCCTAACCGGGCAGTGGTAGGCATGGTCAAGGCCGGGATACTACCGCCCCCCGACATTATTGTAGGGGTAGCTACCCCTTGTGACTCTAATGTGATGATGTTTGAAGTAATTAGTGACCTCTTTGGCTGCCCGACCTATTTTTTTGATTATCCCTACAGCGTAGGAGAAGAAGCGGTAGCCTACTTGAAGGCGGAGGTTGAAGGGCTGGTAAGGTTCCTGGAAGAGCATACCGGACAAAAATTAGACCTAAGTACCCTGGAACAAAGCCTTGCTATATCCAGGCAATCGCAAGAGCTGGTAGAAAAGATTCAAGATTTGCGAAAAATAACCCCTTCACCATTAAGGAGCCGTGAGGCCTCATCTACGATGGCCCTGCGTATCTGCTGCGAAGGACAGCCTAATACGCTGAAAGCCTTGAAGGCCCTCTACGAGGAAGGCCAGGAGCGGGCAACTAAGGGTCAAGGGCCCCTGGTCGAAGAGCGGCATCGCTTAGCCTGGATGGGTGGGTTTCCTTTCTCTGAGATGAATTTGCTCGATTGGCTAGAGAAGAAACATGGTGCCGTAATAGTAGCTGATGGTTTAGGGCTCAAACCCTGGGATGGGGTATATAAATCTACCAATGATCCTTTTGAAAATGTGGCCAGACGCATGCTGAGCTTTGGCGGGATCGATCTTATCTATGGGTCCTTTAACCAGTCTCTCAACCGGCTGGTTAAACTGTGGCAAGACTGCCAGATTGATGGGGCTATCTATTTCTGCCATTTCGGCTGCAAGCAGATGTGTGGTATTAACCGTATTGTAGTGGATGCCTTGAAAAAGGAGCTTGGGATCGCTCCACTGTTAATAGGAGGAGACATTTGCGATGCCCGTATAACCTCTGGTAACGAAATGAAGGAGAAGATAAACGAATATTTCGCCACGGTAATTACTAACTAATGAACCGAATTATGCCGGCTTAAGTTTTGTCAATCGTTATTCATAACTGCAGAAACACAAAGGACGCAAAGAACCTCAATAGGTTATTAGGTTATTAAATAATGGCGCAATAACAGAGTCACCTAATGACCCAATAACCCATTATCCTCTTTGCGTTTTTGCGGTGTATAATTCAGGATCAAGACAGTAGGAGAATAAATTATGAGGGAGAATTTTAACCAAATATTTGAGAGACGAATGGAGTCAATCCAGGAGCGACGTAGCAAAGGGCTAAAGACCTTTGGTTACATCTGCACCTATGCTCCAGAGGAATTGGTCTATGCCGCAGGGATATTACCGGTAAAGGTCTTCGGGAAACCGGGCGAGACCCCGGCAGCCGATGCTCACCTATATAGCAATATCTGCTCATTTGTACGTAGTTGCTTCGAGCAAGGCTTCCGAGATGGATATAGCCAGCTTGATGGCTTGTTAGCCTGTAATAGTTGCGACCATATCCGCCGCTTATATGATGTCTGGGAAAATTATATGGCCACTCCCTTTACCCATATCCTCAGCCTCCCATGCAAAGCCACACCATCTACCCTGGCATTTTTCCAGATGGAGATAAAGCGGCTCAAGGAGAGGCTGGAGGAATACTTGGGTCAGGAGATACCTCCCGAGGCTATAAGGGAGGCTATTAATGTATATAATCAGAGCCGACAGCTTCTGAGGCGGCTCTACCAGTTGAGACGTTCTCATCCACCCCTAATAACTGGTGCAGAAACCCTGGAGATTGTACTAGCCGGGATGGTTATGCCCAAGGATGAATTTAACCTGATATTACAGGAATACCTGGATGAGCTAGAGGCTAATCCTCCTCGCCTGACGCAAGATAGCGTGCGGCTCTTAGTGCTGGGTAGTGAGCTGGATGATCCTGAGTACTTACACCTCATTGAAGAGTTAGGCGCAGTAGTAGTCACTGATGACTTGTGTAACGGGAGCCGCTATTTTTGGGACCTGGTAGATACGAGCCTCGAACCTATAGAAGGGTTAGCTAAGCGCTACTTGACTCGCACCCCTTGCCCCCGTATGCACCCTGCCCAATACCGGATAGAACACCTGACCCAATTAATTGAGCTTTTTAAGGTAGAGGGAGTAATATATGAGACCATTAAGTTTTGTGATTTACATGGCAGCGCCTACCCGGTGATCAAGAAAGGGCTGGAGCCACTGGGCCTACCTATATTGAAGCTAGAGCGAGAATATAGCATGGCCAGCCTGGGGCAGATGAAGACGCGGGTTCAGGCCTTCTTAGAAAGCTTCAAGCTTTAAGCGTTACATCCTACGCTTTACACTTCCGGTAGGCATTCGTGGCAAATCTTTGGAAGGCCCTAGTTGCCTGAACTGTCATGCTGATTGGGGAAGGATTACTGAGATTTTACGAAGTGAACGATTTGCTCCAGGGCTGTACCAGCCGGGAATACAGCCGCCACCCCACTGTTTTTTAAGAGAGACATATCCTGATCGGGAATGACACCACCAACTATTACTTTAGGGCCGTCTGACCTTTTCTGTTTGAGGCATTCCATTAATTTAGGCACCAATAGATGGTCATAAGCCAAACTGCTTATACCAATAACATCCACATCCTCTTGCAAGGCCGTCTCTACCACATTATCTATGGTTTGCCAGGGCCCGGTATAAATTACTTCCATCCCCGCCTCGCGCAAGGCGGCCGCCACTACCTTTACCCCTCTATCATGGCCATCCAAACCGATCTTGGTTAGGAGTATTCGAATCTTTTTCATCGCCACCTCTGGAGAAATTTTGTCATCCTGAGCAACAAAGTGGTGATTATATACCATATCTTACTCTCTTCAGCAAGAAAAAGTTTTGTAACCGTTCAGCCACCAAGGCGCTAAGAAGCTCAAAGCTTAAAAGGCAAAGTCTAAAATCAAGGATACAGAATTTAGAATACCGGGGTTGGAGTTACTCTCTCTTCCTGGTATCCTGTATCCCGTATTCTTTTCGCCAGCTTTGCACTTTTAGCTTTGCGTTTTACGTTTCCTTGGCGCCCTTGTGTCTTTGTGGCGGATAAAGATTAGAGGGGTGAAGGGTTACAAGTTTTTGTGTTGATTTTATTATGTTTTTATGCTATCTAAAAGCTGTTTTTAAAAAGAAACATTCAATAGTATAGATCAGGCGGTGATAGTTGTGGGGATATTTTCAGATAAGGGGGAGAGGGAATGGCACATACAGCGCTTTATCCAGGTACGTTTGATCCTATAACCAATGGCCATATTGACCTTATCAAACGCGGGCTGGAAATCTTTGATAATCTTATTGTGGCAGTATCCAATAATCCGGAGAAACAGCCCCTTTTTTCTTTAGAAGAAAGGAAGAGCTTGATCTACGAAGTAACCAAGGATTTGGGGAATATAAAAATTGATTTCTTTGATAATTTATTAATCCAATATGCCCGGGAAAACAAGGTAAAGGTCATAATCAGGGGTCTCAGGGCAGTATCTGATTTTGAATATGAATACCAGATGGCCTTAATGAACCGCAATATGGATAATTCTATTGAGACAGTATTTATGATGCCTAGCGAACAGTATTCCTTTATTAGCTCCCGCCTGATAAAAGAGGTTGCATCTTTTGGCGGGAGAGTGAAAGGTTTGGTTCCACCGGTCGTAGAAGAGGCATTAAAGAATAAATTTAGCAAACCTAAACCGCAGCAGGTAGGAGTTAAGGTAATTCGATAGGGTGTGGAATAAACATTGAAGAATAATTTTAGCCAAAGATAAGAAGGGAGGGGTAGTACTTGACACGACTAGCGCAAAGGATAGCGAGGATTAAACCATCGGCCACCTTAGAGATTACAGCCAAGGCGGCTGCCTTGAAGGCCAGCGGGATAAATGTTATTAGCTTGAGCGCCGGTGAGCCCGATTTTGATACCCCGGAAAATATTAAACTGGCTGCTATAGAGGCCCTAAAAGCCGGGTTTACCAAATATACACCAGTAGGTGGTATAGATGAGCTAAAAGAGGCTATTATTGGCAAATTGAAAGGGGATAATAACCTCTCCTACGAAAAGAAGGAAATATTGGTCTCTTGCGGGGCCAAGCATTCTTTATATAACCTCTCCCAGGTACTCTTTGATCGGGGCGACGAGGTCATCATCCCGGCCCCCTACTGGGTATCTTATCCCGAACAGGTAGAGTTGGCAGATGCTACCCCGGTGACGGTTATGACCAGGGAAGAAGATGGCTTCAAGTTAACCCCAGAACTTTTTAAAAAGAGTATCACGCTTAAAACTAAAGCCCTTATCCTCAATAGCCCTTCTAACCCCACGGGATCGGCTTATAGCAAGGAAGAGCTGGCGGCCCTGGCAGATATTGCCCTAGAAAAAGGGATCTATATAGTCTCTGATGAAATATATGAAAAGATAGCTTATGATGGTTTCTGCCACACCAGTATTGCCGCGCTAGGTAATGAGATCAAGAAGCAAACCATTGTGGTGAATGGTGTCTCTAAGGCCTATTCTATGACCGGCTGGCGTATAGGCTATGCTGCCGGCCCAGCCGATATCATCAGCGCTATGTCAACTATTCAGGGACAGGCTACTTCTAACCCCACTTCTATTGCCCAAAAAGCCACCATAGAAGCCCTTAATGGCCCGCAGAGCGAACTAGCCAGGATGGTAGTCGAGTTCCAGAAGAGACGGGATTATGTTGTGAAACGGCTCAATGCTATGGAAGGGATATCCTGTTACAATCCCCAAGGGGCCTTCTATGTCTTCCCTAATCTCTCCCGCTATTATGGATATTATACCCCGGGGACAACACCCCAGTTGATCAACAACTCTACCACTATGACAGGGTATCTATTAGAAGAGGCCAAGGTTGCGGTAGTACCAGGGATAGCCTTTGGCGCTGATGAGTTTGTCCGGTTATCTTTTGCTACCTCCCTAGAAAATATTACGGCAGCTATGGATAGGATGGAATCCGCTCTAGCTAAGCTCAAACCCGGCTCCTGATTTAAAGCGGTTAAAATGAAAATGGAATATGATAAAGGGGTAGATGCCTTTTATATGGGGTGCACCCACAATTAAAGCAATAAGTTTCTCTATAACCGCCATTTCTATCTACCTCTTTCTCCTTTAGCTCCAAGAAAGAGATACAGACTTTCTAACGAAAAGTCAAAACTCTCTCATTCCCCTCTATTCCTGATAAAGGTAACGATCTTCTTTATCCAGGCCAGGAGCCCTTATAGCCGGGTCTAATGTTACACCACTCGGTTTGATATTGATAGCAAAATCCAGGGGGAGGAGGTGGTCCACTAAAGGTAAAGGGAACTGCAAGCCAGCATAGGGGTTACGGGAGGTGCCGCCCAAAAATAGCGCGGTATTTTGGGGCATATCCAGCCTCCCCTCTAGATTCAAGGCTTTTACCGACAGATCACCACCAACACCATATGCCCATTGTTTACCTTTTTCTTTCTTGCGATCACCTTCTTTGGTTAATGCCTCCTGGTATTGGGCCTGTTGTAGCAGCATCTCTAGCCGCTGATAAACCTTCTTATCCACCGTATAAGCCTTTTCCTCTTCACCATCGGGGCTGATAAAAGACAGCCTTATTCTATCCTCAGCTAAAAAGGTTATACCCTTATCCCCTAACTCCTTATTGGCTATATTACCATCCAACAATTCTGTTTTAATACTTATCCCATTAGCACCAAAAAAGGTGGGGTTATCTTTTAACTGGGCCTTAGGGATATTCAGTATCCCTTCTTCTTTGATGAGTTTAGCCAGATCCTGGGAGGCATTGGAGGCTATTTTTGTCTCTGGATAATCCCGCATCAACGAAATTAGATAAGACCGTTTGCTGGCAGGGTCTTTTTCTTCCTGGGCCCGCGCAAAAACCCTTTTTGCAATCTTCTCTCGGTATTCGGCTCTTTCTTTCTTTGTCATCTCACCCGCCAGGGCATAATGCTCCAGTGCCTTAGTAAAATTACCTTCTTCTTCATAAGCCTCTGCCAATATTTTATGTACCTGTTTAGGTGGGGAAGCATTAGAAGGGTATTGAGCCAATAGGGCCTCTCCTCTCTCAATAATATCCTGGTTAGAGATAGGATTAGAGAAGGCGAGATTACCCATACGAAAGCCCACCGCAGCCAGGTTAAATATACCTAAGGTGGTTAATGCCTCTGTCCCTTCTAAGACCAGGTCTGAGGCCCCTAGTGTGAGGTTATCCTCGGCAAAGCGCTCACCAAAAAGGGCATATTTTAAGGACTTTTGTCTATGCTTTCTCTGGGCCTTATTTATCTCTTTTTTAAGATTATAGGGGGGGGAGGACAGGGCCAGCCGGGCCCGCTCGCCCGAAACCCGATTCGGGTATCTATCTTCTACTTCTTCCAGGGTCTTTCTGGCTCCACCATATTCTCCTAAACCTTCCTGGAGCTTAGCCTGGAGATACTTAATCTGATCTTTTGAAGGCATAGAGGGATTTTGGCGCAAGATGCTATTGGTCCGGGCCAGTAAGGCCTGAGGCTGTTCCAGGAAGAGGGCCTCCAATAACTCCTGGTAAGCGCCATCTTTAGGGATAGAGCCCGGTTTGACTTCTAGCGAGAGGGCTAACTCTTCCTGGTTTTCTTTTGTTTGCTGGTTAACATCTGCCAGTTTTGCGGCTGCCTCTTTTGAGTCTGGCTTAATATTTATAGCCTGGGTAAAATAAAAAAGGGCCCTATTATAAGAGCCATCTTTCAACTCCTTCTCACCAAGAGCTATGGCTCGTTTGTATTGATAATCCTTACTCTTCTCGCTCAATTCCACCAGCTTGTTTCTTGCCTCAGCCCGTAGTTTGCTATCCGGGTATTTTTCCAAAAATATCCGGTACTCGGCCAGGGCCATCTTTTCCCGTAAACTGATCTCACTGAGATCGTTAAGATAAAAGGCGGTGTTAACAGCCGTATCAATAGCAGCGGGTACAAAAAAGCCCATCCCCCAACTAGCCAGGTTCATGGGCCGTAGAAAATTGTTTATTACCTTTGCGCTCTTATCAATCTTATCCCCTTTCCCAATAGACTGGGCCTTATTAAACTCATCATCTTTAATCCGATATCTTATCAACTTTTCCAGTTCAGGCTCCGGTGAGGCTCCTAAGGCCTCTTCCTGGGCTTTCAGATACTGATCCCGCGGCCTGATCTGGCTATTGGCTAAATCCAACACATTATCGGCCAAACCAGTAATGGGCTGCTTAGCCTTTTTTAAAGTCTTGTCTTTATCCAAAAGAAAACTATAGTGGCTCAGGATAGCGTCTCCGTTGCCCAAATAACCTTCTATCAAGGCCTCCCCTATCCGCCTTTCTACTTCGTCAGGGAAATATTTAACCCCGGGCTGCTCACCAGCAAAGGGTTGATAACTTTCGATAACGGGATCAGTGGGCGAAGCCGGGGCTCTAGTCCCAGAGAAGCCATCGCTGGCCTGAAACATAAGCATTAAAGTCAGGATACCTCGAGCCAATTTTTTTATTACCATACTCTCCCTCCAGAGCGAATCAAACCCATCTCCTTTTTAGTCGGTATCTCTAGAAAACAGTCTCCCTTCTCCTAAGGTCAACCTATTCCCGGCTCCATACATAGATCCGATAATACCTGTCTGCCGTGTTGCCACAGACAGGGATACAACTTGCTCAGTTACCTTACTTTACCTTCCGTGTAACTTCAGGTTAATCATAATACCACCTTCCTTCCCAGAATTCGAGGAGTTTATCCATCATCAACCTGATATCTGACATATCAGCCCTTGTTATAAAAGGCAACGACTCTATGGCTTTTAGTATATCGTGAATGTCCTTTTCTATGTCTTGCTCTGAGGTTATTGCCCTACTCTGGACATTTAAATCAAAGACACCTCCGAGGCCCTTGAGCTTAATCTCTACCGGGACGAGCTGGTTAGGATAGAAAGCAGTTGTATCCAGAGGCTTATGGATGTAATTTAATTGTACCGGTGCCTCGTGATTATTTTTTTCTTGATTCAATGCGCAAATAGATTTTAATTCCCTCGCCCCTGTGTTGTTGCACGGCTTAGTTCAACCCCCGTTGAAATCGAGGTTCGTAAGCTTCGCTCACTCACTCGAATTTAACGCTTTATACGTTAGGTGTTCATCTTCTATCTTTACGCTTTTTTCATATAAAAACTCTGGATCTATGTCTAAGTGATTTGCCCATTCTATGGTATCAAACCTGACTACTATAGAGTTAAACAAAGACAAATTTTTTAATTCCGCAAACTTACCAATACTTAGATATGGAGAAACAGCAAAAATTTTTTCCTCACCATTTTCAAATCTAATTAGCAGCTTATATCCATCTAATGGTTTTACACTCTTTACTGATAAATACATGGTTTTCCTCCTACTTCTTTATTTTAAAGGTTCGATTGGAAAAGGAAGTTCACCGTTTGAGGCTAATTCCCAATCTGCCAACAGCTCTTCTTTGTGAATTTCAGCCCAGGCCAAAACGAGCTTGGTTTGCTTCGAAGGCAACTTGCCTTCTGATATCTCACAAGTACGAATATCAATAATAATCCGTTTTGGGAACGACGATATTCTCATTTGGCGGAACTTGTCAATGGAAATGAGACACCTCCATTAAGAATTTAGTGTCACAATTGATCACTATTTTCTGGCGCCGGTTTATTGATCCAGGCCGCCTCGGGCAAGGCCACCGGTTTTGGCATCTTCCCCTTGAACCGCTCCGGATGTTTTGCAAAAGCATCAT
>MHDQ01000006.1 GCA_001803565.1 Nitrospinae bacterium RIFCSPLOWO2_12_FULL_45_22 | reverse complement strand
AACCGCTATGGAGGCCCTAAAAAATAATCGGCGGGTCATCGCCTGTGACTTAAACCCTATCGCTACCGAGATCATCCGGCTTACCATCCAGCCAATTAATGAAATAGAGTTATATGATGCCTTTAAGCGGGTAGAGAAAAGGGTGAGGAAAAAGAGCGAAGGGCTGTATACTACCCATTGCCGCAACTGCAAAAAAGATATTGTCTTTGATTGTGCGGTTTGGCAGGAGGGGGACTGCCAGGAGGTCCGCTACCAATCCTGCCCGTACTGCGGTGATCGGCGAGAAGCTAACTGTAAGCTCACCAAATATGACCGAGACCTCCTCAAGAGTATTGAATCCAAAAAGATAAGGGAGTGGTACCCCACTAATCGCCTCTACTATCCCGATGGCATGCCCTTTAAGGAAAAGCAGCAATATGAGTCCATCAACCAGCTTTTCACCAGGAGAAATCTTCAGGCCCTGGCCTGGCTAATGGCCGCTATAGAAAAAGAGCCCAAAAAGGATCTCAGGGATTTTTTGAAGATTGGGTTTTCTTCCATGGTGCATCTATGTAGCCGTATGATAGCAATTAGCAACCGGTCATTAACAAGTCATCACACTGCATTTTCATCAACAGGATGGACGCAGCATAGTTATTGGTATGCATCAAATTTTATGGAGCAAAATGTCTGGAACAAGTTTGAGAGTGCCATAAATGGTCATCAGGGGCTTATCAAGGCCAAGACCGAATCAAACGCCCTTTTCAAGGATAAAAGGTTTGCTAAATCTATAGACCAACTGCTCTCAGGGAAGGCAGATATCTTTATTTACCAGGGAGATGCCTTAGAGTTGATGGATAAAATACCAGACGGTGAAATTGACTATATCTTTACTGATCCTCCCTATGATGCCTCTATCCAATATGGCGAGCTTGCTTATATGTGGGTAGCATGGCTAAAGCTGGATCAAGGATACCTGAAAAAAATAACAACCCATGAGATCATAAGGAACGAGAGACAGCATAAGGATTTTGAGGTCTATTACTCCCTCCTGTCATCAAGCTTTCAGAAGATGTTTAAGGTCCTGAAGCCTGACCAATATCTCACTGTTACCTTCCATAACCCTACCTTCAAGGTCCGCAACGCAACTATAAGGGCAGGTGTGTTTGCAGGTTATGAGCTTCAAAAAATCCATCATCAACCGCTTGGGCAATTTTCAGCAAAGGCAATGTTACAGCCCTTTGGCTCTGCCCAGGGAGATTTTTATCTCCGGTTTCATAAGCCACCGGCGAAGGTCACTGCTACACGGCCAGAAGAGATAGATGAAGTCAGGTTTGAAAAGATAGTAGTGGAGACCACTATTGCCCTCCTGGCTGAAAGGGCCGAACCAACGCCTTATACTGTCATCATCAACTATATAGACCCGGTCCTGGCCAAACACGGTTTCTTCTCCAGCCTCCACACCGGACTGGATATAAATACAGTGCTGAAGAAGCATCTTAATAAGGAATTTAGCCTCCTTACGGCAAGGGTAGGTGGGGCTGAGGGTAGGCTGTGGTGGTTCAAGGATACCTCCATTGTCCCCCATCTAAACGAGATACCCCTGACTGAAAGGGTTGAACAGACCGTCTATCGAAAGCTCCACCAGCAGGCCAGAGTGACCTTTACCGAGGTATGGGATGCTGTGAGCACCGAGTTTCCCAATTCTCTTACCTCTGATAGTACCAGCATCATGGATGCCCTGAAAATCTATGCCCGCCAGGTAGCTGGTGGATACTGGCTATTAAAGCCCGAGATACAGCGGCGGGTCCATCAGCATAACGAGGTCCTTGCTATCCTGGCGTTAATAGGAAAGAAGCAAGGCTATGATATCTGGATCGGAAAGAGAGAGCAGCACGAAAGAGATGGTGGACTGGTTGCCCAGGGTAAAACCTTGTCTGAATATATGACCCTTAAGGAGCTAAAGGTTACCAATGCTACTAACCTTGATGCGGTGGAAAATATAGACCTACTCTGGGTAACTGAGGATAAGATTAATGCCTGCTTTGAAGTAGAAGCAACAACCGGTATGACCAGTGCCTTGATGCGCGGATCAAATGTCGCGGAGCAGGTAGATAAATTTATGGTCTTGCCCGAGGAAAGGGAGGCTCAATTCAAAAACAAGCTCACCTCGCCCCTTTTTAAAGAGCATTTTGAAAAGGGGAACTGGAGCCTGATCTTCTTTGACCGATTACGCAATGCCTATGTGAAAGAGAAAACCAGGGTTGATATCTATCAAATCACAAACCAAAAGGCCGAGCAAAGAGAGAATAAAAAAGTTAATGCAAATCAAGGCAGACTTTTCTGAGGAGAGTTTTTAGGTTTTCTTCAGACCCTTCACCCCTCGCAGTGGCCGAGCCATACTCCCCAAGGAATATAAAACCAAGATAAGACGTGACTCCATTCCCCTGACCTTACTTGGGAAAGATTTTGAGCGGAGGACCGATGTTAGATGACGAGGGATCATCCCAAGCGAGGTTACTAACGTGTCGCCCTTTTGTGATAAAATAAGAGTTAGAAAGTTTTATAAAAATTTGGCTTTGTTATAGGACTTATGAGGAATTTGAGGATCTTTTGGAGGATAAATATTGGTTATGCCTGCATAATTATTCTATTGGCTCTTATCAGTTCATTAGCCCTGCTAAAGTTTAATCAGCTAAAGAATCTCACTAAATCTATCATAACCTATGATTACCCTTCATCAGACCTGGAAAAGAAACTGATCGATTCCATCTTATCCCAAGTAGGCTTTGAAAGGAAGTACTTGATTTTGGAAGACCTTAAATTTTATCAGAGTTTTAACGCTAAAGAGGAGGAGAACCTGGCCCACTTTAATAAGCTCTTGCAGCTAGCAGAAACCCCTAATGCAAAAGCCTTGGTAGAAAAGGCCCATAAACGTTATCTAGAATATCTCGATATGGTTAAAGCAGAAGTGGTTCTTGTCCGATCAAAAAAGAAGTATCCCCTTTTTCTTTATCAGCAGAATAAGGAAAAGGTCATAACCGTAATAAACCAGACTCTGGATGAATTGATAAACTTAAACAAGCTAAGTATAAGTGCCAAGATAGGGCATTCAGAAGAGGCCAGCAACCAAGCCGGCAAGCTGATTGGCTCTATTGCCATTTTATCGCTCTTAATAAGTATAACCATATCTATCCTTATCACCCGAGGCATTAATAAGCCTTTAAAGACTTTGGAGCAAGCCACTAAATCTATTGCCCAAGGTGACTTTAATCAGAAGGTGGATATCTCTTCCCCGCCCGAAATAGAGAGACTAGCGAAGGCATTTACTTTTATGTGTAATCGCCTGCAAGAACTAGATAATCTAAAAAAGGATTTTATCTCCAATATTTCTCATGAATTACGTACCCCCCTTACCTCTATAAAAGAAGCTAGCCATTTACTCAGAGAAGGTGCAATAGGAGAAATCAGTTCGGAACAGAAAGAGTTCCTAGAGGTCATTTTAGAAGAAGGAGAAAAGTTAGATCAGTATATTAATAATCTATTAGACCTTTCCAAGATGGAAGCAGGTATGATGAGCTATAGCTGGCAAAGCTGTGATTTAACTCAGATCATAAACCATATTGCCCAAGGTCTAAGACCCGTAGCACAAAAAAAGGATATTCAACTGGATATCGCTATTCAAGAAGTCCTTCCGCTGGTTATAGCGGATAGCAGGAAACTACAACAGGTAATAACAAATCTCCTTAGCAATGCCTTGAAATTCACCCCGCCAGAGGGCAAAATCACTATATCCGCATCCACGGCTTTAGGTAGCGCAGTTGCCAGTTCCCAGCCGCTAAAGCCAGGGACAGGCTTTGATAACCAGGAAGGGATAAAGGTCTCTGTATCTGATATGGGGCCAGGAATACCTAAAGAAGATTGGGAAAGGGTCTTTGATAAATTTTATCAAATAGGCCGAGGCGTGGCTGCTTCTTACCCGGGAAGCGGACTGGGGTTAGCTATTGCCCAGCGTATAGTAGAGGATCATGTAGGGAGAATTTGGGTAGAAAGCGAGCTTGATAAAGGTAGCATTTTTACCTTCTTCTTACCACTAAGATGAGACTGATTATATTTTATCTCACTATTCTGGCTCTGCTAGCTTCCTGTAGCGGAATAAGAACCATGACAATTTCTATGGAGGCTAAACGTCAGCTTTTGTATGCAAACCAACTATACCAACAAAAACAATTTAGTTTAGCAGTACAAGAAAACTTAAATATAATAGAAAGATTTCCCCAAAGCCCTGAGGCAGAAAAAGCCTTATATAATCTGGGCCTTATCTATACCAACCCAGAAAATCCTGCTAAAAATTACACTAAGGCCCTGGAATATTTTGGAATGATTTATAATAACAACTCTAAGAGCCCTTTAGCCCAAGAGAGTAAAAACTGGCTGGCTATCTTGGTGATACTCCAGGCACAAGAGATAGAACTGGATAGGTTAAGAAAAACTATCTATAATTTTGAGAGCCAGGTATACCGACTAAAGAAGATTATCCAGGAGAGAGATAGACTGATTAATAGGATAGAAAAGAAGATAGAACAATATAAGCAGATAGATATTGAGTTGGAAGAAAAGGAACGGGTTTGGAAAAAATAGGCCAGGGGGTAGTCCGATGAAGCAACATAGGATTTTAGTGATAGATGATGATAAAAATATCTTGAAGACCATAAAAAAGAGACTCGATACCGAAGGGTATGAAACTCATACTGCTTCTATGGCAGAAGAGGCCCTAAAGATGGCCCAAAACATCACCTTCGATCTGGCAATTACTGACCTGCGATTGCTCACTAAAGACGGGCTAGAGTTGATGGAAGAACTACATCAGTTTGATCCTGACCTCCCCATAATAATCCTAACTGCTTACGGAACCATCGAGAATGCTGTAGAAGCCATGCAGAAAGGGGCCTATAGTTATTTAACCAAACCCTATAACCCTAGGGAATTAATCCTGCATGTCAGCAAAGCCTTAGAGAAGCACAGGCTTACCCATGAAATCAAGCGGTTAGAGCATCTGGTTAAAGAAAAAAGCGAATTTCAGGAAATTATAGGCAATAGCCCGGCTATCCAGCAGGTTTTACAACCAATTCGGCGTATTGCCCAAACCGATTCTACAGTCTATATCTCTGGAGAGAGTGGTACTGGTAAAGAACTCGTAGCCCGCGCTATCCATGCAAGCAGCAAGCGGGATGATAAACCCTTTGTGGTCATCAATTGTGCGGCCATACCAGAGAACCTCCTGGAAAATGAATTGTTTGGCCATGTAAAAGGGGCCTATACCGGCGCCCACGAGACCACTAAAGGCCTATTCGCCCAAGCCGATGGAGGCACCTTATTTTTGGATGAGATTGGCGAAATGCCATTACCTTTGCAAGGTAAACTATTGCGGGTACTACAAGAAAAGGACTTCTACCCAGTAGGTGGAGCAAAGCCTATAAAAGTAGATATACGAATTATAGTAGCCACTAACAAAGATTTAGAAAAAGAGGTAGCTAATAAAACCTTTAGGGAAGACCTCTATTATCGCATTCATGTCATACCCCTCCATATACCACCTTTGCGAGAAAGGAGAGAGGATATCCCCTTGTTGACGGCCCACTTCCTAAAGAAATATAGCCAGAAACTAGGAAAAGAAGTTAAGGGGATATTGCCCGAAGTTATGCAAAGACTTATGCTATATGACTGGCCGGGGAATATCCGGGAGTTAGAAAACGCAATAGAATATGCGTTAGCCATGACCACCCATGATATTATTACTAATGATTGTTTTCTTGCCCTGGGATCAAAGACTATCTCCCAACCAATGGATTTCCAAATCCTTAAAGAGGCAAAAAAAGATTTCGAGAAAGGTTATTTGAAGCAAGCGTTGGCCATCACTACAGGTAATATGAGCAAAGCTGCTCAACTGCTAGGGATATTCCGGGCAGACCTCTATCACCTGATAAGAAAATATGAGTTGAGGATCAAGGACTATAGAAAACCGTAAGAGTAACCCCCCTACCCAAAATCCATCTCTACCAATTCTGTGGGATAAAATGTAGGTATTATCCTATAGCATACCCATACAAAAATTTGAGGTATTCAGCTACATCATAAAAAGTGTATATATAATCCTACATATATCCCCTTTTTTATTTTCCCCCGCAGAACCATTTATCGCAACCCATAATAATAAAACTAAGCAGTAAGGATGGGGTTCTTATGGTAAGTGATATCTACCCATTTATTGCTTGGTATACTTTTTGCTATACTAAAGAAATAGATATTTAACAAAGAAACGAGAGGAGGTGAGAAAGATGATTAATTATGCGCGGAAAGACCTAATGACTGCTCTCTCCTTTATTTTTGTAGCCGGATTAGTCATAACCCTAGTGGCTGGGTTGCTTATGACCCTGCTTTCTGGATGTACAGGGATGCAGAGGTGGGTGCAAGATAACCCCAAGACCGCCTTAGGCATCGGTGCTGGGGTAGCTACTGGTGGCCTAGCCGGTGGACTAATCGGCAGTGCAGTAGGGGAAACCGCTACTGGTCTCCTGATCGGGAGTGGGTTAGGAGGTGCAGCCGGCGGGCTTATTGGCAGTGCAGTAGAAGACCGGGGAACACCAAGAAGGTATTCTTCATCCTCTCCTTCGGCTAACTACTCCAGCAGATCCTATGCCCGGTATGATCCAGCAGTAGCAGAATTGCAAAAGTCCCTTGGGAGCATGGGTTATGATTGCGGCCCCATAGATGGCATTATGGGAGCCCGGACGCGCCGGGCGATAATGAACTTCCAAAGGAATCAGGACCTCACTGTGGATGGTATAGCAGGTCCCATTACCCGGGCTAGGTTGAGTCAGGTTAAAACTTCAGGTTACAAAGATCTGTGAACCGTGGTTTTGCTCCCATAACAAATCATGGGAGGCAACATTATCCTAAATAAAAGAAAAGAGGGTCCATCATGAGGCAATTTAAAAAGGGGTTAATCAAGAAGGTAGTATTTGTGGCTTTGGCCTTGACCCTTGTGGGTTCGACCCCTGTTCTGGCCAATGGCAAAAAAACCTTTATGGGTTCTGTAAATTTCCGCTCCACTAGTGACCAGCTTATTGGTATGGTCACTACCATGAACCCTGGTATGGAGAAGATTATCAATTATCAGATCCCTTCTTTGTCAGGTGAACCTCCTTTTATCTTCAGTGCTATATATGCTGCAATAGCTGAAGAAGAGGGAGACAAGGGGGACGATCGAGAGCGACCCAGCCTAGATAAAGATAAGACCCGTGCCATCTTTAACCGACACTTAGACAGTTTCCTTTTCCTGACCAATACCTCAGGAAATAACATCTCTATCGATGCTGATTTTTATGATACGAGGGGTAATCTTTTGACCAGTGCCCATTTTGACCTGGGTCCCCATCAGACCCTGGTAAAATCGGTGTTAGATATATTAACCGAAAGATAGTGGTTTTCTACGGGTGGGGTAGTCTCCGAAGTGATGATACCCCACCCGTTGATAGCAAACAAGGAGTATTCGTACCATGCTAGGCATCAATGAACGAAGAAGGTTGTCAAAAGTATTGACGGTGACGGGATTGCTGCTGGCAATATCTTTGGTGATATTGATTTACCCCCCAGCTAGCGAAGCAAAGGCAAGAAAAAAATTTAAACAACATAAGAACCCCCATTTCTGCCTCACTGAGGTCTATATCGATTATTTCCGGGTGAAGCCTTCCCTGATAGAAACCTTAGCTGAACGAATTATCTATGAAGAAATTCCGGTTGTGCTATTTATTTCCCAACGCACAAAAACCAACCCTGATATTTTGTTGAATTGGAGATTAGGAGGCGCTAATTGGCTCGATATTAGTCTCCGGTTAGGACTAAGTCCCGATATCTACTATGTCCCTATACCCCGTCAGGCAAGGGTTGGCCCCCCGTTTGGTAATGCCTATGGATATTATAGGAAAAGGGTACCAAAAGCTCGGTATATAACCTTAAGCAATGAAGATATAATTAACTTGGTACTCTTGCGGGTAGTTTCTGACTACTTTGGCTTAGAGCCCTTCAGAGTTATTCAATGGCGTAGCGCTGGAAAGGGCTTTGATCAAATTATCATCGAACTAAGGAGAAAAAAGGACTGACCATTACTGTAGATCTGAGGAATAAAAACTCATGACGGAGGTGAAGAAAATCATGAAGCAGATAAAGGTTTTATCGTTGTTTTTTTCATTAGCTTTAGTGAGCTTCCTTTTGATAGGTGCTCAAGGCTGTGCCACTAAAGGCTTTGTGGAACAAAAGGTACGGCCCTTAGAAACCAAAATTACTGACCTCTCTTCCCAGGTTGAGGAATTGAAGGCGGAGGACACCCATATTAGGGAAGAGCTTGCCCGCTTAGACAAAAAAGGTATTGTCAAGAAATTGCTTGCAACCCACTCCATTATGTTTGGTTTCGATAAATGGCAATTACCGGAACAGGCCAAGGATACCCTGGATCAAATTGCCCAAGAGCTAATTGCTAAGGAGAATCTGGCGGTATTCGTAGTGGGCCATACGGATAATGTGGGACCAGAGGCATACAATTTAGAACTGGGGCAGAGAAGGGCTCAAATGGTAGCGGCATACCTGCTTGGTAAACCAGAAATTTTGCCTTATAGGGTCTACGTAGAGAGTCTTGGCGAATTCCTACCGAAGAGCCCTAATGAAACCTATGAGGGAAGATCCATAAATAGACAAGCCGAAATCCTCCTAGTAGAGACAAATTTGCAATAGAGTTGGTCCTTTCGAGGACCCTGTTAGGGGATAAGCAGACTTAGGATAAGAAGAGTTATCCAATGATCCACCCAAACTAATTTATGATAGTTAGTTAGAAAGGAGGGAGTCAGATTTATGCAAAGATCCATTATATACAAGGGATTTACCTGGGTGCTTATTAGCTCTTTTGCCTTCACTGGTTGCTCAGAATGGAAGTGGGGTAAACGGGAAACCGGTGCCGTTGTAGGAGCAGCTACGGGAGCGGCTATAGGAGCAGCCGGTGCTAAAAGACAGACCCGTGGTGCTATCATTGGGGCAGCGGCTGGGGCAGTTGCTGGAGGATTGATCGGTTGGTATCTGGATCAACAAGAGAAAGAGATGCAGCGCATAGCGGGTCTTGCTACGCAACGCAAAGAAAATACCCTAGTAATTAACATGCCCGGTGAGCTCCTATTCGATGTTAACTCTACTGAGCTGAAGCCTGGCAGCCAGAGTAAATTGAGAGAAGTAGCCGATGTCTTACAAAGATATCCCCATTCCTACCTGGAAGTAGCCGGTCATACGGACAGCCAGGGTAGGGCAGAGCATAACCAGAGGTTGTCAGAGAGGCGGGCCGAATCCGTAAAGACCTTTTTGGTAGCCGAAGGGATTAACTCCACCCGGATCAAGGCTAGAGGGTATGGAGAAACCATACCCGTAGCTAGTAATGATACCCCGGAAGGCCAGCAAATGAACCGCCGGGTAGAGCTAAAAATAATACCCAAAGAAGAAGAGATTCAGCAAGAATATGAATCCCACGGCTAATAACAGAATTGGTATTAATTTTTATTGACGTGGGTGTGGCTCTTCCCAGACTGCCATTCCCCTGACCTCACTTTGGAAAGGCTCCGAACCAGGTCACCGAGGTGAGATGACGAGGGACCAGCCCGATTGAGGTTACTGGCGTGTCGCCTTCAGAATCCCCACAGCCTTTGTCGTGTCGGTGAAGTTCACAGTGTAATTCAAATTGAGTAAGCCGTCCGAAAGCCTCCCGGAGAAGTCCGCTGACTTAATGCCCGTCGAGGGGATTGAGTCAATGGTGCCATTGAGCGTCCCGTCGACCTTAGCCGTGGCCTTTAGCGTGCCGAAATCCGACGACCCCCCGCCTAATGTGATGCTTCCATCTGAATTCAGCTTAGCTGTCACCGTAAAGGCCGGTGGATCTACACCACCAAAGACATTTCCGCCTAAATCAATCGTGATCGTCACGACACCAGGAGAGCTATCAGCAACCTCAAAGACCGCCGATCCGGTCGAGCCAAATGTCTGGTTGGTCCAGCTCCCCACCCATTTCCCCACGAACTTGGACAGCGCATAGGTACCTACCAGGAAAGGCTCACTCTTGTAAGTGAGCACATCCAACGTCCCGGCATTCATAAATGCCAGCATCCACTGATAAGTACCAGTCGGCTCGCTGCCTGTAAAGGTATAATCCAGTATAGGAACTGAACCGGTATCCAGCCCCGTAGTAAGTGTAACCCTTGAAAGAAGCTTTTTCCAAGTAGTAGGATCGGCCGTGGCTGCCGCGGGGATCAAACTGCCACCTTCCCCGCGTTCGAAGAACACGCGGCTCCCATCTGGGAAAATGAGTACCAGATACGCATCCACAGTCACCGAGCTATCGGGATTGGCGACCCCGACCGAGAGTTTAAGACGATCGCCTGGGCCGAAATTCTCACCACCGTCGTCCAGGATCACTGTCAATCCGCGGAGGGAAGGCTCGTAGGTGATTACCCGCCCCGCACCAGGGTTGGCACCAACGAAGGCAGCGGCCGAGATGTTGAACTGGGCAGCCTGGAGCGTTGTGAGATTGATCGAGGCAATACTCCCGTCTGTGACAGCATAGAGAAGTAAGTATCGTGCAGGGTCCACAACGAAGTGGCGGTAGGCACCGGGATTGGCGCCAATCTGGACACCGAAGGAAATCACTTTCCCTGTAAGCGTCATTGTGTCGGGGTCCATCTCTCGGAAAGATCCATCGGTCGCTGCGTACCAAAGGTTCCCCGTCCGGACGTCAGAAACAAAGTGCCGATATCCGCCCACATTCCCGTCTGTGAAAAAACTGATAGGGATCTGGCCCGATGGCTGCTGGTTTGAGAGGTTATATATCTGGACAGAACCGTCAGTGATAGGTACCAACAGCCTGCGACGCGCGTAGTCAATAAAAACATGGCGGGCTGCGCCAATGACAGCACCAGGGATCCCGCTGATTTGGGGGCCCTCTGCAAGCGTATCTCTATTCAGGGAACGGATGGTGTTGTCGGTTGCAGAGTACCATATCAGACGCGTTACGGGATCGAACGCAATCTCCCGGGCACCGCCCACCACTGCTCCAACGAAGGCTGTCGTCGGGAGCGACGCGACCTCCGCCTGAGTTACCACATCGATGCCGCGGACCGTATTGTCCGTCACCGAGTAATACAGGATCCCGTTTTCCGGTATCCCCTGCGCTGGTACTATCCCTGTCCAGAGAAGCAAGAATGCCCCGATCAGGCCTAATAGCCCTCCTAAGAACCTCAAGTTTTGGCGGCCAGCATTATTCTTCTCTTTCCGGCCTATCGTGTTCTTAGCCCCTCCCTTCTGCTTGTCCCTGTGTAGCATGGTTTCCTCCTTTCCTCGTACATAGATGAACCCGATTAGGGTCGTCGAGAGGCCCCTAATATTTTACCTCCCCTCTTATAATTTCTTTGTAGCCAAAACAAATATTTCAGTAATTATAACCTGTCCCTACTTGGCAGGTCAATCGTACGATTATACCCAAAATTTTGTCCCTAGAGGAGATAATTGCAGGTCTATAGAGGGTTTTGGGAAATGGAGAAGTGGAAATGAACCGCAGAGTACGCAAAAAGCCGTAAGGCATTAGTAGTAAGGCGTAAAGCGATAACTCCTCACCCCCTTACACCTCACTTCTCACTCCTTACGATGTACGTATCTTTGTGTTCTCTGCGGTCTCTGCGTTGAAAGGTTTGAAAAGGATGATACTAGCTTTAATAATTTTTGGAGAAACTCCAATGAAATATTGCGTTGTCAGGGGAAGAATTCTGTGATATATTCGGGGCTAATGGGTCAAAACTGCCAAGGGGCTTCTTACTAACTAAAGAGGCACTCTTATCTGATTTATAAAAAATGCTCGGAACAGAGATAGATCTTAATTCACAGGAAGTAATAAATAATATTAGATCTGAGGGCATTTACCAGATTGATGAGGGTAATGGCTCTTGCCGTGTTAGCTTAAGGGCCTTTGCCCTGACCAATGGTATCATTGTCCATATCACTGGGGGCGATGAGCCGCATATAGGCGGTGTAGCCGTGGGGCTTCCTAGACCCAGTACCCAAGACCCTTCGCGGGTAACAGCTAATGTATCGGTAATCAGCATCCTGGGTCATAAAGACGATGAGTTAGCCCGGCCTATAGCAGACCGTTTAGTGCGGGAGCTGAATTCTATTATTGTGGTTATCGCTGGCGTGCATATCCACCAGGCTAACCAGACAGACATAGAAAGGATTATTGATAATACTAACCTGGCCGTAGAAGAATTTTTAAGGCAGATCAAAACCCAATAATTCAATGACCCAAAAGAGGGGGGATGAAGGTTGCCATTCAATAAGATTGAAGAAGTGATAGAAGATATCAGGGCAGGTAAGATGATCATCATGGTTGATGATGAAGACCGGGAAAATGAAGGTGATTTTTTGATGGCTGCCGAAAAAGTCACTCCCGAGGCCATCAACTTTATATCCAGGTATGGCCGGGGTTTGATCTGTATGCCTTGCTGCGAAGAGAGACTGCGGGAGCTGGAAATACCGCTAATGGTAGAAAATAATACCTCTACTCATGGCACGGCCTTCACGGTATCTATTGGTGCTAAAGGCAAAATTACGACTGGCATCTCTGCCTATGATCGGGCTGTTACTATCCTGGCTGTAGTTAACCCTGCTACTGGCCCGCAGGATATCAGTAAACCAGGCCATATATTCCCTTTAGCAGCCAAGAAAGGTGGGGTGTTGCAGAGGGCTGGCCATACAGAAGCCGCAGTAGACCTGGCCCGGCTAGCTGGCCTTTTCCCGGCCGGGGTCCTTTGTGAAATAATGAACGATGATGGGACTATGGCTCGATTACCCCAGCTCATCGGAGTAGCCAGACAGTTCCAGTTGAAAATTGCTTCAGTAGCTGATCTGATCCAATATCGCCGCCGGACAGAGCGCCTTATCGAAAAAATAGCTGAGGCAAAATTGCCTACCAGATTTGGTGAATTCATGGCCGTTGGCTATATCTGCATCCTGGACGAAAAGGCCCATGTAGCTCTGGTTACAGGAGATGTACAAGGGAAGGAAGATGTCCTGGTAAGGGTCCACTCCCAGTGCTTGACCGGTGATGTATTTCGCTCCTTACGCTGTGATTGTGGCCACCAGATGGAAGATGCCTTGAGGAGAATCCAGGCCGAGGGCCAGGGTGTATTTCTCTATATGTCCCAGGAAGGTCGGGGCATTGGCCTGCTTAATAAGATAAAGGCTTATAAGCTCCAGGATGAAGGTAAAGATACCGTAGAAGCTAATCTGGAATTGGGCTTCCCAGCCGACCTCCGGGATTATGGTATTGGGGCACAAATACTGGCCGATCTTGGCCTCTCTACTATCCGTCTCTTAACCAATAACCCTAAGAAAGTGGTTGGCATTGAAGGCTTCGGCTTACGAGTCACCGAAAGAGTGCCGATTGAAACCATCTACACGCCAGAAAACATACAATATCTTAGGACTAAAAAAGAGAAGCTGGGACACCTTCTGGAATATAAGGAAGATAAGATAGTTAATCTGTGAGAGAGAGAGAACCTTGAAGCTGATCATTGGCATATCTGGCGCTAGTGGCGCTATCTACGGCATAAGGCTGTTAGAAGTATTGAATACTCACCCCGAGATAGAAACCCACCTGGTAATCACCGACCCCGGTAAAAAGACTATAGCCCTGGAAACAGCCTATAAAGAAATAGCAAGAATAGAAAAATTGGCCAATTATTGCCATGCGGTTGACGATATTGCAGCGCCGATTTCCAGTGGCTCTTTCCGTACCGATGGGATGATAGTGGCCCCTTGTAGTGCAAAAACCTTATCGGCTATCGCCCATTCCTATAATGATAATTTATTGGTAAGGGCTTGCGATGTGGTGCTTAAGGAGAGGAGAAGATTAGTCCTCCTCTTCCGGGAAACACCTCTGCACCTCGGTCATATCCGGAATCTAGAGCGGGCAACGGAGATGGGGGCTATAATCTTGCCGCCGACACCGGCGTTTTATAATGGCCCTAAGACCATAACCGATATAGTTGATCAGACGGTAGGGAAAGTCCTGGACCTTTTTAATATTGAGCATAATCTCTATCACCGTTGGGGCAATTCTTAGATAAGCCTTCAGCTATCAGCAGTCAGTTTTCAGTTAAAAACAATCGTTAGGGGTAAGAAAAATTTCTCCTCACGCCTTACCCCTAACGCCTTACGCTAAGTCTTGCTGATAGCTGACGGCTGAACGCTTACGTACTAAGGAGAAATGACTGGTTTGCAATATTCAGAAGATAAAGATATCTTAACTGGTCTTACCCTGTATGGGAAGATAGTCTCTGGCCTAGGAGAGGGAAAGGTATTTACTGAATTGCCTTGGGCCAAAGAACAGTTCCTTAATAAGGTGGGTATCAATCCCTATCCGGGGACCCTTAATTTAAAATTAGAAAACCCTCTAGCATTAGAGGGTCTTCAGAAGTTAAAAAGCCGTCCGGGTATAGTCATTGCCCCGGATAATCCGGCATTCTGCCAGGGGATATGTTATAAAATAATGATCCAGGGAAGCATACCAGGGGCTATTGTTATCCCGTTGGTACCAGAATATCCGGCCGATAAGCTGGAGATTATAGCCCCTTATAATCTAAAAGAACGCTTAAAGGTTCAGGATGGTGATGAAATAACGGTAGTGGTAATTAGTCATCACTAAAAAATGTGTTGTCAAGCAAGCTCGATCACTGCATACCTCATGAAACCAGCGTTGTTACAGGAATATGTAGTGGCAAAGCTTGTTTTGCAAGAAAGTGAAGGAAGGAAGAGGAGATGGGAAAAAAGCTCTTGATCACAGGAAATGAGGCCGTGGGTTATGGCGCTATTTATGCTGGCTGTAGGAACTATTTTGGCTACCCCATAACCCCCCAGAATGAAGTAGTAGAATTCTTTGCCCGGGAGCTGCCTAAAATAGGCGGTAATTTTGTCCAAACCGAGAGTGAACTTACCTCTATAAATATGCTTTATGGTGCGGTAGCTACTGGGGTACGGGCCATGACTTCTTCATCCAGTACTGGGTTCAGCCTGATGCAGGAATGTATAGCCCATATGGCCTATTGTAGCTTACCGGCAGTTATTGTTGATGTCCAACGAGGAGGGCCGGGGGCTGGTTCTACCCAAACCGCCCAGATGGATTATGCCCAAGTGACTAAAGGTGGTGGCAATGGTGATTACTACCCCCTTGTCCTGGCACCATTTTCCGTCCAGGAGATCTTTGAATTAATCCAGCGGGCCTTTTATCTGGCAGATAAATACCACCACCCGGTCATTGTCCTCTCTGATGCTATCTTAGGGCAGATGATGGAGAATCTGGAGCTCTATTCCATCAACTTCGGCCCCTTGCCCGCCAAAGATTGGGCCGCTACCGGCCAGGGAGAGCGTAAATACAGAAATACGGTACCCAATATCTGGACCTTTTTCAATAACTATCGCGATATAATTGTTAATCTGGGGAAGAAATACCAGGAGATCACTGATAATGAAGTGCGCTTTAAAACTTACGAGATCGAAGATGCCGAGATGGTGATAGTAGCTTATGGGTCTAGCGCCAGGATATCTTTAGAAACATTACGCCGTCTTCGACCAGAAGGGTACAAAGTGGGCCTAATCAGACCCATTACCCTATGGCCTTTCCCGACAAAAATCATCCGGGAGACCTCTCATAGGGTAAGAAATTTCCTGGTAGTAGAAGACAGTTTAGGCCAACTCGTTGAAGACGTTGAATTTGCGGTGGAAGGAAGGGCAGGGGTACATTTGTTAGGCTCTCTAGCCCGTCACTTACCTACATCCAGTGGTATGATCTTTCCCAAGACTGTCTCCGAGGAGGTGAAAAACATCTTATGCCACAAATAGATCATCCTGAAAGAGAATTGCTCTGTGGGGGCCCGGAATCCTATACCGGATTGCCAACTATGTATTGCCCGGGCTGTCATTATGGCACCGTGGCCCGGGTTATCTGTGAGGCCATAGATGAACTGGGCATCAAGAAACAGGCTATTGGTGTAGCCGGTGTGGGCTGTCATGGGTTTATGATAGGGACCATTGCTACCGACTTTGTCTTTGCCTTGCATGGCCGGGGTCCGGGCGTCGCTACCGGGATAAAGCGCTCCCAGGGTGGCAAACCCATTGTATTTACTATCCAGGGCGATGGTGACCTGGCGGCTATTGGCATGGGCGATATCATTAATGCCATAGGCCGGGGGGAAAAATTGACTACTATCTTTTGCAACAACGCTGGCTATGGCACCACTGGTGGCCAGATGGCCCCCACTACCTTATTAGAGCAAGTCACCACTACTACCCCTACTGGACGAGACCCCCAGGTAGCAGGCTATCCTATCCATGTAGCAGAGATGCTGGCTATGCTGCGAGGGACAGCCTATTCTGCCCGGGGTGCGTTAACGTCTCGCAAAAATTATAATCAGACCAAAAAATTCCTTAACCTGGCCTTCCAGAAACAGATGGATGGTATAGGCTATGGGTTTGTAGAGATACTATCTGCCTGCCCTTCTACCCTTCATATGCCGCCCAATAAGGCCCTGAAGTGGGTAGAAGAATATATGATAGCCGAGTATCCTTTAGGAGAGTTTAAAAACGTAAAAGAGATTTTATGAGGTCATTAGGTGACCTAATAACCCATTAACGCTATCGCCCAATGACCTGATAACACAATGCCGCACTAACCTAATGACGCAAGAGAAGAATGGAGCTATTATGCTAGAGAAAAGGTTGATTAATGGTAATGAAGCCCTGGGTTATGGTGCCCTATATGCCGATTGTCGCTGTTATTTCGGTTATCCTATAACCCCGCAGAATGAGGTAGTAGAATTCTTTGCCCGCGAACTACCCAAGGTGGGTGGAGTATTTGTCCAGACCGAGAGTGAGGTATCTTCTATAAATATGCTCTATGGTGCGGCCGCTACCGGTGTAAGGGCCATGACCTCTTCTTCCAGTACCGGTTTTAGTCTCATGCAGGAAGGGATCTCTACCCTTGCAGCATCAGAACTCCCCTGTGTCATCGCAGATGTCCAGCGTGGTGGCCCTGGTGGTGGCAATACCCAGACTTCTCAGATGGACTATATGCAGGTTACCCGGGGTGGAGGCAATGGCGGCTATCACAACATTGTCTTATCCCCCGCTTCAGTGCAAGAGACCTTTGAGCTGGTCCAATTAGCCTTTTGTCTGGCAGATAAGTACCGCCATCCGGTCATTATCCTGACTGATGCTATCATTGGGCAGATGCAGGAAGGCTTAGAGTTGCACAGATTAGACTTTGGGCCGCTCCCCGATAAAAAGAGTTGGGCTCTAACTACTGTTGGTGATCATGATGATCCAGGTAGGTTTATCCAGAATGCCCCAGGAATCCTTGGTAGTTACAGAGATTATATGATACGTATAACCAAAAAATACCAGGAGATGACCGAAAAAGAGGTCCGCTATCAGGCCGGCCATACCGAAGATGCAGACCTAATAGTGGTATCCTTTGGCTCCAGTGCCCGTAGTTCTTTATGGGCTTATCACCAGGCCCGGAAAGAAGGGTTAAGAGTTGGCTTTATTAGACCTATCACCCTCTGGCCTTTCCCCACCCAGATAATAAGGGCTGCGGCCCAGCATACCAAAAAATTCGTGGTAGTAGAAGACAACCTGGGACAGATGCTGCGGGATGTGCAAGCCGCAGTGCAAGATAAGGCAGAAGTACACCTGGTTGGCATTGCCCATCGCCACCTGGTTACGTCCAGCGGTATGATCTTCCCTAAGACCGTTTTGCAAGAGGTAAAGAGATTAATCTAACAGTAGCTGCAGGGTCTTACCCTGCCTAGCCGCAGATACTGCTGTTATGCAAGAAGGAAAGGAATTACCATGAAAAGAAAGGTAGACGAAAATGTTAAGCGAGAGCCCTTTTCTGGCAGAATTATAAGTTCAACAATTAAAGAAAATATAGATGAAAAAGTAGAGCGAGAGATAGTCTATTCCCGGCCAGAATGTATGCATGACCTCCCCACTATTCTGTGTCCTGGCTGCCAGCATGGCCTGATCTATCGCCTTATTGGTGAAGCCATTGATGAGTTAAAGATCCGGGGACATTGTATTGGTGTAGGTGGTGTAGGCTGCCATGCTATGGGGATGGGTATGCTAAAGATAGATGCTATTATGGCCCTGCACGGCCGGGCCCCTGAGGTAGCCACCGGTATAAAACGATCCCTCCACGGCAAACCCATTGTTTTTACTGTCCAGGGCGATGGGGACCTGGCAGCTATCGGCATGGGTGATATGATAAATGCGGTTAACCGGGGAGAGAAACTCACTACTATCTTTTGTAATAATGCTGGCTATGGCACTACTGGTGGCCAGATGGCCCCCACTACCCTTTTAGACCAGGTCACTACTACTACCCCGGAAGGTAGACAACCTCAGGGATTTGGGTATCCCATCCATGTAGCAGAGCTGCTGGCCACTATGACAGGTATGGCCTTTTCCGCCCGCTGTGCCCTGACTAGCCCAGCCCAATTCAATCAGGCCCTAAAAACAGTAAAAACGGCCTTCCAGAAACAGATAGATGGTGTAGGCTATAGCTTTGTAGAAATATTATCTGCCTGTCCCCCCACCTTCAAAAAGACACCGTTAGAGTCAATTAAGTGGATCATGAGCCATATGCTAGAGGAATATCCCTTGGGGATTTTCAAAGATGTAGACAAGATCCCATAAAAAATAGTAAGGAAGTAATGAAAGGCTATGAAATTTGAGATTAAAGATGATGAGATCAAGATTTATGACTTTAATACCCTGGAGGCTTATAGGATAGCCCGACATATGGAGAGAGAAGGGATAGATTTTTTTAGCCAACTCAAAG
>MHDQ01000005.1 GCA_001803565.1 Nitrospinae bacterium RIFCSPLOWO2_12_FULL_45_22 | reverse complement strand
CCCTACCTATGGCCAGCAAGGGGATCTTATTATGAAGAAGTGGCATGCCCGGGGTGAGCCGATGCCGGTGGCCTATTATGTAGGCTCAGATGTTTTGACCTTTGTAGGTGCGGCGTTTCGTGCCCCGTGGGGTATTTGGGAGGCGGAGTTGATCGGTGGACTGCGGCAGGAGCCCCTGGAGCTGGTCAAGTGTGAGACCAATCATCTCTATGTACCGGCCGATGCCGATATTGTGATTGAGGGTGTCATTCGACCTGGTGAGCTTTGGGATGAGGGGCCCTTTGGTGAATACCCGGGTTTTATCCAGGGGCCCAGGATGCCCCGGCCTGTGGTTCGCGTAACAGCCATCACTCACAGAAAAGACCCGATTATACCTTATTGTGTAGAAGGTATGTATGCTACATCCAGTAAGGCATTGGGAATTGGCTTTGCAGCCGAAGTATGGCGTCGTCTCAGGGTATATTATGATTTACCTGTAATAGGCGTCTGGCCCGCCCCTATGCCCTCTGGGTATGCCAGCTTCTGGATAGCGCTAGAAAAGACCAGCCCCGATGTTGTCAATAGGGCTGCCCTTGGACAGCATGGATTTCTACCAATAACCACTAAATCTTTCATTATAGATGCCTCAGTAGACCCCTCTAATAACGAAGACGCTATGGAAGCCTTCGCACTAAATGTCCATCCCAGTAAGGACATAAGGAAGGTGAATGCCCCGGCATGTACTGGAATAAAGTATGAGCCATTTTTGAGCATTGAAGAGAAAAAAGAGGGGCTTAAGAAAGGGGTCTATTTCGATTGTACGGCTAAGCAGGATAATGAATGGGTGGACTTCGAGCGGGCCTTTCCCCGAGAGTTACAGGATTGGGTAGCACAGAACTGGCAAAGGTTGGGGTTTGAAAAACCGGCCTCTATTTTTAAAGGGAAGAGGGGAGAATATATTATGAGGCCAATGTTTAAATCTATGGTAGATTAAATTAGTTAGGATATAGATTTTCGAAATACACACAGATAGTAATTAAGACAGACTCTAAATTTGAAATCCTAAATTCTAAACAATATCAAAATCCAAAGCCCAAATGCTCAAAACTATTTTGAAATTAGGTCATTTTAATTTTGAATTTGTTTTAGGATTTAGATATTAGGATTTAGGATTTTGTGTCTTCATCCGTGTCTGAAGGGGAAATTCCTATGGTATTAATTATAGGGGGAGGAAAGAATTATGGCTTATCAAGTGGATTATAGATCACTAGAAGAGACCTGGGGTGCTTTGGAAGCATCGCCCAGAGAAATGAGGGTTAAGCTATTAGACGATACGGATAAGACCTGGCTCTATGCCAATACCCTTATCTGCCGCAAGGAGTTTCCCGAGGCAGAGAAGCTGAAGGTCTTTGGCCGCTTTGGTCTTGAAGCCGGGGAGGTTTATGTTAAGGTTATAGCCATAGAAGAACTTACCTAAATAAGGGGAAGGAGGCGAGAATGCCATCAGTAAGAGAATTTATAAAGCGTCTGAGAGAAATGGGTGAGTTGGTAGAGATAGAAGAGGAGGTGGATTGGAATCTGGAGGCAGCGGCCTTCTCTACCATGTCTTGCCGGGTAGGCGGTCCGATCCTCTGGTTCAAGAAGATAAAGGGTTATCCAGAAGGTTACACCTTATTAGGAGAGCCCTGGGCTGGGCCTGTGCATCAGATATGGCGCCGGCTGGCGATAGCCGCTGGCGCACCACCTGAGGCCAACCCTTTTGACCTGGGGGCAGAACTCTTGAGGCGACTATATACCGGTATTCCTCCTACCATAGTCTCTAACGGTCTCTGCAAAGAACATATCCAGATGGGTAAGGAGGCGAATCTCCTGAAGTTTCCCTGGCCTTATCTGCATCATGGCGATGGGGGTCGGTATACTACCACCGGCTGCTGGTGCATGGAGGACCCAGAGGAGCGCTGGAATAACTGGGCCAACTACCGCGGTATGATCCATACCCGTAATGGCATCGGTTATGACCCTACCTATGGCCAGCAAGGGGATATTATTATGAAGAAATGGCATGCCCGGGGCGAGCCGATGCCGGTAGCCTATTATGTAGGGGCCGATGTATTGACCTTTGTAGGTGCGGCATTTCGGGCCCCGTGGGGTATTTGGGAGGCAGAGTTGATCGGTGGACTGCGGCAGGAGCCCCTGGAATTGGTTAAGTGTGAGACCAATAATCTATATGTACCGGCCGATGCCGATATAGTGATTGAGGGTGTTATACGTCCCGGTGAGCTTTGGGATGAGGGGCCTTTTGGTGAGTATCCAGGTTTTATCCAGGGACCCCGGATGCCCCGACCTGTGGTTCGTGTAACAGCCATTACCCACCGGAAAGACCCTATCATACCCTTCTGTGTCGAGGGTATGTTTGCCAATTCCAGCAAGGCATTAGGTTTTGCCTTCGGGGTAGAGATGTGGAGACGACTCAGAGTTTATCATGATCTGCCCGTAGTAACGGCCTGGGGAAGCCCCCTTGGGTCTTCTACCTGGGCTAATCTCTGGATATCTATCCTAAAAAATAGCCCTGATGTGGTAGGTAGGGCAGCCCTGGCTTTTCAGGGTTCCATACCTGGCTTGTTCAGGTCATTTATTGTTGATGCCACGGTTAATCCTTCTAATACCGAAGATGGTATGGAGGAATTCTCATTAAACGTTCATCCTGGTAGAGATATCAGGAAGATAAATGCTCCCGCTGCCCATGCCATTAAGTACGAGCCTTTTTTGAGTATTGCAGAAAAGAAAGAGGCTCTCAAGAAGACCGTCTATTTCGATTGTACCAGCAAGCTCCCGAATAAGAGGGTAGACTTTGAGCGGGCATTCCCCAGGGAGGTACAAGACTGGGTAGAGCGGAACTGGCAGGGGCTTGGATTTGAAAAACCGGTTTCTATAACCCAGGAAAAGAGGGGAGAATATGTCATGAGGCCCGTGTTCAAGTCCATGGTTGATTAAGAGAGCAGAAGCTGATAGCTCATTAGGCGTAAGTGGTGAGTCGTTAGGGGTTAGCCTTACCACTTACACCTAACGCCTAACGCCTAACGAATAAGGGGTCAAAAGATGAGAGAGGGTTATGAAGTGTACTGGTTATATCTAGAAGACCTTTTGGAAGAGATAAGACAGGATAAAGATATATTACTGGAGGTAAGAGACTTATCAGATTTGGCCAGAAAGGTAGTAAAGGCTAAGGTCAAAGAGGATTTTAATGCCTTACCGGGCGCAGCAAAACTCTGGATTCGAAACCTGAAAGATGATATCACCGATCAGTATTGGGGAATCCAGGTCTTGGAAGAACTTCCCGATGATGCCTTCCATCCTAAGAAAGCTCCTACCCGGGAAGAGATGATCAGGTAACCCTAAAGAGAGGAGGGATGTAAGATGCCATTTAGAGATAATCGGGAATATATAGAGGCACTAGAAAAAGCCGGCGAAGTGGTACGAGTAGCGCAGGAAGTGGATTGGGATTTAGAGGCCGGGGCAATAATCAGGCGGTCTTACGAACTAAAGCTCCCAGCCCCTTTCTTCCAGAAGATCAAGGGCTATCCCAAGGGGTTCCGGATGTTTGGTGGCCCGCTGGCTAACTTTCGCCGCTTAGCTATTGCTATGGATATGCCGGCGGATTCCCATCCGGGCGCGATCCTGGATGAATACCACAAGCGGGCCCAGCACCCCATAAAACCGGTAATAGTCAAAGATGGCCCTTGTAAAGAGAATGTCCGGATAGGGGATCAGGTAGACCTTTATGAGCTGCCCGCCCCCATGGTGCATGATGGTGATGGTGGCCGCTATATAAGTACCTGGCATTTCGTTCTCACCAAGGATATGGATAGTGACTGGGTAAATTGGGGGATGTACCGCCAGATGATCCATAACAGCCGGGATATGGGCGGATTATTTTTGCCTACCCAGGACATTGGCGTTATGTATTATCGCAAATATGAAGCCAACAATATACCTATGCCCTTTGCTACGGCTATTGGGCCAGACCCTATCTCGGCCCTGGCTAGTTGCGCCTCTTATGGGGTAGGCAGAAATGAGGCGGACCTGGCTGGTGGCATAAGACGGGCTCCAGTAGAATTGATCAAGTGTGAAACCAGCGATATCCTGGTCCCGGCCCATGCGGAGATAATTATTGAAGGCGAAGTCTTACCTTATAAGCGGGTAGATGAAGGTCCTTTTGGAGAATATACCGGCTATCGCTCTTCCCCTCGGATGCCCCGGCCAGTGTATCGGGTCAAGGCCATAACCTTCAGGAACGACCCTATCCTTACTGTAGCCAATATGGGAGTACCACTGGATGATGCAGATATCTGCCTATCGGTTTGTGGTCGGACAGATATTAAGACCATCTTAGATAATTATGGGTTCCCTATTACCGGTATCCATCTACCACCCGAATGCTCTGGTCATATGATTGTGGTGGCAGTACAAGCCAAATATACCAATATTGCCTCCCATATAGCTAATGCCATCTGGGGCACTAAACTCCCTTATCCCTACATAGTAGTAGTAGATTCCGATGTAGACCCATATAATATTACCGAGGTATTACATGCTATTGTGACCAAATGCCACCCGGTCAGAGGAATCCGGGCACAAGAATTTGCTGTGGGCCATCCTCTGCTACCATTCTTGAGCCTGGAAGAGAGGATGTGGGGAAAAGGGGCCGCAGTGCTGCTGGATTGTACCTG
The DNA here is from genome assembly GCA_001803565.1 of Nitrospinae bacterium RIFCSPLOWO2_12_FULL_45_22. Taxonomy (GTDB): domain Bacteria; phylum 2-12-FULL-45-22; class 2-12-FULL-45-22; order 2-12-FULL-45-22; family 2-12-FULL-45-22; genus 2-12-FULL-45-22. The sequence goes on along the minus strand of MHDQ01000005.1, from coordinate 7,797 downwards.
GCCTTTAGACTGGCCTAAAGAGATTGCTATACCCAGGAAGGCCTCTTTCAAAGAAATCTATCCTAAAGAAATCCAGGAAAAAGTATTGAATAACTGGAAAAACTACGGCTATAAATAAACTGTAAGTGTTCAGCCGTCAGCTATCAGCGGTCAGCAAGACATTAGCACTTTTTAACTAAAAGCTGAATGCTGATAGCTGAGTGCTTAAAAAATAAGGGGGGAGAGAGATGCCAAAAGAATACGATACCTTTGTAGATGATCTATCTACTCTGCCAGAAGGAAAGGAGTTAATACTGGCTATCCGGGACCTCGCTCCCGGTAATCGGAAATATGATACCAGGGTAGTAAAGGCCATACTGGCCAGCTCGGCGAATAAGTTGCCTGAAGGAGATATCCTCTGGCTTAGATATCAACGGGGTAGCTTGCGGCCCGAGCCCTGGCGCATAAAGATTATTGATGAGAGGGAAGGGTTGTTGCTTAAAGAAAAGGTCTATGATACCTAGGGAGTGATGTTGTGGAAAGGGAAGAAAAGTTTACCGAGCTCTTACGGATTAATGTAGATCAAAACTGCCTCCACCAATGCCAGAGTTGCTATAAATATTTTGATTGCCCTGATCCATATAAATATAGCATCTATCAGCAAGGCCGGATGGATATTATAAAGGGAAAGATGAAGGGTATAAGGTATAAGCTAGCAGTGCTCAGTGGCAAGGGTGGGGTAGGAAAATCTACCGTCTCAGCTAACCTGGCCATGGCCCTTGTCCAAAGAGGGCAGAAGACCGGGATCATAGACTCTGATTTCCATGGGCCCAGCATACCAAAAATCCTTGGCCTCCAGGGTAAAAAGTTGATGATAGGGAAAGAAGGGATCTTGCCCGTACCAGGCCCTTTAGGAATCAAGGTGGTTTCTACGGGCTTTCTCATGGACGATAATGAATCATTGACCTGGTTTGATGAATTCAAGCGCGGTGCCTTAGAAGAATTTCTGGCTTCGGTCCAATTCGGGCCATTAGACTACCTGGTTTTGGACCTGCCACCTGGTACTGGGGCAGAGACCCTTAATATGATGAAGTATATCCCGGACCTGACCGGTGTAATAGTAGTGACTATCCCCTCAGAACTGTCCCAGGGAGTAGCCCGGCGAGGGGTCACTATCTGCCAAAAGGCTAAAGTACCGATAATTGGCATTATTGAGAATATGAGTGGGTTTGTCTGCCCCGACTGTGGCAAGAAGGCAAATATCTTTCAGACCGGTGGTGGTGAGAACCTGGCGCAAGCTATGGGGGTACCTTTCCTGGGTTGCATACCGTTGGATGAAAGGATATCTCAGACCGCGGATAATGGAACCCCCTTTATCCTACAATACCCTGATTCGGTAAGCGCCAAGACCTTCCATTCCATTATTGAAAAGATCATATAGCTATAAGCACATAATGTGACCAAGAATTGCTGGTGATTTCAGGCAAAAAAACTTCCTTCATTTTACTGCAACGTGTCAACAGAAAAGATAAGGGGCTCCAATAGGGAAAAAAGTGTTGACGTATAATTAAACTAATGTATAATATCGTGCACCTGACAAAAGGGGAGGGGTTTTTCTCTCTGAGTGAGATATTCCTTTGCTAGTGACCATTAGCTTAAGCTCTGCAGGATAATAGTTTGCTGAAGCTAACGACCGGTGCTGTTACTCCTCAACGTACTGTTCTCTTTAAGATGCCCTTTTTTAACCTACTTACCTTGGTCCCCTCTCTCGTTTTGTTTAATAAGATACTGATTAACAACTTTTATCTCATCTGGGGAGAAATTTATCTTATGAGAGAGACACGAAGCATACCGACAAACAATAGTTATAAACGATTGCCTGTGACGAGAACTCTGTTGGGGGTCATCGTCTGTAGTGTTGTTGCTGTTACTGCATACTACCTGGGCCTCTTCTCTACGGCACACTCATCAGTTTCAGTTCACAGCACAGGAACCATCCGCTGGGTACCAGATCATCTTTATGACCTCCAGTTTGTCACTGAGGATAAGGGGTGGGTGGTAGGTGATTATGGGACAATTCTTACCACCCATGATGGCGGAAAAAGTTGGACCCGTCAGGAGACTGGTACGAAAGCCCTTTTACGCGGTGTAGACTTTGTTGACGAAAAGCGGGGATGGGCGGTCGGGCTGAGAGGAACCGTGCTCCATACCGAGGATGGAGGACAAAGCTGGGTTAAGCAAACGATTGATACCATGCGTCTTCGTTCTCTTGATCCCGATATCTACCTTCGGGATGTGGACTTTATTGATACCTCCAGAGGGTGGATTATTGCCCGAACTGGCTCCATATTTGTTACCCGGGATGGAGGAAAAAACTGGCGAGAACAGGTTTTGGAGGGAAAAGAAGCCCACCTCAATCGGGTTCGGTTTTTCACTCAACAGATAGGATGGATTGTGGGAGAGTTTGGCTCCCTCTTCGTTACCCGCGATGGAGGGCGATCCTGGCAAGCCAGAGAAACTGGAACGAGCGTGACCTTGATGAGCATCGCCTTTCTTAACCCCCAGGTAGGCTATGTGGCTGGTTTGAGCGGTACTATCCTGCGCACCCGCGATGGGGGAGAGAGATGGGAGACGATTTCAACTGGCAGGAAAGAAAATTTTTTTGACCTCTGTATAGATAATGGATCGGGACGAATACTGGTTCTGGGCACCCGCTTTCTCCATTGGTTTGAAGGACGCAACGGCGATAATCTGCACTGGCACGAGATTATACTTCCCCCAGGTGTTAATCTTTTAGAAACATGGTTCTATTCGTCTCAAGCTAATCCTGATGCCGGGGTGTGGGTTGTCGGCCAAAAAGGAATTGTCCTGCATTGCTCAAGCGGCAAAGAAAGCTGCCGGACGATGCTGAATTGGGGCAAGAATGTCTATCCTGGGAAAGGAGGGGCTTAGAGTGGGTAAAACTACCATGGATTGGAAGAGACGATTGGCCCGATTGCTTGTGGAGCACACAGGGATTGTGCTCGTGGTAATGATCATCTTTACCGGTGTGTTTGGTTATTTCTTGGTGACCGGGCTCAAGCTAAAGATCATCCTGGAAGAGATGATTCCGCAAGGGCATCCCTATGTCGAAAGATATAATACCTATGCCCCGATCTTTGGTGGGGCTAATACCACCTTGGTGGAGGTGAAAACTACCCAGGGAGACATCTACAATCCGGAATTCCTCCAGCGTTTCCGTAAAATCGCAGAGGAGCTCTACTATTATCCCGATACCAGCCGCTTCTCTGTCCAATCTATTGCCAGCAAAAAGATTAAGGCTATCACCGGAGAGGCCGGGACAATTCGTATCGAGGGCCTGATGTGGCCTGATATACCCCAGGATGCCGAAGGGCTTAGGCAACTAAAAATAAACGCCAAGGAACTCTACGGGGGTCAACTCGTCTCGGAGGATGACACGGCTGCTATGGTCATCCTGGACTTCAAACCCGATATGGACTTTGAGAAGTTTTATAACTTCTTTGAGGAGCTACGGGCGCGTGAGGAGGCCAACGGCCCAGTAACAGTCCATGGTGTGGGACGCCCCCTCCTTCTTGGTACCATCTATGCCTATGTACCTCAGATGATCGGCATCTTTATTTTGACCTTTGTGATCATTCTGGGGGTAGTTTACGTTTATTATGCCTCGTTCCTGGGGGTAATGATCCCCATTATCAAGGCAGTGATGACCACCATCTGGGGATTTGGTTTCATCAGCATAACCGGCTACAATGTCAACCCCTTGATGCTTATCCTGCCCTTCTTTGTCTTTGCCACCATCCTGAGCCACTCCATCCAGATCACCAATCGTTTCTATGAAGAATACGCCCGCCTTAAAGATTTCAAACTGGCTTTAGAAGAGACCATTGTGGCGCTGCTGAAGCCGAGCTTCTCAGCCATCTTTACTGATGCCATGGGCTTTACCGTGCTTTACCTGGCAGAGATACCTACCCTCCGTATCCTCTCTATCCTCTGTACTGCCTGGCTCTTGAGCATCACGCTGGCAGTGACCTTTAGTGCCGCCACTTTCTTTTACGTGCCAATACCCGAGAAGCTGGAGGCAAGGGGACAGAAGTGGCTCCACAAACTCAGCCTGCTGGCCGATTTGGACTACCAACGGTGGGGCAAGCCGATTATTGCGGTTGTGGTAGTGGTCTTTGTAGTGGGAGCGATTTTCGCTTCTAAAGTTATTATTGGCGATCCCTATCCTGGAAGCCCGATCCTCTGGTCTGATGCCCGTTATAACCAGGATAACACGGAGATCAATCAGCGATTTGGCCGTTTGGGGACCGATACCATCCAGCTCTTTGTGGATGGCCCAGAAGGGACCATGGCAGAGTCGCGGGTATACCAGGCCATTGAGGACCTGTCGCGTATTTTGTACCAGAGACATGAGGAGGTGAGTGGGGTACAGTCTTTGGTCCCGCTGGTAAAGAAAGTCCATTCAGTAGTATTAGAGGGGGACCCCTCCTATGAGTTTATCCCGGCCTCGCACGAGACCATTGCTATGGACCTATACTTCTTTCGGTCACGTTCTGATCCGGGAGACTTTGATGTATTTACAGACGGGAGCTGGCTTAAGGGGAACATCGTCTATTTTCTCAGTGATCACAAAAGTGCTACCCTTAGAAAGATCACTGCCGATATCGAGAACTTCTTTGCCCGCAAACGGAGCGAGCCTAAAGACACTATCCTATACCTCTTCCCCGGGGGCCTGGGGGGCCTTACCCTGGCTACTGACCTGGTTATTGAGAAAGCGCAATTCCTGACTATTGCAGCTATCCTGGCGGTGATCCTTATCACCGTTTATATTAGCTACCGTTCAGTAGCTGCCTGCCTTATGCTTGCTATTGTCCTCCTGGGGGCTCAGTTGATTGCCCAAACCTACATGTACCTTATGGGGATCGGTATGAACCTGAGCACTTTGCCGGTAGCTGCCGTGGGGATGGGCCGGGGGGTGGATTACGGGATCTACGTGATGGATCGGATTAAGGAAGAGTACCATCGTTTAGGAAGTCTTCCCCTGGCTATAACGACAATGTTGAAATCGGCTGGTACGGCTGTTGTCCTTACCGCTTCTACCATGATTATTCCCCTGATGCCATGGTATTTCCTTTCGGGATTAAAGTTTCAAGCAGAGATGGGATTCCTTTTAGCGGTGGTTCTTTTGTTTAACATGCTTGGGGCTATTGTCTTTATCCCCGCGGCAGTCACGGTGTTTAAACCCAAATCCCTTCTGGGCAAGATTCACGCTGGCGAAGAAAAAGAGGTAGTGTAAGCATAAGGTGGCTGGCCCTGATCCAGGTTGATCCCTTTGCCGGATAGAGGGGGAGGGCAGGCAAGGACTAAATAATTTTATTAGAGAGGAGGGAGGGTTATGAAGTTATGGTATAAGGGGATGTACAGCATTTGTTTGGGAGTTATAACAGTAATGCTGCTGTGGTGCTGTGGCGCCGGGCAAGCCCAGGCAACCCTATACGAGAACGTTTTTGGAGACCATAACCTGCGGATGGACGGTAAGATTCGACAGGGTTTCGTCTGGGGATACCAGAATGTGGGGCGGGGATCAACCGGACCCATATTCCAGAATCAGACAGATGAGTACCTGCTAGATTTTGTCACCAATTACAGCTACCAGGACTGGATGTGGGTAAAGCTTGATCTAAATCTCTGGGGCGATCTTATCCATTCTTTTCGGGATGACAGCCGTAACTTTGGCTATAAATACCAGGGGAAAGTCCATTCCTACACCGGGGCTACGGGGGATGGAGATGCTGATGATGCCCTGTCGTTCGCAGATACCTGTAGGAATGGAGACTGTAATAACTTCCTTCGGGATTACCTGATTCGCGAGGCCTCGGTTACCTTCACCAACCGGGAGAAAGGGTTTGCCCTTACCCTGGGAAAGTTTCAGCGGGGATGGGGGCAGGCGGATGGTCTGCGCCTAATGGATGTGATCAATCCCCTTGATTTTCGCAAGCGCTTCCTCTTTCGGGACTATGAGGAGTTGCGAATTGACCAATGGATGGCAGACCTGACTTTCTTTTTAGATGATTATATCCCCCTTGATCGCCTGGGCATCAGGGCCCAGAGTCTGGAGTTTATTTGGATTCCCAATGTGCGGCACAGTGAGCTCATTATCAATAACCCTTTTGACAAGGAGGCAGGTGGGAGGTGGGGATTCCCGTTGCCCAGGCACGACTTCTCACCCCGGGGACCGCTTCCCGATCGGGTGTTTGCGCACTTTATTACTACACCCGCTAGCACAGACTGGTGGAATTGGAATAATGGGGCCTTTGCTACCCGCTACTCCTGGCGGATGTTTGACACCGATTTCACGTTGAGTGGTTATTATGGCTGGCAGGATATGCCCATTACCCGGGTCAGAAACGCTGAGCTGCACCTGGGGCCTGACGGCAGGGCACCACTCTCTATTAACCCACCTCCTTTTAACCAGCCTGTATCGCCATCATTAGGTGAAGCGGCTTTTGGATTCGTTAATGCCGGCTTGGTTGATTTAGCTACAGGCACGGCTGCCCCATTCCTGGGACTACCCCTCCCCCCGTTGGGCAGCTCAGGTATTCCTGGCGGTCTTTCAGTGGTAGCCAATGTGGATGTGGACTTTCGGGAACATAAAAAACTTGTGGGTTTTACTGCTACGCGGGAGATGCACTTTATCAAGCTCCCACCCAAAAAGGTTAGCCCAGTCTTCCGCCTGGAAACTTCTTATGAGTTTAACAAGCCTTTTAACACTGTCCGGCTAGTTGCTGAAGACCGGTTTTCGGTGGTGGAGAAGGATTTCTGGTCCACTCTGTTCGGCATTGACTACTTCCTCTGGTTACCAGACTCCTTCTATGGCAACTGGCTCCTGACCCGTCCCCGGTCTATCTTTACCAGTTTCCAGGTCTTTTTATTTAAGGTTATAAATAATGAGGCGGGGGAACGACGTGTCCTATGGCAATCTCCATATATTGATTGGAGACGGCCTGACAACGAGTTCTGGTTTACCTTCGCCTGGAATACCGAGGTATATAAAGACCTTATCAATCTGGATGCATTATATATCTTTGATCAGAACAATAGTGGGTTTGGCATGCGCCACCGGGTGACCTTCAGGACTTTTGGAGACAACTGGCGGCCCCGGATCGAGTGGATCCATATGGAGGGAAAAGGAGACAAGTCTTTTGGGGTCTTTGACAACAATGATTCCATTGAATTCGAGATTGTTTATCAATTCTAATGAATAGAGAAAGGAGGAGAATGAGTTATGAATCACAGCACAAAGAGGGCTTTTTTATGCAAAGTGACTATAAGTATAGCGGTTGCTCTGTTCTTTATCCCTGGCATCACCTCTGCGCAAGAACCGCCTCAGTACGTCAAAGACTGGATAGAATTTGCTAAGACATCGGGTAATGCAGCGGACCAGAAGTGGGCGGAGCTGCTCAATCACCCGGATGTATGGGCCTTACAGAAGGGATGGAAGGAGTGGCGGGGGTATGATGTCTTTTCACTTCTGGAGGAGGCGCGAAAAAAGGGTGAGATTCCAGAGGAGCTGAAGCCAGGGCTGGTAATCACCCAGGACAATTATAAAAACTTTGCCTGGCTCCCCAAGGTTCTGCCCCAGTCGGTCATTGACCGCCTGGCAGATAAACAATGGTTCCCCCTCAAGCAGATCCGGGTGCTCCCTAATACCTCATATTATCTATCTAAAAACAGGCTGGAAGGGACAAAGAAAGAAACCGGCCAGTATTATGTGACCGAGGCCGGGGGGGTCAGAAT
>MHDQ01000004.1:13006-13584 GCA_001803565.1 Nitrospinae bacterium RIFCSPLOWO2_12_FULL_45_22 | reverse complement strand
CAAGCCAGCTTCCGTTATGGTTCACAGCAATCCATTACCCGTAACTGGCATATGCCCATGCACCAGACTGATACTCTTTTCCATAAGACCAAGGTTTTTATGGGGTTTATGTTCGGAGGAGAGGCAGATAATCATGCGGTTAATACGGTTCCCAAAGAAACCTTGGTGAAGATTACTAAGGCAGAGGATGGTGGGCTGGGAGGCCGCGGGATATGGGCACCAGCTACTACTGGATTCTCGCCAGGTAATGAGAGCGAGTTTATGAAAAAATACCTCGCTGGTAACCTGATCGAGATAAAAAAGGCATAAACTACACGTAACCGTTCAGCCACCAAGGCCCTAAGTCACCAAGGTATGGAAGGAGTCGAGCAAGCTCGACCACTACAAACTTTTTTGTAGGCTGTAGTGGCAGAGCTTGCTCTGCATAGGGGATGCAGCGTACGTCATACACCGGATAAATGATTTCATCTCTTGGTGCCTTTGTGTCTTAGTGGCTGATAAAGCTTAGCCGGGTGAACGGTTACAACTACACAAGGTTATTATTTAAAAAAGGAGGGTAAGAGGATGTCTGAGGTTTA
>MHDQ01000004.1:444-12986 GCA_001803565.1 Nitrospinae bacterium RIFCSPLOWO2_12_FULL_45_22 | reverse complement strand
GTTTATAACTGGCACCTGGGTAGAAAGATGCTTTATCCCTATGAGGAAAAGCATCCACAGCAACAATTTGCCTTTGTCTTCAACACAAATCGCTGTATTGGTTGTCAAACTTGCACCATGGCCTGTAAATCTACCTGGACCTTTTCTAAAGGTCAAGAATATATGTGGTGGAACAACGTAGAAACAAAGCCCTATGGAGGATATCCTCAATTCTGGGATGTCAGGATTTTGCAAATGCTCGAAGAGGCCAATCCTGGCGGGCAAGTATGGAACCTTGCCCAAAAAGATGGCGGGCAGAAACCCTATGGAGTTTATGAAGGGGTAACTATTTTTGAGGGGGCCCAGAAAAGATATGGCCCGGAAGGGCAGCAGCGGGCTATCGGGTTCATCCCAGGTGATGAAGAGTGGCGATTTCCAAATATCTATGAAGATACTCCAGTTAGGACAGAAGGGTTAGATTTTGTCTGGGATGAGAAAGGGGTCTCCCTGCCAGAACATAGAACATGGTTCTTTCACCTCCAGAGACTTTGTAATCACTGTACTTATCCGGCCTGTCTGGCAGCCTGTCCTAGGGAAGCCATTTATAAGCGGCCAGAAGACGGTATTGTCCTGTTAGATCAGAACCGCTGCCGGGGGTACCGAAAATGCGTGGAGGCTTGCCCCTACAAGAAACCAATGTTCCGGGGTACTAGCAGGGTCTCGGAAAAATGTATTGCCTGCTACCCCCGGATCGAGGGTAAGGACCCCCTGAGCGGTGGCGATCCTATGGAGACCCGTTGTATGGCTGCCTGTGTGGGGAAGATAAGACTTCAGGGATTGGTAAAGATCAAGGAGGATGGCTCCTGGGCCGAAGATAGATATAATCCCCTATATTACATGGTTAAGGTCGAAAAAGTTGCTCTTCCTCTCTATCCACAGCTTGGCACCCAGCCCAACGGTTATTATATCCCACCCAGGACGGTTCCCCGGCCCTATCTGTGGCAGATGTTTGGACCCGGAGCGGATGAAGCAATAGAAAAATACCTCGCCCCTAGCAGGGAGCTATTAGCTGTCTTACAACTCTTCCGTATCGCCCAAAAAATTATCTTCCGGTACGAGATCAAGGAAGGTAAGAAGGTCTTTGAGACTAGTATTAATGGCAAGACCTGGTCCATGTATAATGATACCGTTATTGGCTACGGAAGGGATGGGAAGGAAATAGTTAGAACTACGGTAGAAGAACCTATCTATATCCGGAAGGATTTGCATCTTAACTCAATCTAATTGGGAGATAACAATGGAAGGGTATGATCCTCAGCAAGCCTTTGCCCGAAGTAGAATTTATCAGCTTCTATCGGGTGCCTTTCTCTATCCAGGTGATGATTTTTTTGCTTTACTCCACCAGGGTTACTTCATAGAAGAACTGAGGGAATGGGGGGAATTTCTCCCAGATGGGCCAAAGAATGGGTTTTTACAGAAGCTTAGAGAACAAGGAGCCGCCTTCAAGGGACTTTCCCTGGAAGAATTAAAGCTCGAATATGGAAGAGTCTTGGGCCATTCTGTTTCCAAGGACTGCCCTCCTTGTGAGACCGAATATGGTGTACATCATGTCTTTCAACAGACCCAAACCTTAGCGGATATTTCTGGGTTCTATAGGGCATTTGGACTGGAGGTTTCTCAGGAACAGGGAGAGCGTTTAGACCATATCGGTGTTGAGCTGGAGTTTATGGGGTTTCTTGCATACAAAGAATACTATGCCAGTGCGAGGCATGGCGAAGATAAAGTCCAGATATGCCGAGATGCCCAGCAAAAATTTCTGAAAGAAAACCTGGGGAGATGGGCGCCCTTATTCCTACGACTCTTGATGAATAAGGCAACCAACGGCTTCTATTATGGGCTGGGGGCTCTAACCGAGGAATTTTTAAAGACAGAAATGCGGTTTTTTAAAGTTCATCCTGAACCAATAGGAGAGCTCCAGCCGCAGAGATATGAGTTTGATGATACCTGCGTTTCTTGTGTTAACAACTCAGAAAAACTATAGGGAGGAGGTAATATATGAACTGGGTAAAGCTTTTGAGAGAGAGGAGAGGTTATCTATTCGTATCACTTCTATTGTCCTTCTTAGTGTTACCCTTAGCCTCTCAGGATACTGGTGCGGTGGATGTTAACCCGGAGCTTTTACAGAGAGGCAAGACCCTTTTCGAGCAAGAATGTAGTGTATGCCATGGTATGGAAGGTAAGGGAGATGGGACAGCCGCTTATCTCCTTTTTCCCAAACCCAGGGACTTCACTAGTGGTGTCTTTAAGGTGCGTTCTACACCATCCGGCGAACCTCCTACTGATCAGGACCTATTTAATACTATAACCACAGGATTACCCGGGTCTGCTATGTCTGGTTTTAGCTCGATTCAAGAACAAGATCGCTGGGCACTGGTTCATTATGTAAAAAAAATGGCTAATATTGAAGGGGAGCCTGAAAGGATGATTAAAGTACCGGCTGTATCTAGTGCGGCTCCTGAGCTCGTATCCCAGGGAAAGGCGCTCTATCAGAAACTAAAATGCTGGGAATGCCATGGTAAAGAGGGAAAGGGAGATGGCCCATCTGTATCTGGCCTCAAGGACGATTGGGGCTATCCTGCCCCCCCCAATAATTTCACCCGGGGGGTTTATAAAGGTGGGGGCAAGGATTCTGATATCTATCTCAGGTTCACTACCGGAATGGATGGAACCCCTATGCCTTCCTATGAAGATTCAGCTAATGAGCAAGAGCGCTGGGCTTTAGTTCGTTATGTAAAGTCATTGGCTGCTCAAAAGGTAGCCCAGCAACCGAGCACGGGCAAAATAACGGCACAAAAAATAACAGGTGATATTGTATCAGACCCCAACAGTCCAGTATGGGAAACTGTTGCAGCCGGAGAAATTCCCCTCATGCTCCTCTGGCAGAGGGATGAAGTAATCGAGTCAGCAAAGATAAAGGCTATTCATAATGAGAAAGAGATCGCCTTCCTCCTGGAGTGGGAGGATATGGAGCCGGCTGGTCGCTTCACCCGGCATCAAGATTTTTCCGATGGGGCAGCCATCATGTTTTCCCTCTCACCGGAGCTACCTCATTTTACTATGGGGACAAAAGGTAAGCCGGTAAATATATGGTATTGGAGAATGGATAGGCAGTTAGATCTTAAAAAATTCCAGGATATGGAAGATGTATACCCCCAGATGGCGGCAGATGATTATTTATTTGCCTCAGGATGGCATCCTAAAAAGACCGAATCCCGCAGGCAATTTCCTATGGCTCCTTCCCCTGCTCATAACCGAACCTATGTGACTGGTTGGGGTGCGGGTAACTATGCTTCTAACCCGAAGAAACCATCGGCAATAGAAGACCTTAATGCTGAAGGCTTTGGTACATTGACCAGCCAAAAAGTCGAGGGGCAGAATGTGGATGGACAAGGGATATGGGCTAATGGTTTTTGGAAGGTTATTTTCAAACGAAGCTTGAAATCCAATGAGCCATATGATCTTAACATGAATCCCGGTACCAAAGTACCTATAGCTTTTGCTGTATGGGATGGGAATAAAGGCGATCGAGATGGGCAAAAAGCGGTAACAACCTGGTATGAGCTAGATTGGAGGTAAGGTCTTTAGCTATCAAGGAACAGAGAGATCAAGGGTCTTGATGAACCTCCGCGAATTAGAAAATACCTTTATAGTTTTTCCGAAAGGGGAGTTAAGATGTCATTCGATAGGGTAAGTAGAAGACAATTCCTGGAAACACTAGCGGCTACTGCAACGGCCGCTCTGGTAAGCAAACCCGCAATAGGTCTGGCATTGGAGAAACTCCAGCCTATTCCAGAGATAAAAAATCCCCTGGAACATTATCCACCTCGTGAATGGGAAAAGATATATAGGGATATATATAATCCGGATTCATCCTATATTTTCGCTTGCACTCCAAATGATACCCACAACTGCTACCTCAGGGCATATATCAAGAACGGGATTGTTACCCGCATTGGCCCGAGCCAGCGATACCGTGATGCCACCGATATTTATGAGACTAAGGCCAGTGCCCGGTGGGACCCTAGGATATGCAATAAAGGCGTGGCTATGGTGGGTAGGTTTTATGGAGATAGGCGAGTTAAATATCCTACGGTCAGGAAGGGCTTCAAAGAGTGGGTGGAAAAAGGTTTTCCCAGGGATGAAAATGGCCAACCACCCTTAAAATATTTCAAGAGAGGAGAAGACCAATGGGAGAAGGTTTCCTGGGATGAGGCATACACTATAGTTGCCCAAAGCATGATTGATACAGTTAAAACTTATAGCGGTACTAAAGGAGCTGAGTTGCTCCAGAAGCAGGGTTACGATGCCAAGATGATAGAGAAGATGATGGGTGCCGGTACACAAGCGATGAAATTCAGGGGCGGGATGCCGCTATTGGGTGTAATAAAACTCTTTGGGTTATATAGAATGGCTAATTCCATGGCACTGTTGGACTCCTATATACGTGGTGTCGGGCCGGACAAGGCTATTGGAGGTATAGGATTCGATAATTATTCCTGGCATACCGATTTGCCTCCGGGACACCCTATGGTTACCGGACAACAGACTATCGATTTTGACCTCGTCAATGCTGAATACGCTAACATTATCCTATGCTGGGGGATGAACTGGATATGTACTAAGATGCCGGATGGCCATTGGCTGAGTGAAGCAAGGCTCAAAGGGGCAAAGGTCGTTACCATAACCACTGACTATAACTCTACCTCTTCCAAGGCCGATGAAATAGTTATCATCCGGCCCGGTACGGATCCAGCTTTTGCCTTGGGCCTGGCTCAGGTGATAATTAATGAGAGACTATACGATGAGGAATTTGTGGAGGGATTCACCGATCTGCCGTTTCTGGTGCGGATGGATACCCGAGAGCTTCTCCGGGCCCACGAGATCATCAGTGGCTATAACAATGCGGAGCTAAAGTATACAAGAGTTATAAAAAAAGAGGAAAAGCCTCCCCCTCCATTCGCAACCAATCTTGGTATGCCGGCAGTTAGTAGTGACATGCGACAAGAGTGGGGGGATTTTGTCGTATGGGATAGTAACGCTAAGAAAGCCACTCCGGTCAGCCGGGATGATACCGGGGAAAGGTTCACAAATAAAGGGGTCAAGCCCGCCCTCGAAGGTGAGTTTGAGATTTCTTTGACTAATGGAGAAAAGATTAAGGTTCGGCCGATATTCGATATTATTAAACAACATCTTGAAGACACCTGGAATGTTGATTCCACCTCCAAGATTACCTGGGCACCGAAAGAGGCGATAATAAACCTTGCCAGGGAGATAGCGGCCAATAAGGAAAAGGTGCTCTTTACCGTGGGCATGGGTCCGAATCAGCTGTTCAACGCGGATCAGAAGGACAGGGCCATATTTCTGGTAGCAGCATTAACAAGAAATGTCGGGTTTTTTGGGGGCAATGTGGGCAGCTATGCAGGGAATTATCGAGCAGCATTATTCAATGGAATGCCCCAGTACATAGCCGAAGACCCCTTCAACATCATCCTTGATCCTACTAAGCCGGCAAAGGTTAAACCTTACTTCAAGATGCAGTCAGCCCACTTCTATGCCCATGGTGATACGCCCTTGAAGGTTCATGATATATATTTTAATGGTGAGACCCACATGCCTACGCCTACGAAATTCTTCTGGTTTGCTGCTTCCAACTCCATCCTGGGGAACTCCAAAGGAATGTACGATGTAGTGATGAACTTACTGCGCAATAGGAAGATAGAGGCTGTAGTAGTCAATGAGTGGTGGTGGTCAGCGAGCTGCGAATATGCCGATGTAGTGCTGCCGGCTGACAGTTGGGGCGAGTACAATGTGCACGATATGACGGCCAGTGTCACCAATCCCTTTGTTATGGTTATGCCTCTAACTGGGGTTAGCAGGATATGGGATACCAAGAGCGATAGTGAGACCTATGCTGGGGTATCAGAAAAACTTGGTGAATTGACTGGTGATAGTAGATTTAAGGATTACTGGAGGTTTATTGCCGATGGAAAGGCAAAACCTTACCTCCAAAGGATAATAGACCATTCCAATACCATGAAAGGCTACCAGATTGATAATTTGATCAGCAAGGCCAAAGACGGAATACCGGCCCTATTGATGAGCAGGACCTACCCGAAGTTCATAGGATACGATCAGAGCGTCGAGTCTGCCCCATGGTACAATAAGACCGGGAGGCTGGAGTTTTACAGAGAAGAACCAGAGTTCTTGGACTATGGCGAGAACCTACCTGTTCACAGAGAACCAGTGGATGCCACCTTTTACGAGCCAAACGTGATAGTCGCCAAAGGACATCCATTGATAAAACCAAAGACGCCAACCGATTATGGCTGGCCCATGGATGATCTCTCTGGAGAGACCCGCCAGGTGCGTAATGTCGTCTATACACCGGACGAGCTGTTAAATACCAAACATCCCCTGCGGAAGGAAGGGTTCACTCATATATACTTAACACCTAAGTTCAGACATGCAGTTCATACCTTTGGTGTTGACCTGGACCTCCTCTCTATCTGGTTTGGTCCCTTTGGTGATATGTATAGACGAGATAAGCGTAAACCCTGGGTGAACGAGGGTTACGTAGAGATCAATCCTGATGATGCGAGAGAGTTGGGAATAGAGGATGGGGATTACATTTGGGTAGACCCGGACCCTAAAGATCGTCCATTTAAGGGCTGGCAGGATAAACCGGCTGATTACAAGGTTGCAAGGTGCCTCCTGCGGGCCAGATACCATCCCAATCTGCCCAAAGGCATTACCAGGACTTGGTTTAATATGTATCAGGCTACCCATGGCAGTGTGAGGGGACACGAGAGCAGAAAAGACGGTCTCGCCAGGAATCCCGATACTAATTATCAATCGATGTACAGATATGGAGGCCACCAAAGCTCGACGAGAAGCTGGCTACGGCCCACACTGTTGACCGATACCCTTGTGAGGAAGAACCTTATGGGGCAGATGATAGGCAAAGGGTTTGAGCCTGATGTCCATTGCGCCAACGGTGCCCCAAGGGAATCATTTGTTAAGTTCACCAGGGCAGAGGATGGGGGCGAGAGTGGCAAGGGCAAATGGCGTCCAGCAGTTCTTGGGTTCAGGACTGGTTATGAAAATGTAGCTATGAAGAAGTATATAAAAGGTGGTTTCATCTCGAAGGGGGGTAAATAAATTGGCCAAGGTTAACAACTGGCAATTAAGCAGGGAGATGGAGTTTCCCTATGGAGAGTCAAGATCAAACCGACAGTGGGCTGGCGTATTCGATATAAACAAGTGCATAGGATGTCAGACCTGCTCGTTGGCATGCAAGACCACCTGGACCACCGGCAGAGGTCAAGAGTATATGTTCTGGAACAATGTAGAGACCAAGCCCTATGGGTATTATCCCTTAGGATGGGACGTGAAGCTCCTTGAGATGCTTGAGACCCAAGAGTGGGGCAATGGTGTTTACCAGGGCAAGACGATATTTGAGGCCAAGCAAGCCGGAGAGAAGATGGTGGGATTTACCCCAGAGGATGAAGACTGGTCATATCCCAATATTGGGGAGGATGAGATAGCAGGGGGCCCTGTCTCACAGGGTATGTACATAAATTATTTACCTCACCCAGTTTGGTTTTTCTATCTTCCCAGAACATGTAATCACTGTACCTATCCGGGGTGCCTGGCTGCCTGTCCCAGAAAGGCCATTTATAAGCGGAAGGAAGATGGGGTAGTCCTTATCGACCAGAAGCGCTGCCGGGGCTATAGGAAGTGCCTTAAGGGTTGCCCCTATAAAAAGACTATGTACAGAGTGAACACAAGGGTCAGTGAGAAGTGCATAGGATGTTATCCCAAGATTGAGCAGGGCCTAATAAGTCAGTGCTTTGAGATGTGCATAGGTAAGATAAGGATGCAAGGTTTTTTAAATACACCGGAAAAGGCAGACCCAGCAAATCCTCTGGATTTCCTTGTCCACATCAAGAAGGTAGCTCTGCCATCGTATCCCCAATTTGGCACCGAGCCCAACATATATTACATCCCACCAAAGCAAGTCCCCTTAGATTATCTTACCCAGATCTTTGGGCCCGGGGCAAAGAAGGCGGTAGAGACATATAAGAATGCCAAAGAGGACGAGAAGTTGATCGGTGCGCTGCTCTTAACAGGCAGTACCGAGAAGCTTATAGGGTCTTTCAAGATACAGAATGGCCAGGCAATTGGTTATGACAGGAAGGGGAACGAGATTACCAGGGTTCCAATAAAAGAACCCACAGTGGTGAGACCTCACTACGATAAGAGGCTGGACGTTTATAGGTTGGATGTTACATAGAGGAGGTTGTAAAATGAGATATGTTCGGATAACAATAGTTCTGTTACCGCTATTTTTTTTGGCTTTGGTACTGGTACCAATAGGATATTCGCAAGACTCTTCTATCCTAAAAATTGCATACACTCAGAAGGATATTGCAACTGATCCGTTCGCTGATGTTTGGAATGATGCGACGCCCATTATTATCGAACTTACTGACCAAGAAATCACTGAGCCTTTTGGTGGTAAGCATCTGCCTATTGAGGTTAGAGGGCTGCACAATGGCAAGTCTATTGGCTTTCTCATCGAATGGGCTGATTCAACCAGGGATACAAAGGTGACTGGAAATGCCTTTACCGATGGAGCTGCCTTACAGTTTCCAATAAACCTGAAAGAGGAGACAGACCCCTTCATGGGTGGTCCTGGCTTAGTAAACATCTGGTTCTGGCGTGCCGATTGGCAAGGGGACCTTGATGATGGCACCGAATACCTAGATACCAAATATCCTCCCTACCCGGGATACTACTTCCCCCAGGATAAGCAAGTATTCCTAAAGGAGATCAAAGGAGGCAGACTTATAAAAGACTCTCCTGTGGAAGATTTAGTTGCCCAGGGCTTTGGCACATTAGAAAGGCAGAAACAGCAAGACGTTGCTGGTAAAGGGGTTTACGAAAAAGGCAAATGGAGGGCTGCATTCGTCAGACCCTTGGTGACTAATGACCAATTAGACACTCAGTTTAAACCGGGGATGGATTCCAAGATAAACTTCTCGGTATGGGACGGTGCGGATAAGAACAGAGATGGGGAGAAATCGGTGTCAATAGATTGGGTAGATGTGAAAATAGAGGATACTAAGTAGACCATGAAGGAAGAGACACCATTAGCCCGCAGCCAGATATACAAAATGTTTTCTACGGTTCTTGGTTACCCAGGAGAAGAGCTTAAGGCATGCCTATCGGGTGCTTTATTTATCTCTCAACTCACTGAAAACGCCAAAAAATTACCCAGCTATCATATAATAAAAGGACATATACAATTATTGAATACCTCGATAAAAGGATACGGGGACAATATTTTCCCCACTATCATTTCTGAATATCTTGATTTATTCGGCCAGGATCAGGAGCCTAAGTGTTCACCCTATGAACTCAGCTACCTAGCCCGAGGGCCGCTCTTTATGAATACTGGAAACCTTGCCGACATAGCTGGCTTCTATAAGGCCTTTGGTTTACAAGTAGCTGATGGTAACAAAGATAGAGTTGATCATATAACCGTCGAACTGGAATTTATGCATTTCTTGACATTTAAGGAGGCATTTGCCCTGAAGAATGGAGACCATAGGAATTTAAAGGTCTGTAGGGAAGCCCAAAGGAAATTTCTCCAAGATCACTTGGGGCAATGGACAAGGGCCTTTCAGGAGCAGGTGAATGTAAATAGTAACTCAAGTTTTTATTGCGAGATAACCAAATTACTCGATAAATTTGTATCTCAAGATTCTAAGATAATGGGTATCAAACCTGAGGAGATCAAGCGGGATCAGTTTGAATTATCGGGATCAGTTTAAATTATATGGTGGTGACCTATAGCTTTTGCTGTATGGGATGGGAATAAAGGCGATCGAGATGGGCAAAAAGCGGTAACAACCTGGTATGAGCTAGATTGGAGGTAAGGTTTTAATGGTGGGAGAATCCCTAAGAGCCGAGGATATTAAACAAGGGGAATATATCTGGTCTCGGAGAGATTTCTTTTCTCTAAGCGGTTGGTTGGGAATTTTAGCTGTCTCTGGAATCTGGGGGGCTTCTCTAATAAGGTTTATGTTCCCCCGGGTACTGTTTGAACCTTCCCCGGTCTTCAAAGCAGGTTATTCTAATGATTATTCCGTCGGAGAGGTGAGTGAGAAATTTAAAGCCACCCAAAGGGTCTGGATCGTTCGTGATGAAGATGGCCTTTATGCCCTTTCAGCTATATGTACCCATCTGGGCTGTACCCCCCGGTGGCTTACGGCAGAGAATAAATTCAAATGTCCCTGCCACGGCAGTGGGTTTACCAAAGAGGGGATAAATTTCGAAGGACCTGCACCCAGGCCACTGGAGCGGTTAAAGATTACCTTGGCCGAGGATGGTCAATTGTTGATTGATAAGGGCAAGAAGTATCTTTACGAAAAGGGTGAGTGGGGAAAACCAGGTTCTATCCTGAAGGCTTAGGCCCAACTGAGTTCTCCCACTCCATTTTCAATGCAAAATGCAAAATTAGCAATTAGCATTTCAAAATCAAATCCTTCTTGTTAATTGCTAATTTTGCAATGGCTGTAGTAGCTGCAAAGCTTACCTTTGCTACAGTCGGCTGAAGGCAGAGACAAGCTCTGCGGCTACATTGTTTATTCAGGTACGAAGGAGGGATATCTAGATGTTAAAAAAAAGTAAGGATTTGGCAAAAATTATTTATGAGAGCCAGGTCTGGAAATCCATTTTACGACATGGTTATCAAGATATCCCCAGGAACCGGGTGCTCCAGGTAGTGAGCAATGTATTTCTTCACCTACATCCACCAAAGGTACGGCGCCATGGGGTAAGGATGCGCTATACCTGGTGTATGGGTGGGACTACTTTTCTCTTATTTTTGGTTACGGTGGTGACGGGTGTAGTGCTTATGTTTTACTACCGCCCCGTAGGGGAATATGCCTATGCTGATATGAAATACCTCATGTTTGATGTTCCTTTTGGGCCGATCATGAGGAATATGCACCGCTGGGCGGCCCATGCCATGGTAATAACCGTTTGGCTCCATATGTTTCGGGTCTTTATGACCGGCTCTTATAAGCCCCCTAGGGAGTTTAACTGGGTGGTGGGGGTAATGCTGCTGGTGCTTACTCTATTACTCAGCTTTACCGGCTATCTGCTCCCCTGGGATCAATTATCCATGTGGGCAGTAACTGTAGGAACCAATATGGCGCGGGCTACACCTTTTCTGGGCCATGAAGGGCCCTTTGGTCTGGAGATGGGAATGACGCCCCGGTACGATGCCCGTTCCCTTCTCTTGGGGGGGAGTCTGGTGGGGCCACCAGCACTCTTACGGTTCTATGTCCTTCATTGTATCGCCATACCCCTGATGGCTGGCATATTAATGATTGTCCATTTCTGGAGGGTGAGGAAGGACGGGGGTATATCCGGCCCTTTATAAATAGATTGGGATTTTAACTACGGATGAACCGGGATAGACACGGATTCAATGCAAAATGCAAAATTAGCAATTAGCATTTCAAAATCAAAGATCTGAGATTAAGAGATTTATAGAGACTAGGAGACTAAATATCTAATCTCTTTTTAGTCTCTTAATCTCCTGGTTTCTCTAATTGCTAATTGCTAATTTTGCATTGTTAATTTTGCAATGAAGGAAGTAAGCAGAGGGAATCTTCTATGGAAAAGGAACAAGACGCTCCAGTAGCGGTCAAAAGAGGGGAAGTAATTCCTAAGAAGGAGCAAGACAAGGTTCATACCTGGCCTTATCTGACAAGACTCGAGTTCCTATGTGTGCTCATTGTAATGATCATTTTGACTGTATGGTCTATCGGCATTGATGCCCCACTAGAGGAACAAGCTGACCCTACCAAGACCCCTAATCCATCAAAGGCCCCCTGGTATTTCTTGGGACTTCAGGAAATGCTGGTCTATTTTGACCCCTGGATTGCAGGGGTCGTTCTTCCTAGCCTTATTATTATCGGTCTGATGGTAATCCCCTATGTGGACATCAATCCGAAAGGAAACGGTTACTACTGTTTTAGAGATAGGATATTTGAGATATCAACCTTCCTTTTTGGTTTTGTAGTGCTTTGGGTTATGCTGATTATTGTGGGAGTATTCATTCGAGGGCCAGGCTGGAACCTTTTCTGGCCCTGGGATAAATGGGACCCCCACAAGGTAGTAGCCCTGACCAATGTGGACTTGCCCTACTGGGGCCCTTTTGGCTGGCTGGGTAGAAAGATTTCCTGGTTGGAGAATCCTAAGGTTTTTGGTGTGGAGATCATTGGGATGTTAGCCGTTGGGGCATGGTACTTCCTTGGCGTCTTATATTATATATGGAGAAGGAACACCCGCGTCATAAAGGCCCTTGGGCTGGTTCGCTACAGCATTGTAGCCTTTCTCTTTCTAACTATGCTAGCCTTGCCGATGAAGATGTTCCTTAGGTTAGCCTTTAACATTAAGTATATCTGGGTAACTCCCTGGTTCAACAT
>MHDQ01000004.1:0-418 GCA_001803565.1 Nitrospinae bacterium RIFCSPLOWO2_12_FULL_45_22 | reverse complement strand
ATTTGATGTAAGCGTATAGGAATTCCCTTTTTGGACGCAGATTAACGCAGAAAATACTAAATGCTAATATCTAAACCCTAAACAAATTCAAAATTTAAATGATCTAAAGTCAAAATAATTTTGATCATTTGGGCTTTGGGTTTAGAGATTGTTTAGACTTTAGGATTTCGTATTTAGGATTCATTTTATTTCTATGGGCGTAAATCTGCGTCCAAAATATGATTTGAAGGGTAAATAGATGGCTAAGATAGAAGAAAAATCTTATCGGGTTCAT
Organism: Nitrospinae bacterium RIFCSPLOWO2_12_FULL_45_22; assembly: GCA_001803565.1. Classification (GTDB taxonomy): domain Bacteria; phylum 2-12-FULL-45-22; class 2-12-FULL-45-22; order 2-12-FULL-45-22; family 2-12-FULL-45-22; genus 2-12-FULL-45-22. The sequence continues at coordinate 144 of MHDQ01000004.1, read as the reverse complement.
TTCTGGGTGATCAGCCTCCTGACTATTTTGTCTACCTTATGGGCAGTATGGGATGAGGTAGAGACCAGGAGACCCTGGAAGAAATACCAAATACAATTCAACCAACTGGAGTATGAACGGGTAAAGGCAGAATTCAATAAGGCC
>MHDQ01000003.1 GCA_001803565.1 Nitrospinae bacterium RIFCSPLOWO2_12_FULL_45_22 | reverse complement strand
TAAATTTGAGAGTGAAAAGAAGAATATCTGGGGTAAGATTGCGGGGGCGATTTCAGGACAGAAGAAGGCCATCGATGGTCTGGTCAAGCCGGTTTCTGTGACCGTGGGGCGTGATGGGAGTATGGCGATTGCTGATCCAGCCAATGGGATGGTCCATTTTTATGGTGCAGAAGAGCAGAGATATTTACGGATTACAGCGACACGAAAAGGAGAGGAACTTGCTTTCCCGGTTGGTGTGGCATTTGATAAAGACCTGAGACTCTTCGTCTCTGATTCTTTTACCGCCCAGGTGCATATCTTTGACCGGAATGGCCGTTATATCCTCTCTATCAAGGAAACAACGGATGGCAGATTAAAGCGGCCCACAGCACTTGCCTGCAATGCTCCTGGAGATAAGCTCTATGTTGCTGATACCGCGTGGCATAAGATACATATATTTGATATGGAGGGAAGATTTATCTCATCCTTTGGAGGGAGGGGGACCGCGGAGGGAAGGTTTAACTTTCCTACCTATATTTTCTGTGATCAAAAAGGGTTATTGTACGTAACCGATGCCATGAATTTCCGGGTTCAGATATTTAACGCGGATGGGAAATTTGTAGCCAGGTTCGGCCATCATGGGGATGGATCGGGTGATTTTGCCATGCCGAAGGGTATTGCAGTCGATGAAAGCGGGGTTATCTATATGGTTGATAGCCTCTTTGATAATGTGCAATTATTTAATCGAGAAGGACGATTGCTCCTGACCGTTGGGCAGCGGGGTACCGATATGGGAGAATTCTGGCTCCCTTCTGGATGTTTTATTGACCAAAAACATTATCTTTATGTTTGCGATACTTACAATAGAAGGATACAGGTCTTCAAGATAGAAGGGGGCGCACTGCAGTGAGGCAATATATTATCTTATTAACGGGTTTCTTTCATCTATATGTCCTGTTGTCAAACATAAATGCCTCAATCCTTACCACCAGGCATAACCTCTCTGTATCAGGCCCTGGGGAATTGAAGGCATTGTCCGAGGAGCGGGTCTGTGTCTTCTGCCATACCCCGCATAATGCTTCACCTCAAACGCCCCTCTGGAACAAGGAAGTAGAGCCAGTAAATTACATCCTCTATGAAAGCTCAACCCTTCAGGCAATCCCCACGCAACCCATGGGCCCTTCCAGGTTATGCCTGACTTGCCATGATGGTTTGATCGCCCTCGGTGCCCTCCTCACCGGCAAGGTAACGACTACAGGTGAGATAACCCCTGAAAGGCGGTCAGATATAGGGACTGACCTGGCGGATGATCACCCGATCTCCTTTTCTTATCTCGATTCCACGATTGACCCCGAGATTGTCTCGCCCCCCCCGAATGACCCGAGACTGATATTTTATGGTAATTTCAGCATAGAGTGTTCTACCTGTCACGATGCGCACGAGGACAATCACTGTGATAAGGGTTACGAGTGTAAATTTCTGGTCATGGATAATCGATACGCGGCATTATGTATCAAATGCCATAAAATGGATGGGTGGTTAAATTCCCCAAAGGCAATATCTGGTGCTACCTGGAACGGCACACCTCCTGACCCCTGGCCTTTCACGGAGTGGCTTACCGTGGCAGAGAATGGGTGCCAGAACTGCCATATGCCCCATACTGCAGGGGAACCCAAGAGATTGCTTAGTTACGCAGAGGAAGAATGGAACTGTTTTCCCTGTCATAATGGGAATGTGGCTTCTAAAAATGTAATGGCGGATTTTGAGAAGGCATCACACCATCCGGTAGAAAATACCATAGGAATACATGAGCCGGATGAAAACCCCCTTATATCCGGCCATGTGGAGTGTGTGGACTGTCACAATCCCCACGCGCATAATGAAAGAGCAGCCGAGGCCCCCGATATATCGGGCAGCCTGGAAAAGATGAAGGGTATAGACAGGGATGGGGTAGTCAGCGATCCTGCGAGGTATCAGTACGAGGTATGCTTTAAGTGTCATGCTGATACCAATTCACAGCTATCTTATGTGCAGCGGGTTGTCGATGAGCCCAATACCAGGATAGAGTTTTCCCTGAATAACCCTTCCTATCATCCCGTGGCAGGTATCGGAAAGAACCCTGACGTTCCGAGTATACCTTCCGCCCTGGAACCTACTCTTCTGCCATCAAACATTATCTATTGCACGGACTGTCACGACAGTGATAGCAGCCCTAAGGTAGGTGGCTCTGGAGCAAGGGGGGCCCATGGGTCAAGCTTTGCGCCTATCTTGAGAGAGAGGTATGAAATCAATGATTTTACCCCGGAGAGTTATGAAAGCTTCGCCCTCTGTTATAGATGTCATAACCGGGACAGTATTCTTGCTGATGAAAGCTTCCCGGAGCATAATGAGCATATCAGCGAGGAGCAAGTCCCATGCTCTGCATGCCATGATCCTCATGGGGTACGTGAGGACCCAGCTTCAGGTTCGCATACCCACCTGATAAATTTTGATACCAACATAGTCGAACCCCTTCCTGGGCAACTGGTGCCGTTCTTCACGGATAATGGCAACAGGTCGGGTAGTTGTACCCTCAGGTGCCACAGTGAAGACCATACCGGTACCGGGGACTTTGCATATTAGAAGCCGTCATTAGGGGGGAAGCGTCTTAGGCGGTTTTTCAGGCTCTTTGCCAGGCGTTTCCCGGTCATAGATAACCTTTTTATGACACCCCGGCGTACAGGTACCACCGGTTTCTGTCTTTTCAAAATTTGTCGGAAGTCTCCATTGCTCAAACTGAATATAATTCCTGATTAACTTGGGATTCTTTGATGAATGGGGTTCGTGGCAGAATCTACAGGTCCGGCTCTTCTTCTTCCTGTTAACGTGCAGATAGTGAAGATTTCTCTGACCATCCCTGAAATTGGTTGCAAAGGATGTGTCGGGAAAACGGAGTAGCTCTTTGTCATGGCAGCTAAAACACAGCTCGTAATTGGTATCGTTATAGGGGGCATAATAATCCATGACATAATGTTTCTTCAACAATTTGTCGTTAGGGGTGCCGTGGGGATCATGACAAGCAACACAGGCTCCCTGCTTTATCGGGCCATGTAGATTCTGGTCAGACGTTCCTATGATGCCTTTGTGGCATTCCAGGCACAGGTCCTTCCCCATCTTGTCGGTAAGTTTCTCGGTCTTACCGGCATGTGGGGAATGACAGGATACACAGGACCGTTCAGTTTGTATGGGTGGATGAATAATCTTGGCCTTTTTTATTATGTCAGAGATATCAGAGTGGCATTGGAAGCAGAGATCTTTGCCATCAGCCGGAAGCATCATTTTGTAAGGCCCACTATGGGGATTATGGCAGGATGGGCAGCCCATCGTCACAGCCGTGTGTACATGACCTTTTTTCAAATCCTCTTGAATGTCAGCATGGCAGAGGAAACAGAGCTTTTCACCTTCCTCGACCCTCAGCTTATCATATTTCGATTGGTGGGGATTATGGCATTCGGTGCATGAGCCAACTCCCGCTGGTCCATGAACAGACGCATCGGATATATTGTTTTCGTGGCAACCAAAGCAGAGATCACCCATGGGCTGGACCAGTAATTTCTCCTGATCAGATTGGTGGGGGTTATGGCAAACGGTACACGTTCCTTCCTCAACCGGTGAGTGTAGCTTCATACCCTCTCCGGTACCGAACGCATCATGACACGTATAGCAGAGATCAGGCGGTTCCTGCAGGAGTTTAAAAGTCTTTTTCCCCTTCACCGGATGAGTGGTATCAGTTGCCTCATGACATCCCTCGCAGGGATCGGCGCCCGGGTGAACCGATTTCCCTTTCAACATTGTGCTATGGCATTTTTGGGTGACACAACCATCCTGTGCTTCAACGATAGGGATAAGGGGTGGGCAAAGAGAAATAAGGACGGTCATAAAAAAAACCAGGGGTATTAGCAAGGGATCTATCATGAACTTTTTATCGCAGAAATGCTGCAGTGGTATTCCTCCTACCTATAAAATTTTTTCTTCCTGTCCTACGATTAATATGTAGTGAACGTTTTTAGTCACTGGTCATTCGTCATTAGGTCAAAGCCTTGTAATCCTGCATTAACCAATGACCTATGACTAATGGCCAATGACTTCACCTACAGTATGATGGTAAATTCCTTATTGGTCAACCAGATGGCATTCCAGGCATAATCTACTGCCCTCATTACTCATTACAAGCTGTCCCCTGTCAGGAGAATAAGGGTCATGACATGTACCACAACCTATCTTTCCTCCAAAGAATTTTATGCGGGGATCAACCATGCTGAGGGGTTTAAGGTCAGTTTTTCTCTTTTCGCGGGTTCGAGCCATCTCGTGGTCAATTCCGATAGGATGACTCCCCTTATCAAATCTTATAAAATCTTTATTATGCAGCCAGAGCCCAGCTTGTATACTGACCGATGTGGCATAGGAACCATCATGACAGGATACGCAATCTGCTGACATAGGGTCAATCGTCCTGGACGATTCGATTTCAATAAACCGGGATTGCATGTGGGCTTCTGTAACGGTAGTTTTATGACTTAATCTCTGCTCTATATGGCAGATGATACAAAAACTCCTCCCAGAAGCAATGCGTCTCAGAAAAAGTGAAGGGGTTCCCATGGGTGTTACTGAGGAGGAATGGATATTATGACAAGTACTGCAAGTAAGAAGACCTTCGAAGGAGAGAGGCAAGTCCTTTGGAATCCTTACCTTCTCAGGGACTATGTTTATGGGATGCGAATATGTTTCTGCTATGGCTGCATGACATTCTCCACATAGTATGCTTATGGGCGCGGTCATTAATGCAGAATTCTTTTTATCTGTCTTTGAAGGCTTTTTTACATGGCACTTGGGGCATTCACCTTCTGAGAAGCGGTGGGGATTGGTAACAAGGCTGTAAACAATCCAGAATGTAAAGAGAAGGATTATTAGAATAATAAGTATTGAATATCGTCTCACTTAAATTTATATAACGTGGAAGATTCGGAACGTGTGATCCCTCATATCGCCCAATTTCCCCCTTCACAAGAAGGATAAAGGGGGGTATATCATGATCCTTTGTGGCTGCATGGAGCAGCACTAGTTTACCACATATTCACTTAAAATATAAAGAGTTGTTGTCGTCATAAGACTTCGCACATATTTGTATTATGGGATTGCTTAAAAATGGATATTTTTATATGATATGGGGCCCATGGAATTCAGTGCTTTTGTTTTCATAATACCTTTTGCTTAAGCTTCTTCAGTAGATATTTTGCAGATAGTATCGGCTTGATTTATACTTTAATTTATATTTAAGAATAAGGGGATCAATCATGGGTCAAAAAAGTTCTATTTCAGAGATACTTTCCCTTTTAAACAAGTTAACCCTTCAAGATATGTTAGACACATGGAAATATGCGTTGGAGAAACTGCCTGCTAAAGAGCAAAGGAAGCTAAAAGAATATATCAAGACATTAGTCTCGGAAAAAAGCGGATTGGCAGCTACCAAAGTGGCCTATAGAGATGCCCATTTCGGAGAGATGGCCGTCAAAATGGGATTCATCACGAGAGAAAAACTGCTGGAGGCGTTAAATAGACAACTAGAAGAAAATTTGACTCAAAATCGCCATAGACTATTAGGACAAATTTTGCTTGCCAATGGATCGCTTACGGCAGATCAAGTTGATCAGGTGCTAAGCAAGCTTTATATCAAAAAATAATACACTTTTTCCCTTGCCTTTACCCGAAAAATGCAATTCTTTTTTCAAACTCAGGTAGGGGCAAGCCTTTGGGCTTGCTTCGCCGAATATTTCATGCAAGGCTAAAGCCTTGCCCTACAACTATTTGAGAGCATATCCGCATTTTTCGGATTCATGATATTGTTTGATCGCTGATGCTAAATTGATTAATAAATAACAGACTCGTATTTTTCAGTCAAGAAAAATAGGTGGCTAATAGCAATTATCGGGGAAAGGGTACTACCTAATAATAACCTGAAAAGATACGAAGGATTATTCCGAAAAAACCCAAAAATTAAGGATTGTGAATGGTCTATCAGGGGGGTGTCGAGCCTGCCTTTTTGACGTGCAATAAAGGTTAAGAAATTACGATCACTATCGTCCCAAATATGTTCCAGCTTGATTTAATACGCTCAAACTAGCTCTTTTCCTGCTTCATCATAATGCCTGCTTAACTTCCTCGCGTACCCCGGCATTAGCGTTAGTAGCCTTGACCTTTTCCGCTGCCTTGGGATATTCTATCCTTAAATGGGAATAGCTCATCAAGCTATTAGTAAGGGTATTGATTACCTTATTAATTTCTTTACCAGTAATCTGACATTCATCAAATTGGCCATCAGCAAACTTCTCTTTAACGACTTCTTTTACCATCTCCTCTGTTTTTATATAAGTGGGATTCTTTAAGGATCGGGATGCTGCCTCGACTGCATCGGCAATAAGGAGTAAACCAGCTTCTACACTGACCGGTTTAGGGCCATCGTAGCGGAAGAAATCCTCGGATAAAACCTCTTCAAGTCCATTATCCCTGGCCTTGTGATAGAAAAAACCCATAACTGATGTGCCGTGATGCTGGAAAATCAGGTCAATAATCCTCTGCGGGAGGGTATATTCTTTGGCAATCTCAATCCCTTCCTTCACATGGGAGCGGAGGATATGGGAACTCATGGCCAACGATAAAGAATTATGGGGATTTTCTCCTCCACCTAGATTTTCTACAAAATAATTGGGCCGAATCATCTTGCCTATATCGTGATAATAGCCGGCAACCCTTACTAATAATGAGTTAGCTCCAATGGCATCGGCTGCGGCCGCTGCCAGGTTTCCTACTTCAATGCTGTGATAATAAGTCCCCGGGGCTTTTTCTTGTAACTTTTTTAAGAGGGGACCATTGAGATCAGAAAGCTCTAACAATCTATAGGTAGAGGCCATGCCAAAGACCTTCTCAAAGAAAGGTGTTATTAATAATATCATGAACCATGCCAGCACCCCATTAAAAAAGGCCTCGGCAGACCCCTGGAAGAGAATAATCTTATTGGCTTTATAATCAAAAGTATCTCCCATCGCCTGGCAGCACAGGAAAACCACTACGTTGCCGACCCCTAGCAATAAGGAATATAGAAATAAATTTCCCCGCTTATGGGCCCTCATTCCTACCCAGATACCTAATGTCCCACTGATAACATAGAAGACAAAAAGGGCAAGCTGAAAATTAGTAAGATAAGTTATATACAGGGCAGCGAGCAGGGTAGTTATTAGGGCTATCCGTCTATTCATTATTGAGGTAATCAATATGCCCACCATAGAGACTGGTAGAATATAACCAGAAAAACTGGTGAATAGGGTAATGATCTTTGCTATTACTATAAGGATTAAGAGGGTTAGGAATATAAAGACATAGTTTTGGGTATAGGAAAAGGTATAGGTATGAAAATGGGAGAGATAGATAATAAACAAAAAAGTTAGGATAAGTAGAGGCAGGAAAGTTCCCAGGGCACTAACCCAATAGGGGAGCACTTTCTGTTTATTACAGGCCTCAAGTCTAAAAATATCTACCCGGCTAACCGGGCTGCCAGATCGCAAAAGGATATCCCCCCGGCGATAAAAAACCAGCCGGTTCGAGGTCTTTTCAGAGAGCTTTTTCATCTCCTTAGCATTTTCTTCTGAATAGCGTAGGTTAGGGGAAATATATTGCTGGATCGTCGAGGTCAATAAATCGGTTATTTCTGGATCAAGATTGAAGAGGAGTTTCTCCATTCTATTCCGGAATAAGCCTTTAGCCTGAGAGAGGGTATATATCTCTCTGGCAGGGACCTTTTTAAAGCCAGTATCATCACTATCAGGGCTACGGATACGCAATTCCTCTTTGCTGAGGAGGTCTTTATCGGTAATAATACCTTTCGAGACAATAGGGGTAATTACTTCAGAGATCAAGATTTCTCCTAGCTCTTCGAGCTGGCCATATTTCAGCAATTTTCTTATGCCCTCAGTAGTCCTTTTCAAGGAGAAGACTTGTTTTAACCTCTCCAATTTCCTTCGCTCGCTGAGGGATTTATCAGACTGAATTTGTTTTGTCGCTTCAATTAACGATTTTACCCGTTCTATTAAGTCCCTCTGTGACCTTTGATCCTGGATAAAGATGGGGATAAAGTTCTCCATCTCTTCCTTCGTTGCCTTCTCAAAGGCCGCTTTCTCATCAAAATAAAAATCATATGGGGCTCTGATAGTTTGCGGGGCGGGTTCACCTAATTTGGGATATGCTATAGGAAATAAGAAGCGGTCGAAAAAGGCTAGAAACAATAAGATGAGAACGGCAGAGATGCCTAAAGCCCAACGAATCCTTAATTTGTAAGAATGTATAATAGCAGGGCGATCTTTGATCTTAGTGTCTATCTTTCCCTTTCGGGCTTTATCTTTACTTGCCAATTTAGGTGTCCTTTAGGAAAATCAATAGCCACTGAGAAAATCCTTGTCAAGCAGGTCTTGCCACTCCATAATTATAACAACATGTTTTTCATCATCCATGTAGTGGTTACCCTTGCTCGATACCCCCATCTTTCAGTGGCTTATATCGTATTATTATAGCAAAAATTTAAAAGAAAAGAAGCCCCTAAGAGTAAAGTAACCAAGCGCTCGAAATGACAAAGAACCTGAACTGTTACAGGCTAGGATATAATATCTGTCTTATTAAAGTGCTCCTGAATGAACTGCGATTGACTATTCTTAATCAAAGGCTGTATATTAGACAAATCTGGCCCCCTAAGTCTTTCTAAAATAAATCTTGTTTAGTTTATTATGGGCATGGATTTATTCGTGCCTTGTTGAGCGGGTCAGACCTTAAATAGTATGAATAGATTACCTGCATTTATTTTCGGCGGTATGAACCTATTGACTAACACAAGGTGATGAAGGAGGGACAGGTGTATCAGTTGACAGAAGAACAAGAGATGATCCGTCAGATGGTGAGGCAATTAGTGCAGGATAAGGTTGGCCCTATAGCAGCCAGGATTGATGAGACAGAGGATTTCCCTGAGGAGTGTTTTGAAGCCTTCGTAGAGAATGGTCTCTTCAAGCTGTCCTTGCCGGAAGAATATGGGGGTATTAATTGCGACAGCCTGACTTTATCGCTGATTATTGAAGAAATCTCTAAAGTATCCCCCGCCTCTGCCCTGATGGTTTTCTCTACTCAATCGGTCATCCGGGTAATAAAAGCTGCCGGTAATGATGAGCAAAAGAAGCGATTTTTCACTGGCTTCAGTCGGGGTAATAGGCTGGGGGCCTTTGCCCTAACTGAGCCCGGTTATGGCTCTGATGCTGGTAGTTTACAGACTAAAGCCGTTCTTCAAGGACCCAACTACATCATGAATGGGACCAAGCTATTTATCACTACTGCCGATGTTGCTCATTATTATCTGGTCTTTGTCCGTACCGGCCCTGGGGAGCGCTCTAAAGGGATCAGTGGCTTTATCGTCGAGAAAGGGACGTCTGGGTTTACTATAGGGAAAAAGGAGAACAAGATGGGTCTGCGGGGTTCTATTACCGCAGAACTTATCTTCCAGGACGCCATAGTACCTAAAGAGAACCGTCTGGGAAAAGAGGGGGATGGGTGGCGGATCCTTACCGAGGTCGGTAATCAGATGCGGGTCTGGGGAGTTGCCTCGGTATCCCTGGGGCTTGCTGAAGGGGCTTATGAGTATGCCATGACCTATGCCCAGGAACGGAGGCAGTTTAGCAGACCTATTGCCGATTTTCAGGCGGTCAGGTTTATGCTGGCAGATATGAAAATCGGCATAGAAGCAGCTAGATCCCTGATCTGGCGGATTGCGGTTATGATTGACCAGAATCAGGGCACTAAGAAAGAACAAGAGACCATGGTCTGTATAGCTAAATGCTTTGCCTCGGATATAGCCCTGAGGGTCACTACTGACGCCGTGCAGATATTAGGCGCTTATGGCTATATGAAGGATTATCCCGTAGAGCGGATGATGCGCGATGCCAAATCTACCCAGATCATTGATGGAACAAATCAGATCCAACGGGTGATTG
>MHDQ01000002.1:524-13317 GCA_001803565.1 Nitrospinae bacterium RIFCSPLOWO2_12_FULL_45_22 | reverse complement strand
TTTGGTTCAGGGATTGGATCTCCAAACTCTTTTGCTGTATCTATCCACAACTGAATTGCCTCTTGAGCATTTTTTAATGCTTCATCAAGTGCACTGCCATGTGCCAGACACCCTGGAAGTTCAGGTACCTCTGCTATGAAAGCTTCATCTTCATTGCTCCAATAAATAATAATCTCATACTTATACATTATTTTCCTCCAAGTTTATATTTAACTATAACATTTCTTACCTGTTTTACCTGATATGGCTTTGCTTTATCTCCCTCACGCTGAAGATTGATTTTTTCTGTTACTCCTGCCTTTCTGAACATATGATGACTACTTCTGATTCTTTCTTCAAACCCTAAGTTCTTCAATAAGTTGCGCAACTCATCAAAATGAATATTTGCATCAGATGTTCCGCTTAGAATTTTTAGTAAAAGCTTTTCATATTTACGCATTGCACTTTATTTTACCTGCAACCACAGTATCCGAAAAGATAAATTATTAAATGTATTATTGCAAGACCTGACCCCAATCTTCACTTAGTTAACTTCTTAAGTAGTTCCTGGCTTCTTTTTAGCCGTTTGTTGGGAGCATTGGAATATCTAAGTAAACTAGCAGATAAGGCATTATCATAGCCGTGAATAAAGTTGTCTATGTCCTGTAGGGTTAGTCCTTCAAAAAAATCTTCTTGTTTAGACTTGTTCTGATTAACCATCTTTGCGCCTACCTCCCTTAAGTAAGCTCCCTGAAAGGTCAAGATTAGGGGAAGCCGGTCAGGGATCACCGGCTTATCGGGCCATGGTTCCCTATCCCCCAAAACGGGTCATGGTATCAGTAGTTAGAAAGAATACATTTTTTGCAGTCTATAGCTCATTCCCAAATTGCCCATTTTTTCTTGGCCTTTCTTGCCGCCTTATCTGATCGGCAAACCAATCCTTCCAAGAGTCGAACGCAGACACAAAGAGGAAGAAGCTAATGATAAAGAGAACGAAGCAAGTTTCCTTACCCAGCCATGCGCCGCCAAACAAGGCAGCTATTCCTATGATAGCCGCTAGGACGAACTGTGCTCTAACTTTATAGTAGTCTTCAGGCGTGCATATGGGTTCATCAAGCCAATTGTAAGAGGATTTTTCGTCCGGGTTTTCCATTTTTTATACACCCCCTTTATTTTGACCTTATACATACATTTTTGACCTATATAGATCATCCTTTTTGCCTCTTCGACTCTATCCAAGCTAGTAATTCCTCAACTTTTTCCATTTCATTGTAATTAGGATAATCTCTCTTTAGCTCTAAAAGCTCTTTCCGTGCCATATCATAATTTGCTTCACTGAAGTAAGTAAACGCAATATCATATTTTGTCTCAGGAATGAAATCAGAACCAAGTCCGATCCGTAAACTATGTTCAATTTTCTTTTTATAGTATAGCCTTGCTGATGGATAATCTCCTCGGTTAAGGGCTTTTTCAGCGCGGGTTAGCAGGGATATTCCCATAGTAATATCTTCAAGCGTCCGGGATAATCTTATCGAATCATCAACTCTTTGAGTCTCAAACTTTGGGTGAATTTGTTTTACCTCTTCGAGAAGTTCTACACCCCTACTATGTTCCTTCTCATAGAAATAAGACATAGCAATGTTGTAACGACACTTCGCAGCATAATCACTTTTCCCCTTCCCCATTTTCTCCAATATCTTTGTGGCGCGTCGCAAGTAAACCCTAGCATCACTATACTTTTTTTCATCAAAATATTCCTTTCCTCTTTCGAATAGCCTATCTGGATCGTTTTGTCCTCTATTAAAAAAAATTCTTAGTAAATAGACTAATCCCCCGACAACTACAGCAATTGCTAACACCTGTAAAAGGGTAGCTCCAGCCTCGACAGTAGGCGCAATATGTGAGGAGGAATTAGGTAAAATTATCTTGCGACCCTGGATGTAACTATAGTGGTATTGGATGGGAAAGTACAATCGCAGAGCAATCAGAGTAATCCCAGACAATATCGCCCCTTTTTCTATATGCTTATGATAAAGCTTTATAAAGGAAATAATTTTAGGGAAACCCATTTCCCTTATCCGAATAGATATGTAATAAATAATTGTACCAAATATGAATGCCAGGGATATAACGCCTATAACATCAAATATGCCTTCTTCTTCAAGACCACGGAAATATACACCCATGTGATGGAAAAAGATATTTCCAATATTGTAAGTCCATTGGATGCCATACATGTTTTGTAATATTTCTTAACTATCTTCAAGGTTTCTCCTATAGTGCGTTTGTATATTCTGACCATAAGGATGCCCCCACATTTTTCTGGCGGAAACCTGAATATCCTCGAAAAATCTTTGTCCATAGTAATAATCACCCGTTTTTCTTTACAGGCCATTTGATAAACTTCATCGTCAGAGATTCCAGAAAGCCCTTCTCTTACGCTAATAACATCATGACCAATCTCTCTTAGGTAATCAATAATAAGCTCAAAAAGGTTCTCATTGGCAAACACCTTCATACAGCAACTCTGGCCTCTTCATCAGCAAGAATTGAAGCATAACCTATACATACCCTGATATCCTCATCTGTAATATTTGGGTATGCCTTCTTATCTCCGCGAAAATTTTCTCCAGCCTTGATCCAGGAGAGATAACTCTGCTCTGTCCGAATAGGAAATAGGACCAGGCCCCTATTTTCCTATTTTTATTCCTACTGAGTCAGTGTAATGGATTTGCCCGGAGCCCAAGATTTTTATTATAGCCCAGTAGAGGCCAGGAGGTTTGTCTCTGGGGACGGCTATAGGGAATTCTATTCTTTTCTGCTCTTTGGGGCCTAAGGATATGAGCTGAGAATAATGTGGTATCATATCCCAGGTATTTATTGGACTGATAATTTGTATTTCATACCATTGCTCCTCTGGTGAGGGATTTGTGAGGGTGATAGGAAAGGTCTGTCTCTGCCCCGGCTGCAAGGTCAGGGGGTGAGGGGTGATGGGTGAGGAGTGAGGAGTGAGGGGTGAGGAGTAAATTATAGCGGCCTTTTCTTCTTTATCAACCCTGATATAACACCCTTCGATAACTACACCTTTGCTTTTCTTGTCTTCTACCTCCATAACCAGCCTATTCGTCTGCCCATAATTTATCAGCTCCGGTAGGATAGGGTAGACCCTCTTCTCTTCGCTATTGCTGTTCTTCTCCCGGGATAAGTTTTTATCATTAATAAAGACCTTTAGGTCGAGAGCCCCATTGCTCTCCAGCACAAAAAATAATTCGTGCCCCCTCCATTTTTCTGGCAGCATGAATTCCTTATAATATTTTCCTATCCCGCCCCGCCAGATGCCCTGAGCATCCCAGGAACCCGGTATTTTAATATATTGTACCGGTGGGTTTTGCCGGCCTTTAATCTTCTTGAACAGCCAGAGGCCATGGAGTTCTATCTTTCTCTTGTCTCTTTCTCTTTCATTGGGGTAAGGGGCGAGTGCGGGGTTTCCAAAGCCGTAAAAAGAGGCCCCGCGGTTATATTCCCAGTAGCGATAATAGATAGGCATAGCTTCTTTGGGCAATGATGGCTCCCTGGGTTCACCAGATCCTTTTGAGCTCAATCCCGGTATTTTCTGCGACCTGGTTTGTAAGACAATAGTTTCCGTAGAAAAAGGGGACAGGTCTATAATGGTGCTCCCCTGCTCCTGATCAAGAACCGCTTGTTTCTTTTCTCGTAAATCGGCCCTCCAGGCATTCTCTATTGGATTAAATAATATTATCTTTAGCCGAGCTGGCCTCCCCACTGCTTCATAAGCCCGCAGGACAATCTCTTTGGCCGGGTCTTCTGGGGCGAAAGGGTCTGCCGGTTCTGGCTGGGATAATCCTGGTGGTTTCAAGGCCATAATGATCGCTTGATCAGAATTAGTCCGCACAAAAGACATCTCCTGGGGTAATATCCCCGTATGTCTTGTTAATATCCGAGCTACCAAAGGAAAATTGACCTCATAACCCTTTTGCTGAGTCTGGGCTTTGCGCCAGGAAGCCATATGGGGATAAAGGCTATAGGCAAAGGTATGGGTACCATGCATAGACTGTATACCAGAACCATCCGGCAAAAACCTTTTTTTCCCAGCAACCCACACGCCAGACGGCCAGCTCTCATAACCACGCAACAGGGCCATAGTCAAAGTACCATCGGGATAGATATTATAGCCGGAGGTGCCTTTATTGAACAGGGCAACGCCATAATCCTCTACTCCTTCACCCTCCATCAACCCATAGGCTATAATATAATCCCTTTGCTCAAGATCCTTCAATATTTCATCAATGGCAGCGGTAGAGACCGTTTCTCCTTTCTCGCTGATAAGCAGCGCTGGTATATCCCCGGAAGAATGCAGCCAGAGCAAGGCCCGGCCTTTTTTTTCTAGCAGCCGATAATATAGTTGTCTCTGTGCTGGCCGGAGCTGCCGGAGCAACTGAGCGGTATAGCTATTGGTCTTTTCGTTACCCAGGCTTATACGAAAATCTGGTAGATTGGAGTCATACCGCAAGTCACCATATCTCCTGGCCGAGTCCAGGGTCTGAGTAGTTGTTATCCCCTTTTTTATCAGACCAGCGGCCAATCGGTTAGCCGCCGCCGTTCCCCCTTTGCCCTTTACGATCTCACCTACACCCAAAGAATAGCTGCCTATAGGCTTTCCGCTATCAAGGTCTTTTATCATTATCCTGGCATTAGGACCATACTCCACCCATTGGTGAGCCGGGCTGTCCAGGGTATAGCGCTGCTCTTCATAATCAGTATCATAGCCAAAAGAGCGGCCTATGACGGCATTGGCCACCTGAAAGATGGGTCGGCCACCCTTGACCTGTAGGGGGAAATGAACTTTATATAGACCTTGTTTACCCTGAAAATCTATGAAGGTAGACAAAAAGTCTATCCGTTTCAGCCCCTCATAGAGGATAATCTCCTGTTTTCTGCGGCAACCCTCAAAGGGCCCCTCCAGGATCAATCTACTACTAACTGGCCCTTGCCTTAACTTACCCTGAACTGGATAATTCTGACTATACCACTTCTTACCGGTAGGATATAGTACCCATCTGCCCTCACCTTTTCCAGGATATTCTTCATAGAAGACCAATTCATTACCCAGGGCCCCTTTGCCCGGTTGAATAACTTCTTTGCCAGACTCTTTATCTAAAAGGCTAACTATCCCACCACCCCGGGCTGGGGCCAGGGTTATTTTATAATATTGGTTTTGCAGGACTATCTGGGGGGTGTTAGGAGTAATGTTTTGTTCGCCAGGCACTACTAAATCGCCCTCGGTTAGCGGTATTATTTGGTAGAGGCGGTAGCCCATAGAAGGTATCTGCTGGCCGATAAAGCTAGCCTTCAGCCATCTAATCCCCTTGTCCTCATAGTTGAGATAGTCATAAATCTGATAGGGGACTTCTTTGCCTTGAGGGTCAATAATCCTTATACCCTGCACTTTAGCCTGTCCTTGAGGGAACTCCAGCTCAAAGGAAACTATATCATCCCGGGACCAGGACAGGGGATTAAAGACTGCTAAGGGAAGCCCCTCCATCTTTTCAGTATTTATGCGTTTTCCTATCGCCAGCAGAGAGCGGTCTAATACCCTCTGGGCCAGCTCATATGCCTCGCGCCAGCCAAAGGTAAGGTCTAAATACACCTGGTCACCTTCGGTGCCCGTAATGGCATCATGATGGGAGTTGAACAAGATTTGGCGCCAGGCATGATCCAGGACTTCATAGGGATAAGAAGCGCCTAGCAGATAAGCCAGGGTAGCAAACCTCTCGGCAGTGAGTACGGTATTCTCTGCCTGCCGGTTGGCCAGCTTACTATCAATATTAGTCACGTTGGTACCCGCAAATATGGGCCCCATATCCCTTGTAATAACCGGTATTTCTTCGGGTTCAGAAATATCTTTTTTTAACTGGCTAAAGAATTCCTGAGGTGTGGCAATAATAACCCTGGGTGATAGGTATTTCTCATTCCACCAACGGGCCAATAGGGTTAGGTTCAGGAAAGGCTCAGCAAAGTCCGCACCCATAGGCAGGAGGATATTTTTGGTAAGGGCAACCTTTTTCAGCTCTTTAAAAATCTCTTCTAACGCCCACCCCGCTTCTAAAAGAGACCCGGCCCGGGCAAGTTTTTCTCCGGCATGGTAACCGGCACTCATATGGTGGGTTAATAAGCTACTGCCATCCGGGGCCATCCAGAGAAATTCGGTAGGAAAATTTATCTGCTCAGGCTTTACGCCCCAGTCATGAAAAGGGCCCCGGTACCAGGCCGCATATGATAGGCCGGCCTTTTTCATAAACTGAGGGAAGTTAGGATCGTGACCAAAGACATCGCACTGCCAGGAGGTCTGCACCGAACCCCGCATAATTTCTTCCTGATAAAAGAGGCCATAGAGGATGTTCCGGATAATGGTTTCTGGGCTTAACAAGGTGGACTGCAACTGGTTATAAGCACCGCCCACCAGCTCACAGCGTCCCTGCTTGATCAATTCCTGTAAGGTAGTTCGCTCCATCGGATATTGATCCCAAAAGGGTTTCAGATAAGGTACCTGTTCCAGGACAAATTTGAATTCAGGTTGGTTCCTGGCAGTCTCTAGAAAGGCATTAACCAGGCGCAAGGCCCTGCGGGTAGAATTATCCTGGGTATTCCACCAGACCGGATCGTAATGAAATCCGGGGACGATAAAGATCTTCCAGCCGGTCTCTGCCTCAGACAGAGTCAAGGTAACAGGTTTTTCTTGACTTCCCATAGCATGCCGGATGCGTAGTATAGTGTCTACTTTTTTTGTTTTTTTATAGGACTTAGGCAGCCCTACGGTGGTTTCTACAGTCACGGGCTTAGCAAAGGGGATCTCCTGAGTGACTATCCCTTTTTGCTCCCCAGCCTCTATTTCTCCTATCAATATCTTAACCCCGGTTAGCTTCCGGAGGCCAGGGTTAAAGAGCTTTATCCGGACAACCGGTAGTGGATTATTTTCGGTACCGGTCAGCAGCCCCGTAGTTTCTATCCCTAAAAGTATCAGCTTGGGGAAAAAAAACAGATAGAGTTCACCAATAAAAATAGCCCCCAAAAGGAAAAGCAATAAAACCATGAAATATCTCTTATGCCGATTAAAGAATGGGAATATCTTCCACTTGATAGCATGTTTCAGTACCCATAGGACAGATATGGCAATTAATGGATTTTTTATGTGGGTTAAGCTCAGTTTCAAGCCCAGGAAGCTTAGCTTGACTCCACCAGTAAACTCTATGAATAACGCCAATAAAAAAGCCAAAAATATGAATATGTCAATAATCTTCAGCAAGGGATCAAACCTTTAAAATCATAGCTAAGGGTTCATACGGTAGCAATCAACAGCCAGCAGGAAGATCGTATATAATTCTGGCATATCTGTCAAGGATTATGCTGGCCAGTGTTTATCTTGAAAATAACTCCTCAGAAGGGCTACAAATTTAAATCTTATTTTCATGCTTCTTTATGGCCTGCAAGGCCATGACGGTTTCCCCAAAAATTACTAAATCAAGCCCCGAGTGAGCGAGGCAAGTATCATCCTTTTCAATCTTTTACCACAGAGGATGCAGAGCCGCTAGAACCATCTATAGTGGTATAATTATATTCACAAGGTACAAACTTTGAGAGGAAATTCACCAATTACAAATTGTTTTTTTTATCAATTTATGATAAAAAATATAAAATTAAGTTATCTTGATGTATTGCTTAACACAATTTAAGCAGGTCGCTTCCCCACCCTAAATATTTTTGGGGAAAGGCTCAAAGTACGTTAAAAGGTATAGTAATGATTGAGTCTAAGCCTTTGGCTGAAGAGAAGAAGAAAAAAGCTCTTATTGCAAGCCAAAATGTCGCCGATTTATTTTACTTAAAGGAGGGCTTGGAAAAGATGGGCTTTGAAGTATTCGAAACCTCGGATGGTTTTGAAGTCATTAAAAAGGCCCTAGCTGAAAAGCTGGATATCATCATACTGGACCTTTTTCTGCTCAATTTAAGCACCTATCAATGCTGCCGCCTATTAAAAAATGATGCCAATTGCAATACTATCCCCACTCTCATTCTAAACTCCTCAGAAAGCCCCATGGAAGAGTATTGGGCAATCAATTCTGGGGCCGATGGTCTTCTTAATTTACCGGTTCGTTTCGATGAACTATCCAAGGTAGCAAGCCAGGTCAGGAACAAAATATGGAAAGAAAACATCTTCTTCAATATTCGGGAAACCCGGCGAATTCCGAGTAACCAGGAAATCCTCTCTCTAGCCAACAACCTGTTAGAGCAAAAGCTTTTTCAGACTACCATTCTTAACGAAATCAATCTCATGGATCATTCCGTAAATACCATGAGAGATACAGTTATCGCTATAATGGAAATTATGAGAACCCTGGTACATTTTAGCCTTGCCGGGGTTTTTTTATTCAGTGATCTAAATGGTGACCTTTTAGTTTACCCCAACGAAAAAGTTAGCAAAAATCAGATAAAGGTTTTTTCCCGTTTTATCCTTAAATATCTGTGCGAGCAATTTCAGATTCAACTTGCCGGGAAGGATATCAATTTTACCTTACTTAAAACTGAAAATGTGAAAATGTCACAGGAGGAAGGACCACCCCCTTCAGAATCGGAATTTTATATACATCCACCTCAACTACCCTCCTCCCCCTGCTGTTTTGCGGCCTTTCAAGGGGTTAGTTTAGAACAGCTCCGGGAAAAAGACCGGGAGGATTTGTTCATAGCCCTGGATCAGGTCATCAGTGTTTTGGAAAAGAAATTCTTCTTTGATCAAACACAGCAGTTTTCCATCATTGACACTATAACTGGGTACTCAAGCAGGGCCTTTTTTCTGAAATGCTTAGAGCGGGAAATAAGTTACACTAAACGGTACGAAATTCCTTTGACCCTTATTGTGACCGATATACAAGACTTTCAGAACATAAGAAAGAAAGGAACAACTATAGAGATCAATAATCTGATCCGTAAGGTCTCTAAGGTTATCCTGGAGACAGCACGAAAAGTAGATATTGTAGCCCGGTTGAAGGATTCTACTTTTGCCTTGCTTTTGCCCAATACTAATCCCTCCCAGTCTATCCATTTGCAAGAAAGACTCAAGGAAGAGATGAAAAAGAGACACTGGAAACTGGGGGGGGACGAGGAGACCATCGAATTAAATTTTAAAACAGCCCAATTTGACCCCCACCTGGATTCTTCAACAGAATCATTCCTCCGTCGAATTGAGCCTCAGCTATATGAGTCTGAAGAAACCAAGGGTCTCTTTGTTGAAGATGATCTGGCAGAGATATTTTTGGAGGATATAATTTAATCTTACACCTAGGTAAAAGTTTTTTCTACGCGCTCCCTCATGCCTCCTAATGGACGTCACGGGGCTTGAGAAGTCTATGGGTGGATTAAATGTCATTTTAAAACCCCATTGGTTCTAGGAATAGAGAAATGAGTAATCCCGGAATGAACGAATCCCAAATGAAAATCGGGGAGTTGCTAGTTAAGGAAGGCCACCTCACCAGGGAACAGTTAGAACATGCCTTGACTAAGCAAAAAGAACAGACGGTATATAAGCCACTGGGAGCGGTTTGTATTGACGCCGGATTTCTCAGTCGGATCGATTTGACCCGGATTCTCAAAAAATACAAAAAAAACATCTATCTGGGAGAACTATTTATCAATTTAGGTCTCGTTACCCCGGATCAGATAACAGAAGCCTTAGAGCGACAGAAAGAGTCAGGGAAAAAACTTGGAGTTATTCTCATGGAAATGGGTCTTATCAAGGAGGAAGACCTCGTTAATTGTCTGAGTCTGCAATTAGGTATCCCCAAGATTTCCCCAGACGTGAATCTCATTGATCGATCCCTCGTCAAAGAGGTCAGCGAAACGTATTTACGGCGAAATAATGTCCTTCCCGCTTTCAAACAGGATAAAATAGTCACAGTCATCACAGCCGATCCTTTGTCAAAAGATATTCTAACCGACCTTAAAAATCTCTTCCGATGTGACATAGAACTGGCCATCGCCTCCTCATCCCAAATTTCAAAAGTCCTCGATCAGCTCTTTTTAACTAATGTCCAGTTGGGCAGGGACGACAGTGAGGAGAAGAACCGTAAGAATCTAATTATTGGTGATCAAGACTTTACCCAAAGTGATAACGACAACATCATCAACATCCTTAATTATATTATCTCCAGTGCCGCCAATGAAAATGCGAGCGACATCCACATAGAACCTCAAGACAATACTCTTCGCATCCGATTCCGTATTGATGGAGTGTTGCTACACAAAACCGACCTACCTCTTTATTTAAGCAAGTCTCTGATCTCTCGGATAAAAGTGCTTTGCAGGTTGGACATCGCCGAAAAGCGTAGACATCAGGATGGTCGAATCGAAGCGCGGATAATGGATAAAGAGATAGACCTTAGAGTATCGACTTATGTCTCGGCTTACGGAGAAAACGTAGTTATCAGGGTCCTACATCGGAAGAGCCATTTAATTGAATTGCAACAACTGGGTTTTTCACCCACCAATTTGGCCAAATTTAAAAAAGTTCTGGGTTATCCATCAGGCGTTATTCTAGCAACTGGACCCACCGGCAGCGGCAAGACAACTACCCTCTATGCAGCCATCAATTATCTGAACAATATGCAAAAAATGATTATCACCGTGGAGGACCCTGTGGAATATACTATTCCTGGTATTGTGCAGGGTCATAAGGATCCTAAGCTAGACCTCACTTATGCCGATTTCATACGATCCATGATGCGTCAGGATCCAGACGTACTTATGATTGGGGAAATCAGGGATAGGGAGGCAGCTGAAGCCACCATCCAGGCCGCCCTTACAGGCCACAAGGTACTCAGTACCTTCCATACTGATGATACCACTGGTGCCCTCCTCCGACTCATGGATATGGGAATAGATACCTTTCTTATTTCTTCCACGGTGGTGTCGGTAGTATCTCAGCGCCTGGTGCGTGTTGTTTGTACCAATTGCAAAGAACCATACACTCCGGGGAAGGACGTTCTGGCCTCCTTCCTGAGCGGGACGGATTTTAATATCGATTCCTTTACCTTCTATGAGGGAAAGGGGTGCCCGGAATGTAATTATACCGGCTTTAAAGGACGAACGGCTATTCATGAGCTCTTATTTTTAAACGATAATATTAGAGATGCTATTTTGATGCGGAAAACCTCCTCTCAGATTCGCCAGATTGCCCAGCAAGAAGCCAATCTCATATCCATGCGCGAGGATGGCTTTTACAAGGCTACCCGTGGTATAACCACCTTGGAAGAGATTATTCGGATGGTATTTCATCAAGAGTCTGACGAGTTTAAGGCCCGTCCGGCAAAGGAAATTGTAGCCCTTTGTGAGGGGAAAGAATTACCCGGCCGAAAAGCGCCTCCCTTGCCGCCGCCTATAAAAAGAGAGAGGGATACGCTGACTGCCTCTGGGGTGACGCAAAATGGTTGGGAAAACTCCACTGCTGCCTCAGTTAGCGAAGGAGAGATATATCGTGCCCGCTTTGAGTGCGCCACCATTGCTACCGAGCAAGAAGGGATCCGGAATTTGTTCAGGACTTATCAAGAGCTTAAAACTCGGCTCCATGCGCCTCTTGATGAGGAATTAGTGACAGATTTTATCAATTTTGTGATTGATGCCTCAAATAATCTTCATGAAAACCATGAAACAGAGTTTGTAGAGTTTTCCATCCAGGTCCGAGGAGGACAGCCGACGATATTCATAGAAACAATTATTCCCTCTTATCCTCAGCCTGGCAATCTCCGTCCCTGGAAAAAGGCTGGAAGACATATCCTTAACTATCTGCCTTAGGATCTCTATATGGGAATCAGCAACTATGATAAAAGAAGAGTAAGGTCCAGGAGAAAATCAGGCCTGCACCAATTCTTGAAAAACCAAAAAAATGCTCCCGAAGAAAGTAGGAACAAGTCCGAAGTTGAGTTGGAAACCATAACCCCTTTTCCGCATAAGTGTCCCCCTAGACGGCCAATACCCGTGAAAGAACAAGCGGATAGCTGGAATGAAAATAATGTCTCCTTTCCCGTAAAGTATACAAGAATAGTTAAGGAACTCAGTTTTGAAGAATATCTAAAGAGTATCGGCAAGTCGACTGGAAAGAAATAAAAATCTCTCTTTTTTACATTACCCAGCCTCAGTGTAGATTCTTGCCCCGCCCTGCCCTTTCAAAAATAAAGTTTACAAGGAGGAAGCGAGAATATTCTGCATTCCCACGAACCCTATATCCTCCTTGCTCTCTTCGGCTGTAGATGATAGACTGGAGGCACAGAGATAAAGGGCCAAAATTTTCTGCTTTTTAATGGAGAGATGGGAAATATTACATTAATTATAGGTGGTAACCGTTCAGGCAAGAGTCGTTACGCAACCAATATGGTAAAGGCTGCCGATAGGGTTTATCATATTGCCACAGCCGAGCCATTGGATGAAGAGATGGCTGCCCGGACAGCCCGCCATAAGGCTAACCGCCCAGCCCATTTTATTACCCTGGAAGAACCCATTGCCCTGGATAAGGCCCTGGCCCGGATACCTGACTCCAAAGACCCGGTAATATTAGACTGCCTCACCCTCTATCTATCCAATCTGCTCCTCTATTATGAGAAGGATTGCCCGGACAAAGATAAGCTGGAAGAAAAGATCCTAAACCAGGGGGAATATCTATTGCATTTAATATCCCAAAGAAATAATCCCTTTATAATTGTCTCTAATGAAGTGGGACAAGGGGCTATACCTGTTACACCGTTAGGCCGGT
>MHDQ01000002.1:0-518 GCA_001803565.1 Nitrospinae bacterium RIFCSPLOWO2_12_FULL_45_22 | reverse complement strand
ACCGTTAGGCCGGTTTTTTACTGACCTGCAGGGCTTGATGAATCAACAGGTCGCCCGGGTTGCCCACCGGGTAATAAAGCTAGAAGCGGGGATTCCTATTATGCTTAAGGGCAAGAAGTGGGGCGCTCGCCTGGGGACAACTTCTTATGTCTATCCCGCGGATATAGTCGAGAATGTCAAGCGATTATTAGGAACAGTTCAGGATATTGAGCTGGTATTTTTTGATAGTATCAATGATTCTAATTTGCTCTCCCCGGAAGAATTAGAAAGGCTCTTGCTCCTGGCTTATGGTCGAGACCTTACCTTTACTGTCCATTTCCCGTTGGATTTAATGCTAGGTGGCAATCAGGCCGAGCGTGAGGAGGGGATAAATTCCGTGGTAAATATCTGGCAATTAGTCACCCCTTTGCAGCCCATAAATTTTGTCCTCCATCTCCCTATCATCAAATCCACTATCCCGACCAGTAAGATAGAATTAGCCGATACTCAGAGGGAGCAGTGGTTAGCCAGAGTGGAGG
>MHDQ01000001.1 GCA_001803565.1 Nitrospinae bacterium RIFCSPLOWO2_12_FULL_45_22 | reverse complement strand
TGTATCATGCTTTTTTTATTACATTATTTACGATCGGCTCAGAGAAAAACCGATGAAAATCTTATATCAAATAGTTCTGCGAAAATCGGTGTTAAGCTTACATTCTAAACTGAGGCCGATCCCTGGTTACTATGAGGCATCGAACCGCATAGCTGATCTATTACGAAAAATAGTAATCATAGCCGGGGTTTTGAAGCTCTAATACAGGTCTGGATTATCTTTCCGCATCCCTGTTTAATTAAGGCATCATTCCTCGTTATCCTTATGGGGCGATATTTTTTTGCTTATTGTTTGCGATTGATTAGTAATCACTTCAGGGAGGGGATTATGAAAAAAGTCTTAATCGGATTTATGGTTGGGATTTATCTGTCAGGGATATCCTGGGCCAGCGATGATTTGAGGAAGGGCTTAAAAGAGGTGCAAAGCTTCTTAGATGCGGGTCTAGCGGCTTACAAAGCCGGCAAGATCAACGAGGCTGAGGGGAATTTCAGTGATGCCTATTTTGTGGCCTTTGAAGCCAGCGGCCTGGAGACTGTTATCCGCCAAAAGATATCCAGCAAGCGGGCCTTCCAACTGGAGCGCTTATTTCATAACCTACGGCGGATGGCCCTGGGAAAGGCTGAGGTCAGGGCTCTTGAAGCAGAAGTTGAGAGGACTATAAGAGAAATCTCTCTGGAAGTAGTCAAGCTAGAAAGCCCTGGCCAAAACCCATGGCTAAGAAGTCCACTAAGGGCCTTCCTCCTGCTTGCCTCCCCATTAATTCTGATTATTGCTGGGCTGGGGGTCTTTTGGTGGCTGTGGAGAAAGGGGGTGGAAAAAGGAATTTAATAGCAGAGGGAACTCGGCGAAGCAATACAAATTTAATAGCTTTTCAATAACCAATAACTAATTAACCACTTGCTCAAGGAGGTGCAGAGATGAACAAATTATTTATGGGAACGATGCTAGCGATACTGATCTATTCAGGGGCTATTACGGGGGTATCGGCTATCGAGACCCCTATCGGTATCCCGCAGAACATGTATGGTATGGAGATAGCGGCAGTCTTCCTCCAGCCCATCGAGATGGAGCCGCCTGATATGATGCGGAAGCGAGAGGAGTCTGACATCCATCTGGAGGTCGATATCCATGCCGTTGAGGGTAATCCTAATGGTTTTGGTGAGGGCGATTGGATCCCTCACCTCTTTATCACCTATGAATTAACAAACCTGGAGAGTGGCGAAAAAGTTACCGGGCATATGATGCCTATGACGGCTAATGATGGCGCCCACTATGGAGATAACGTAAAGATGCCCGGCGGTATGGGCGAGTATAAATTGATCTACCGGATTGAACCGCCTAAGGGGAAGGACTTTGGCCGCCATACTGACCGGGAGACCGGGGTAAGGCCCTGGTTTAAGCCTTTTGAGGTAGAATGGACCTTCAAATTCCTGGGTGTAGGGAAAAGAGGCGGGTATTAATATTAGTGTCAGTGTCAGTAACTGGTACTGACACTGACACCACCAACTGATAACAGGAGGGATAAAAGATGTCTTGCTATCGCTGGATTATTAGTGGGATGGTATTGGGTTGGCTGATTCTATTACCTATCCCTTCGTTGGGGCTAACAATGGAGGAAGAGATAAAGTTACTCAAGGCCCGGATTGAGCTACTGGAAAAGAAGCTGGTAGAAAAGGAGACAGGAGAGCCGGTCGTCGAAGAACGGGTTCAATACCTGGAGAGAGAAGTGGATCGCTTAGGCTATCGGCAGTATCCCGCTCAACTCCTGGAAACTATATCTAGCGTTGAGGCGGGTGGGGACCTTACTCTGATCATGCAGCGAACGGAAAATAATACCGGCAGAAAGAATAAAGGAGACTTATCGACCTCGGCCGATCTTAATCTTGGCTTACCAGTGGGACCCTATGGGAATCTTTTTTTTCGGGCCGATGTAGGCCAAGGGGAGGGGGTAGCCAAGTGGCTCCCCAACACCTTCTCCGGGCCTAACTCTGACCTGGAATTCGACGATGCCCGCTTTCAATGGGTAGAAGCCTGGTTTGGCACCACCTATCCCTGGCCATCCATTTACGACCAACGTTTCTCTTTCAACATGGGCAAAATGGACCCCACGGCCTTCTTTGATACCAACCGCCTGGCCAATACCGAGACCGACCAGTTTATGGCCGATCTATTCGTCAATAATTTAGGTATTGACTGGGGAGGGGATGATAATGGTTATGGCTTTGGAAGCCGGCTGGCCTACCGTTTTACCTCTATCTATCAGAAAGGGCTAACCGTCGAAGGCTCACTGGGCTATTTTGATAGTGATGGGGATTTTTCGGATACCTTCCGGGAGCCTTTCGTGATCGCAGAATTAGATATCAACCGCAGATACTATGGTCTGGAGGGTAATTACCGCCTTTATGCCTGGCAAAATAATCGGGAGCATAGCGTATGGAAGAACCCTGATGGTAATGGCAAGCATAATAAAGGGTTCGGTTTCAGCATAGACCAGGGTATTAGTAGCAATCTGGCCCTCTTTGCCCGCTATGGTTATCAAGACCCCCAAGTATCCCAATTTGACCAGGTAATTACGCTGGGTGGCAGGGTTATAGGCAACCGATGGCACCGGGCCAAAGACCATCTGGGCTTTGCCTATGGCCTGAGCCGTACCAGTAAGGACTATAAAAAACACTCGCTGGATGTTGATGGGTACAAAGCCGATAAGAATGAGCATTATTTTGAGCTCTATTACCGGTATAACCTCTGGGGCGAGGTAGCCATTACGCCGGATATTCAGTATGTCATAAACCCTGGGGGAGATGGTGATAAAGATGGACTGTGGATCTTCGGCCTGAGGCTCCAGGTAAACTTCTAAGAAAGGTTGACTACAACGGCAAATCCCCTGGAAAATGCTGAATTAGCCTAATCTTTCTTGACATATGGCCGAAATTATTATAAATATTACAGCATTTAGTGATTTGCCTTAATTATTTAAGGGGAAAGGGGCATGAATAAGAAAAAGCTCAAACATTTTGAGGCTGAGCTTCTGAAACGCAAACAGGTCATTATTGAAGAGGCTACCAAAACTGTCAATACGGAGTTAAGGAATCGGAAGCAAGAATTTCCTGACACCATTGATCGCTCTCGCTGGGAAACTGACCGGAATTTCTTATTGCGTTTGAGGGACCGGGAACGGAAGTTGCTTAAGAAGATTGATGAAGCCCTCTCGAGGATAGAGAATGGTACCTTTGGCATCTGCAAGGAGTGTGGGGAAAAGATTGACGAGAACCGCCTGAAGGTCCGGCCAGTAGCAACCCTATGTATTTCCTGCAAAGAAGACCAGGAGCATAACGAGAAGATTATGAGTTAAGGTCTTCTTATGTTAATAGATAAGGCAACGGCGCTCCGGTTGGTATGGTTGATAAATACTTACTACGGAAGATGGGGTCCTGCACGCGACAATGAGCCCGCTTCTCTCTATATTCCTCATGCTTAAGCATCTTATCGCAGATATCCTTTAGCTCAGCCTCCCTTATATTGCCAAAAGATAGCGGTGTAAAATCACAGGGACAGACATCACCATAAGCGGTAATATAAAATTGTTCGTTGCCAGCAAAACAGCCTGAGCCCTTAGGGTGGTTGATCCAGGCCTGGGTGATAATGCCTGGATACTGGGTATCATAGAGATACTTATTGGTAAAATCCCGAATAACTTCTTTATCTTCCATGGTCAGCAGACCTTCATAGTTATCCCGGAATCTACCAGCCGGCAAAGTATCAAAGAAGATTACCTCATGCACTCCGAGTTGTCTACCCAATTCCATCATCTTTTCATGATCACCCGCAGCTAGCCCTTCCCGGGATATATAGGTAGATATACCGGTAAGGATCCCCGCTTTTAAAGCCCGCTGAATACCAGCCGTAGTCATTTCAAACAATCCCGGTATCCGCCGCCAACTATCATGCTTTTCCGGATCAGGGCTATCCAGGCTGACTAAGAGGGCATATATACCGGCTTCTAGCAGTTTTTCTATATTATCATCGGTGAGGTATTGGCCATTAGTAAACATATTGCAAATAGCCCGGTCTTTATCTACATGCTTGATCAGTTGGAAGATATCTTTTCTTAAGAGCGGCTCACCACCAGTGAAGACAATGTTTATCACTCCCAGGTCCAGGGCTTGATCTATTACCCGCTGACATTCACTGGTAGAGAGCTCTTCCTTACCCGCAGACTTATGCTGCTCGGAACTGCAATGGATACAAGTTGCCTGGCAGTGATAAGTCACTGCGAAGGTTAAGGTGGCGGGGATGCGGCGGTGAAAAAATTTACGCATTAGTTTACGGATAAGCTCGCGAGTACCGGCGTTAGAGGGAAGAGATGGCAGGAAGAGACTATATATATTAGACCCATTTTTAGAAGCTAGGACTTTATTTTTATTCAACTGCGCTAAGAATAGAGAAAAGAAAAGGGATAATTCCTTGCTCAACTCACCTGTTACCTGTCCCACTACCTGATTATTTTCTACTCCCAGGTCTAACCCTAAAATCTCATAATGCTCCATCTATCTTTACCTCCTTGGGTAATTAGGTTAATGGGTCATTAGATGATTGCGTAATTACCTGATGACCTATTCTTCTCCTTCCATTAGCCCTTTGGCTTTGTGGATACCGCGCTGAGAGCTTTCAATGAAACTGATTAGATGGGCTATCTCTCGGCCCGTTTCTATCTCTTCTTTGATCCGCTCCAATGCCTGGGAAGTATTAAGCTGAGAGCGGAATAGTATACGGTAGGCCCGTTGAATATCCAACCGTACTTTGGGTGGAATACCATTCCGCCGCAAACCAATAGCATTTATCCCCCTTATTAGGCAAGGCCGGCCCTCGCCAATCATAAAAGGTGGTATATCTTTAGACAGGCCAGTTTGGGCGCTTATTATAGCCAGCTCCCCTACCCGGCAAAATTGATGTATGGCGACATAACCAGAAATAATGGCTTTATCTTCTACGGTAACGTAGCCAGAAAGGCCGGTATAATTAGTTATTACTACCTGATTGCCGATCTTACAGTCATGGGCGATATGGGTATAAGCCATCAGGAAGTTATTATTACCTATAACGGTCTTTCCCCCTTCTTCCGATGAGCGGTGAATAGTAACATATTCCCGGATAATATTGCCCTCCCCGATCTCAACAAAAGAGGGAGTGTCCTTAAATTTATAATCCTGGGGCTTGCCGCCAATAATAGCGCCGGGATAGATAGAGCAGTTTTTGTCTATCCTGGTCCCTTCTAAAATTACCACTTGAGGCCCAATCAAGCACCCCGGCTCAATAATGACCTGAGGGCCAATATAACAATAGGGGCCGATCTCTACCTCCGGACTTATCTCCGCTGTCTTATCAATAATAACAGTAGGATGGATGGACATGGCTGATTATTTTCCTTGACTACCCTGGGTCATAGCCAACAGTTCTGCTTCTGCTACCATGTTGCCATCTACCAGGGCAGTCCCTTTAAATCGCCATATACCCCCTCGATGATGGATTACTTCCAGCTCGAATCGGATCTGGTCACCGGGGGTCACCGGTTTTCTGAATCGGGCCTTATCTATCCCTAAGAAGTAGATATGTTGATCCCCTTGCCTTTCCAGGGAATAAAGTCCTAAGACCCCACCTATCTGGGCCATAGCCTCTAGTATCAATACCCCAGGCATGATAGGGTTGTCAGGAAAATGGCCCTGAAAAAATGGTTCATTTACGGTGACATTCTTTATCCCTACAACTCGCTTAAACTTTTCCATCTCCACTATCCTATCTACCAGGGCAAATGGGTAACGGTGTGGCAAGTATTTACTTATCTCTCGGACATCAAACATCTCCCTTTCCTTTCTTGTGAGCGCCCGGCAATCAGACTCAAGCCTGGAAACTGAGGGCTGAACACTGATGGCTGAAGGCTTAGATTAAGGGCCGGGCTTTGCGCCATCGCCTATGTAGCCACCACCAGGCTGTGGGATCCTGCCGGATAAACTCTTCTATGACCTTATTTAACCTGGAAAGATTCTTTACTAGATCCTTCTCTTTATTCCCAGTAATATCCAGAGGTATAGGTGGGCCAGCAACGATCTTATGGAAGAGGGTATCTCTCCGGTATATAAATAGTGGTATAAGGGGCGCACCCGTCCTTAAGGCGAGGATTACTGCCCCCGGATAAGTGGGTACTAATTTGCCGAAAAATTCGGCCCAGACAGCGCCGGAGATTACATTCAGGTCTATCTGTAAAAAAAGTATGTTATTACCTCTCAGGCATTGCAAAGCCCGGCGCAAGCAGATATCCTTAGGTTTGTCAGAGATATAACCAATCCCGGCTTGTTCTTTTAGCCGGTCGAAAAAATGGGCTAAGCGAGCATTCTTGGGTTCTCGGGTAATAGCAAATACTGGGTAGCCGGTATTTGCCAGGGCCATCAACATCAAAGGGAAGTTGCCAAAATGAGCACCAAAACAAATAACTCCTCGACCCTGCCTCAGGGCCTGGTCTAGATATTCTTTGCCCTGGAAATCAATTTTAGCTAAAAACGAGTCAGGTGGGTGGGAAAGGTATCTTAATATCTCGGCACCCCCTAACACTACCTCGCTCATAGACTTTTTCAGGATATTTTCCCGCTCTATATTACTCAATCCTTCACCTAAGGCAATTTCCAGATTATTTAAGGCAATGCCCTTCCTCCTGGGCATGGTCTTCAAAATGGTATTTCCTATCCAGTGGCTGAATCGAGGAAGTAGTGACCAGGGTATGGCCTGGATAAGTCTCATAAGAGCCTTTACCAGGTTCCATACTATAAAATCTTTAACCTTAGTAAAAAAACCTTTGTTTCTTGGCATACACACCTTTCTTTTTTTAATTGTCCAGCTTTCAATATTATCCGTAAGGGCTAAGGCATTAGGAGATCCCCTTTACCCCATAAGCGCTAACTTAAGGCTATCTTCTATAGCCCGCAGTTTCCGATTGTTAGCATGCACCGTCATTCCGGCGAAAGCCGGAATCCAGTCAAACAATCGTTTCATACAAATCCTGCCAATTCGGATTGCTCCTTTCGATCAATTCAAGTTTCCAGACTCGCTTCCAATTCTTCAACATCTTTTCTTTCCTGATAGCCGATTCCATGGTTTCGTGCAATTCATACCAAACAAGTTGATGGACACTGTATCGTTCAGTGAATCCTTTCACTACATTATTTTTATGTTCCCATACCCTTTTGATCACGTCTGACGTTATACCGACATATAGCGTACCATTTCTTTTACTTGCCAGAATATATACTGCGGGTTGCCTATTCATATGTTGCCTTCTGGATTCCGGCTTTCGCCGGAATGACGAATTCACCAGAGCACCGTGTTCTTAAGTTAACGCTTATGCCCGTTACCCCTCACCCCTTACGATAATCTCATCTGACCACTGATAGCTGATAACTGAACGCTTATGTCTATTTTATCATGCTGGGTAGCACTCTCTTTATGTCAACCTGTTCCCGGAGGCATCTTAATTCTTCCGGGGTTGGGGCTGTGGTAGTAGGTATTATATCAGGGATGATAAGTTCGAATCCGGTATTGTCTACTACCTCCTGCAAGGATACACCGGGGTGCAGAGATTTCAGTCGCATCCGCTTGGTTTCTTCCTCAAAATCCATTACCGCTAATGGTGTAACCACCAGTTGGGGACCTTTGCCCGGCAAGGCCAGACGCTCCCTTGACCCAGGGCCATTAATATAGCCTAATCCATTTAAAAAATCTACCTTTTCTACCAATAACCTTTTAGAATGGTGGGCCAGATAGATATAGAACCTACCGGCAATAGCGGTAGCATAGGCCAAGCCCGCAGTGCCTGGACCCCGCATCTTTAGTCTTTTATAATTGTCACCTATCCCTAATAGATTAATATTTCCATGCTTATCTACCTGCAAGCCACCGACAAAGAAGAAGTCTCGTCGCTTGGGCATGGAGCGAAAATCCAGGGCTGCTTCGCAACCAGCGTAGATATTGCGATAGTCAGTAGTAGAAGGGAGCAAAGGGTAAGGTTTCTTCCCCACCATATGGTTTATATAACCCGTTGCACTGCAAACATAAGACAGGTTAGGGGCATGGGTTAGTTGCGCTAAGCGGATAGCAGCCATAGCTATCTGGCTATAAGCCCCACCTGGAGAGCCCAGCTCCCCATCCTTCAACTCCCGTGAGAGGACGACTGCCATTAGTTCTGCCTTGCCATAATCTTCCCTCATAGATATTCCTCCATACTTATGCTTCTCTTCAATTCAGTCAGTTTCTTTATGCCACCCACTCGTTCCAGGTACTCTTCCTGGCTTGTTACGCTATAAATATATCGGGTAAGATAGTCCTGAAAAGACTCAGGTTTGCCCCCCATACTGATATATTCCTGCATGTGCGCTTCATCCGTGCCATATAAGCCGTGGCAGGAGCAAGGATGGGCACCATAAGGAACCTCTACTACGTAGTCTACCAGGGGATGAGGGATAGTGGTCTTCCTGGGGTCTTGCCAAACCTCTTCTGGGGCTATTATCTCATCTACACACACCACCACCTTACCACCGCAACGATTCGTGGCTTCCGCTGCTAACAGATCGGCAAAGGGGCTGCCCAGGTGGTGGATGTTGCCATAAAGATCGCCTTTAGGGGCATGGAACAGGGCAATATCCGGCTTTATAGCGGGCACCAGTACCAACGGTTCTCCCCGGAAGGGATCAGTAAAGGGCTTCAGGTCGGGGTTAAGTTTTAATAGGTCAGAGCCTACCCCGGCGCGGGTCAACATACAGGGTAGGTCAGCCGCAGCGGCTTCCATAGCAGAAATGATATGGATCTCATCACATTCCCAGATATCCAGTTGGCCCGCCTCGGCAAACCGGCGGTAACAAGGGGCCAGACCCAGGTGCTCGAAACCCAAATAAGGAACCATGAGTTTCTTTATGGCCCCGAGCCCAATAAGCAGGTCCATATCAATGGCCCCATGAAGGCACCCGACCAGGGTCAGGTCTTTTATCCCTTTCTTTATTAGCTCCCGAATCAGGGCCATCGGTTTATTATGATAGATAAACCCGCCGATAAGAACCGTCTGCCCATCCTGTACCAGTCCTGCCGCTTCCGCTAAAGATATAACCTTACTCTTCCTTCTACTCATAACTATTCCCCCTTCCTTATTAGTGCGTATTCCGCCTCCAGATAGTTGATAGGGCTAATAGCTCCTCATAACTGATTGATTAAGGGAGACTGCATTTAGCTTTAATATATCCTTCTAGTAAATTAGCAAAGGTTTTAGCTTCCTCTTTGAGGCAAGGGAAAGATACCCAACCGGATAGGGCATCTCCGTCTATCCTGAGCTGGTAAACGGGTTTCCCCCCTTGCATGCGGCGCATGGTCCGGCAGACCTTTATTGTACTATAGGGGAGTTTATGAATATCTCTTTCCAGGATAAAATGGATAGCAGAATCGCTGAGGGCTAGACCAGCCTTAGAAGATGAAAGGTTTTGGCTATTACCATTAATCTCTAATAGAACTGAATCCCTGAATAGGCCCCCTTTAGGAAGGACAAAGAAGGGTTTTTCTTCTTGGCCTTCCAGCTTATATTTACGGACAAAATAGTTGGTCCTCTTCAGAAAATTTCCTGCCTTTATCTTATTTATGCCCAGGAGAAAATCCCTCTTTATGGTATAGGAGGTTTGCCCTTCCTCTACAATATCCCTCTTGTCCGGTTCGGATGGATAGGTGACAGGTCTTTCCTGATCTTTAGATTGGAGGTAATGGTAGTAATGAGTAGCAGTACCCGTCTTATTCATATCCGCACAGGCTTGTGATACTTGAACAAAATCTATCTTTTTGGCATAACTGGTATGGCCTATAAGCAAAGCCAGGTCTGCTACGGTACAGATTACCCTGGGACATCCTTGAGAAAAGCGGTATATACCCTCATAAGCCGTGTCGGTAAAAATTTCTCTCTCTTCAATACCGGCATTCTGGAGCCGATACTTTATCAGGCCCTTGGTATCGCTTAGATTGAGATTCCCTAAGAAAAACCGTACTGGCAGCCGCTGCCAGAATTCGGGCATGCGCCGGACAGCGATCTCTAGAGGTTTCTGGCCAGAAAAAATGAAAGTTAAAAGGAAAGAGTCTTTATAGCACAAATTTAGCAATATCCTTAATTCCTGCAACAGATCTGGCCTATGGGCTAACATCTGACCTTCATCCACAATGGCTATAGCCTTATTCCCTTCTTCCTGGAGTTTTCTTAGATGCTCCCGTAAAAGGTTTAGATTATGTATTTTATCCCGGGATATCTTACCAGCGGTTAATTGCCGGGTAATCTCTCTGATCATTTGCGGGGCAGTCAAGGTAGGATGATCCAGAAAAGCTACTACTATCTTCTCTTTAGATTCTTCTCTCAGGTCAGCGATCAGCTTGAGCAACAAACTGGTCTTACCATCCCCGGGATGGTCGGAAACCAGAAGCGCACCACCCTTGTTACTGTAAACAGCGTATTTGAGCCGGAGCAAACCTTCCCGATGCTGGGCGCTAAAATAGAGCATCTCTGGGTCAGGCGCTAATGAGAAAGGGGGTTTCTCAAAACCCCAGTATCTTAAATAATCCGGTAACAAGGGCTCCACCTCCCCAGACAGAATATTTAGTGTAATGTTATGATAAATTAAATTAAAAATCAATAATAAACGTAAAAGTTTAGCCACAAAAAGGCACAGAAGGCACAAGAAAATGTTAGGAGTCAGGAGATAAAAATCTTTCTGCTGGATTCTGAATCCAGCATTTTCTATTTCTAATAAACCAAAAATAGGCAAGAAAAGGCGGTCTATAATTTAGGTCAGGTATTGCTGGAATATTGTGGAAATATAAGTATAATAGGAAAATATGCACAATAACTTGAAGTTAATTATCTTTGATTTGGATGGCACCCTGATTGACTCTAAAAAAGATATTGCTCAAGCAGCCAACCACACCCTGCAGGTATTGGGCCTACCCGGCCTTGCAGAGGATATTATCTATACATTTGTGGGCGAGGGTATCAAGAAGCTGCTAGAACAGTGCTTAGGGAGAGACGATCATGACCTATTAGAAAGGGCCTGGCAAATCTTCTGCGAATATTACCGCCAACATCTCTTGGATAATACCGTACTTTTCCCTGGTGTTAAGGAGATCCTGGAGCGTTTTTGGTTTTTAGACAAGATAATAATCTCTAATAAACCTGATCAATTCTGTTTCCCTGTTTTGGAGGGATTAGGTATCCGGTCTTATTTCAAGATGGTTTTAGGTGGTGATAGCTTACCCCACAGGAAGCCTGATCCTGCCTCTATCCATCTGGTTATCCAAAAATTTGCCCTGAGGCCCAAACAGGTGATGATAGTAGGGGATAGTGGCATTGATATAGAGTGTGGCAAACGGGCCAGCATATATACCTGCGGGGTTTCCTATGGTTTCAGGAGTAAAGAGGAATTAGAGGAGGCAGAGCCAGATTTTCTTATTGATCACATCGAAGAATTAAAGATGATTTTAGAGGGGTCTCTCCCCCCCCCAATAAACGGCGGGCTCTCTGTCAATAAAAAATAGGCGCTGTCCCTATTTTAAAAAGGATTAAGGGGATAAGGTGGTATGGATGTCTCATGGTATCCTCTTTATGTCTGCCCCTAATAAAGAGAGCTTCTCTTCGATCCGTTCATACCCTCGATCTAAATGGTATATACGGTGAACAACAGTTTCACCCTTAGATGCTAAACCGGCTACAATTAAGGCAGCACTGGCCCGTAAATCTGTTGCCATCACCGAGGCCCCTTTAAGGTCTTTTACTCCTCTGACTAAGGCGGTACTCCCTTGAATCTGGATATCTGCTCCCATCCTCCGCAGCTCAGCGACATGCATGAAGCGGTTCTCGAAGACATTCTCTTTGATTATACTAGAGCCTTCTGCCAGGCACATCAGGGCCATAAACTGGGCTTGCAGGTCCGTAGGGAAACCGGGATAGGGCAGGGTCTCTATATTAACAGGCTTTATCGCAGCCGGCCCCTGAACCAGTAACGAGTGGTCGGCTAATTCTAGTTTAACCCCTGCTTCTTTCAGTTTAATAATAAGGGCCCTAAGGTGTTCGGGGATACAGCCCACTATCTCCACTTCTCCTTGAGTAATAGCTGCCGCAATAGCAAAAGTCCCGGCTTCAATACGATCCGGGCCAATGGAATGTTCTATAGGTGATAAGCTGGTGACACCATGGATCTCTAAAGAACCTGTCCCAGCCCCATATATCCGGGCACCGCTATCTATTAGCGTTTGGGCTAGCTCTATTACCTCAGGTTCGCAGGCCGCATTTTCTATTATGGTCTTACCATCGGCCAGGCAAGCGGCCAGCATAAGGTTCTCAGTGCCAGTGACGGTAGATATATCAAGATATATAGGAGCCCCTCGCAATCTCCTTGCCCGGGCATAGATATATCCTTCTATTAACTCTATCTCGGCACCCATGAGCTTCAACCCTTTGAGATGCTGGTCAATAGGCCGGGCCCCTATAGCACAACCACCAGGTAAAGATACTCTTGCTTCTCCATAGTGGGCTAGTAATGGCCCCAGCACCAGTACTGAAGCCCGCATAGTCCTTACCAGGTCATAAGGGGCCTCTAACTTATCTATGCCCGTGGTATCCACGAGTAATTCCCGCTCTCCTTGCCTCCCCACGATTTCAGCGCCCATGCCCGCCAAGAGTCGGCAGAAAGTAGTTACATCTCTCAACCGTGGGACATTTTTTAACCGATGTACTCCTTTAGAGAGCAAGGTGGTGGCCAGGATAGGCAGGGTAGAGTTTTTACAGCCGCTGATCTGTACTTTACCATTTAATGCTCTGCCGCCTATAATCTCAATCTTTTCCAAGAAATTTCTCCTCTGGTAATCATTCAGCCACCAAGGCACCAAGCCACTCAGGAGCTCAAAGCTTAAAAGGCAAAGTGTAAAACTAAGTGCTCTAATCCATAATTACGGTGACGTATTTGAGAGAAAGTGCTTATGATAAGGAAACCAGGAATACAGGAGAGGTTAAAAATAGGCATAATACGTAACTGTATTTATGAAATGAAGCACTAAGGTAATTATTCCTCAGCTTTGCACTTTTAGCTTTGCGTTTTACGTTTCCCTGGTGTCTTTGTGCCTTGGTGGCTAAGAAAACTCA
Source organism: Nitrospinae bacterium RIFCSPLOWO2_12_FULL_45_22 (assembly GCA_001803565.1). Classification (GTDB taxonomy): domain Bacteria; phylum 2-12-FULL-45-22; class 2-12-FULL-45-22; order 2-12-FULL-45-22; family 2-12-FULL-45-22; genus 2-12-FULL-45-22. The sequence goes on along the minus strand of MHDQ01000001.1, from coordinate 7,151 downwards.
CTCGGGTGAACGGTTACGTCTCCGTTGTTTCATCACAGCGTTCTCTGCGCTCCGCGGTGAATAGGCAATTTTTTTATAACCACTACTCGAGGGATGCTTGAATAATCAGGTATGATGCTGATCCAGTCAAGGCGAGGCTCTTTTTCTACCCAGGACTGAACTGCTTCTGCCTGATTATGGCCCAGTTCCAGGAGGAGAAATCCATCTGGCAAGAGATAGTCCGGGGCTTCATGGATAATACGCCTTAAAAATCTATCCCCCTTTGCCCCTCCATCCAGGGCTAACCTCGGTTCATATTCCTTTACATCAGGAGGGAGATACTCCCAATCTTCCTCAGCAATATAAGGTGGGTTGGATAGGATAATATGGAAGGAAGCGCCGGCTCGTTTCAAAGGCTGAAAAAGATCGCTGGCAATAAGCTGTACCCTCTTTTCTACCTCATGTTTCTGGATATTGTTTATTGCCAGGAGCAAGGCCTTAAAGGAAATATCCAGGGCTAATATCCAACAACTGCCCAATTCTCTGGCTAAGGCTATAGCAATATTGCCACTACCAGTGCCTATATCTAATATTTTAATATTACCCTTGTCCATACCCTGGGCAATTTTCAGGGTCTCTTCTACCAAAAATTCGGTCTCGGGACGAGGGATTAATACCTCTGGCCCGACAGAAAAATCCAGGGACCAGAACTCTTTCTGGCCGATAATATAGGCTACTGGCTCGTGTCGGCTGCGGCGATATATCCTTTGCCGAAAAGTTGCTAATTCAGTAGGAGAGATAGGGTGGTTGAGCTGGAAATAAAGGGCTGACTTATCTAATGCCAGGGTATGGCCCAGGAGAACCTCAGCATCCAGGTTGGGCTGGGTAATCCCTCTTCTTTTCAAGTAAGCAACGGCCCATTTTAATGCCTGAGCAACCGTCTTCGAATAGCTAACCCTTTTAGCTTTTGTAACCATTTGGACCTTAAGCCTCTATAAGCGACATCATTGGTCATTAGTCATTGGTTAATGCAGAGCTACAAGGCTTTAACCTAATGACTAATGACAGGTGATTAATGACGTTCACTCTACCTGGGCCAGGGCATGCTCTTGATCTAACAAGGTCATTGCCTCCACCAGCTCATCCAGTTCTCCTTCCATAATAGAATCTAGCTTATACAGGGTTAAGCCAATACGGTGATCTGTAAGCCGGTTTTGGGGAAAGTTATAGGTACGAACCCTTTCACTACGATCACCACTACCTATCTGATTTTTCCTATTCCGCGAGATCTCTGCCTGCTGCTCTTGTTCCAGCTTATCCAGCAGCCTGGCCCGTAGCACCTTCATAGCCTTGGCCTTATTCTTGTGTTGGGATTTTTCGTCTTGACAGCTCACTACTATTCCCGTCGGGATATGGGTAATCCGTACGGCGGAATCGGTAGTATTCACACTCTGCCCCCCAGGGCCAGAAGAGCGGAATACATCTACCCGGATATCTTCGGGGTTTATCTCTACTTCAATTTCTTCTGCCTCGGGTAATACCGCTACTGTGACGGCTGAGGTATGGATCCTACCAGAGGTCTCTGTTCTGGGGATGCGTTGTACCCGATGGGTACCACTCTCGTGCTTCAGCTTGCTGTAAACCCCTTTACCTTCAATGCTGGCAATGGCTTCTTTAAAACCCCCTATGCCGGTAGGATGGGCATTTATCATCTGTACTCTCCATCTCTCTTTCTCGGCATATTTGCCGTACATGCGGAATAAATCAGCGACAAAAAGGGCTGCTTCTTCCCCTCCAGTGCCAGCCCTTATCTCTAAAATGATATTCTTATCATCTTTGGGGTCTTTAGGGATCAATAGTAGCCGGATCTTTTGCTCTAACTCCACCCTTTTTTTCTCTAGCTCTTCCTGGTCTTGCCGGGCTAAATCCCTCAACTCCTTGTCCTCGGCCTCATCTTTAATAATGACCTCATCTTTAGCAATATCCTCTAATGCTCGTTTATATTGCGCAAATACTTGAAGGAGCTTAGAGTGTTCTCCATGTTCTTTAACCAGTTTCTGATACTCCCCTTGCTGGCTAAGAATCTGTGGATTGCTCAGCCGTTCGGTTAATTCCTGGTGCCTTTTTTCTAACTGTTCTAATCTATTCAGCATAGCTTAATCTAACACCCCATTAACACAATATTGTCACATTTACTCATACCAACCCAGCGGATCAAATTCTAAATCCTAAGCACTAAATCCTAAACAATATCAAGATCCTAGATCCAAATCCCAAAGCATTTTATAGTTTTGAATTTTAATCATTCGCATTTGTTTAGGATTTAGGATTTCGAATTTAGTATTTATCTAATAAATAGCGGAATTCTATGCGGACTTCTTCGGGGTTACCGCAGCCTAATGAGCCTTCTGGACACGGCCCGACCAGGCATATTGGCCCAGCGCCTTGAAACAATGCCTGGGCTTTTTCTATCACCAGCCTCAGCATCTGCTTCGCCATCTCCCTAATCTCCCATTGGGCACGACGGCAACACCGCAGCCGGAAAAAGTGCCTTAATTCCCTGGCATTCATAGTGGTTATGACCTTAGTTTCACAGGCATTAGGCAATAGATACCGGGCATCTTCTGCCGGTATATCCTGGGATATGCACTTATCGTAAAGCTGCTGAATGGTACCCATCATTTTTTCATACTCTATCCTGAGCCCTGGATTATTTTGGATAGTGGGTGGTATAAGATAAGGGAATTGCCCTTTTTGTTTCACATATCTTTGACTCTGCTGGGAATAAGAAGCAATACGGTGCCGCACAAGCTGATGGGAAGTGACCCTTGAGATACCCTCAATACCAAAAGTAAAGCTGGCATGCTCCAATACTGAATGATGCCCTAAAGAAACGATCCTGGCAACCAGCTCAGCCTCCTCCTCGGCACTATCGGTATTGACCAGATCCATTATGTTCGAACTCGAGTAACAGAGCCTGGCAGCCTTTGCTACTGCCTTTAATGGGTCAGGGGTAGCTTGTAAAAGTATAACCTTCATATAAAACCTAAATCACTCCTTACTCCCCACTCCTTGCTCCTCACTCCCTACGACTGCCTCCTTGCCTTTCTCCCGCCTGCTATATTTTTTCCTAAAGCGCTCCACCCGTCCCGCAGAGTCTATTAGCTTCTGTTTCCCAGTAAAAAAGGGATGACACTTGGAACATATTTCCACCCGGTAGTCTTTTTTGGTAGACCGGGTTTGGATAGCCTCACCACAGGCACAGACTATAGTAGTATCAAAATATTCAGGATGAATTCCCGCTTTCATCTATCTAGTCCCTCCTCCAACAGAAATGCCTATCAGATATTATTAATATAACTTACAAGTGACCCATTTTTCAAATACAAAAACTCAGCCTCATTCACTTCGGCCAAAAAGTAGTTAACACTTTTAGTCAATAAAATCATTTTACTAATTTACCACAGAGCACGCAGAGATCGCAGAGAAAACTACTCTTTAGCCTCTCCGTGGGCTCTGCGCTCTCTGCGGTGAAGGGTTAAAAAACTATTTTCCTTTTGTCAAATTGTTAACTACTTTTGAAGGATGCCAAAAACTCTTTGCTTTCCTCCTGGTTGTCTTTTTTTTTGAGAAAAAGGTAAGTGAAGATTTGTGTTTCACCTACTGCTGGTTTTTGGGATAAGATTATAGACGGTATCTCGCTCTACCGGGATACGACCTGCTTCTTCGATCACCTGGATCAGTTCTTGCTGGCTCACACCCTGCGCGGTCTGGGCACCGGCAGCATGGGTAATCTTCTCTTCTATTACCGTCCCATCCAGGTCATCTACGCCAAAGCTAAGGGAGAGCTGGGCTAATTTTAATCCTAACATGATCCAGAAGGCCTTGATATGAGGGAAATTATCCAGCATCAAGCGGCTGATAGCCAGGGTCTTCAAATCCAGAAACCCAGTGGTAGGAGGCAGATGAGCCAATTGAGTATTTTGTGGATGGAAGGCCAGGGGGATAAAGGTCATAAAGCCCTGGGTCTTATCCTGCAGCTCTCGTAGCTTCATCAAGTGGTCAATCCGCTCTTCCGGAGTTTCAATATGACCATAGAGCATAGTGGCATTGCTTTTAATACCCAGATGGTGAGCCGCTTGCATCACCTCCAGCCACCTCTCTCCCGATATCTTCTTCGGGCATAAGGCTTGCCTGACCCGGGGGCTAAAGACCTCGGCACCGCCCCCAGGCAGAGAACCTAACCCGGCGGTGGCTAGCTCCTTCAAGGTATCTTCCAGCGACAAACCAGCTATCCGAGAAAAATAATCCACCTCGACAGCCGTGAAGGCCTGGAGATGAACCTGCGGGTAAAGTTTTTTTAGCTCACGTAACATGTCCAGATAATAGGAGAAAGGCAGGTCAGGATTAAGTCCCCCCACAATATGAAACTCTGTTATTGGCTCTTTGGCAACCTGTGAAGCCTTTTCTAAGACCTCAGCCAAACTCAGGGTAAAGGCCCCAGGCTCGGCTCTGTCGCGGCTAAAGGCACAGAAATAGCACCGGTTCTCACAGGTGTTGCTATAGTTAATATGGCGGTTGTAGATGAAATAGGTCCGGTTATCATTGAACCTCTCCCGCACTATATTGGCTAAATAGCCGATTCCCAGCAGATCGTGCGACTGGAAAAGGGTCAACCCATCAGCAAAAGAGAGACGTTCACCCGCTCTTATCTTTTCTTCCATCGTCTTTAATGCCGCATCCGAAAAGTTGATTTCTGTGCTCATAATAACTCCATGATCGTAAAGACCATAAGGACCAGACTGACGGCACCATTCAGGGTAAAAAAGGCGGTATTTAAGCGGGAGAGATCATGGGGTTTCACTAAGGAATGTTCATAGCCAAGCATAATAGCTACCAGTAATACCCCGGTCAGATATAGGTATTTTAAAGGAGATACTATAACTAACAGCAAGAGTAGGATAATCATCCCGGTATGCAGCCTTCGGGCAAATACCAGGGCCTCCGCAATGCCAAACCTGGCTGGGCAGGAATATAGCCCTTGCTGCCGATCAAATATTACATCCTGACAGGCATATAAAATATCAAACCCTGCCACCCAGAACAGTACAGCGCCAGAGAGCAATAGGGCTTCTATGGATAGCTCTTCTCTTATGGCGATCCAGGCCCCAACTGGAGCTATACCAAGGGCCAGGCCCAGGAATAAATGGTTCAAATAGGTAAGGCGCTTAGTAAAGGAGTAGAAAAAGATTATAGCAATAGCCACTGGGGCGAGGTAAAAGGCCAGGCTATTAAGCGAGTAACAGGCAAAAAAGAAAAGCCCCAGGTTTAGGGCTAAAAATAACCCGTACTGCCATAGATTTATCTGGCCAGCAGGTAAGGCCCAGGCCTGGGTGCGGGGATTTAGCCGGTCATACTTAAAGTCTACCATCCGATTAAAGGCCATGGCACTACTTCGGGCCGATACCATGGCCACTAATATCCAGAGGAGTTTATTCAGAGGAGGGATGCCCTGAGCGGCTAAAAAGGCACTCATTAAGGCGAACGGTAAGGCAAAGATACTATGCTGGAATTTTATATCCTGTAGAATAACCTTTAGCTTATCCCAGCCCATATTCCTTCCACCTTTTCTCTACCAGTTGGACTATCTCCGGACTCATGCGGGCCTCTTCTGGCCAGACCCGGTCATACCCTTCCTCACGCCATTTCTTGGTAGCATCAATCCCCATCTTAGAACCCACCATAGGTAGATAAGAGGCATGATCCAGCACATCTACTGGCCCATCAGCAAAACAAATATCCCGCTTAGGATCAATACTGTTCCCTACTTTCCAGATCACCTCTGACCAGTTATGCACATCCACATCTTCATCTACTATAATAATAACCTTGAGAAACATCAACTGACCTAAACCCCATAAGCTATGCATAACTTTACGGGCATGAAAAGGGTATTCTTTTTTGATAGAAACAATCGCCAGGTTATGGAACCCGCCTTCTACTGGAAGGTTCAGATCAATAATCTCTGGTACCTGGCTTCTGATAAGGGGTAGGAAGATTCTCTCAGTAGCTTTGCCTAAAAAGGCATCTTCCATCGGGGGTTTCCCTACCAAAATAGCTGGGAAGATAGGGTTTTGTCGGTGGGTTATACAGGTCAGATGGAAGACCGGATAATAGTCGGGTGGTGAGTAATACCCCGTATGGTCACCAAAAGGACCTTCTTCAGCCATCTCTCCTGGGTCTACATAACCCTCCAGTATTATCTCAGCATTGCCCGGCACTTCTAAATCTATTGTCTTGCATTTTACCAGCTCTACCTTCTTACCTCTAAGAAACCCCGCTAGCAATAGCTCATCCATTCCCCAGGGCATAGGGGCACTAGCCGCGTAAGTAACCGCGGGATCACCCCCCAAAGCTATTGCTACTTCCATATTCGTCTGGGCCTCCTGGTATTGCCTGAATACCCTATATCCATCATGATGGATATGGCAATGGAGCCCTGTCCGATGATCGTCATAGACTTGCATCCGGTACATCCCTACATTACGCCTGCCATCCTCCAGGTTTTTAGTAAATACCTGGGTAGCGGTTAAGTAGCGTCCGCCATCTTTAGGCCAGTATTGTAATATGGGCAGCCGGCCAAACGAAGCATCATTTTGATAAATTACTTCCTGGCAAGACCCTTTCTTAACTACCTCTGGTATATAGCCCATTAGGCGGGCATATTTAGGTATCAAGCGGAGCTTCTGGATGAGGCCCTGAGGGATTCCCATCTCTAAGAGGGATTCTATTTTTTTACTCACTTCCTCCAGGTCATTCACACCCAGCGCAAGGGACATCCGCTTATAAGACCCAAAAGTATTGGTTAGCACCGGCATATTGAACCCTTTAACCCGTTCAAACAACAATGCAGGCCCCCGGCTCTTACATACCCGATCAGTAATTTGACTGATCTCTAAATACGAGTCGGTCTCCACCTTGATCCGCTTCAGTTCACCAGCTCGTTCCAGGCAAGCCACAAACTCTGCTAAGTGTCCATACCCCATATGAATTATAATCTAGCCTCTATCCTTATTTATGATAAGACGCAGGAGCATTATCTACCCAGCTTCCTTTATTGTGACCCAATCAGTATAGGCGGGCTTATTTACTTTGTCAACTTGACAAACCCT